>NZ_JAUFPN010000154.1 GCF_030409335.1 Paeniroseomonas aquatica
TTACCGTGCTACTGCTGCTGTTGAGCCGGATTCAGCAATGTGGTGTAGAAGTGCCGCCGCTGCACCCAGCAGAAGCCCTCATGCTTGGTGATAGCCGCGATCTCTACAGGTCCGCCCACCGTCTTGGGCTGCTTACGGACGGAAAAGCGGATGAAGCCTGCGGTGGTCTCCACCAAATACCGAGCGAGGTCGATGGCATCCTGGATGGGCATGGCAGGAAGCGCCAAGTCCTCATAGAGGCTGCGCATCAGCGCGCGCTCGATATCGGGCAGGTCGTTCTTCGGCAACCCGAGTTCCAAGGCGGCAACTCCGAATCCTTGACCAAGGCCAAGCACAATCCGGTTTAGAGCTTCGTATTCTCCATTCCAGTTGACGCCAAAGCCATCTTCAGGCTGTGCCAGCTTGGCCGCATCGCACTCTTTTTCTCGAAGGAAGACTTCCCATACCTCCGGCAGCGGTCTGCCTGCGGAGTAGCCGCAAAGCCGAAGCTGCATCCATGTTTGATGACCACTGGCCGCCGATTTTTCATCGAACAGAAACTCTCTGACGCGCTCGGCCACCTGCTGCATCGTGTAGGTGCTTCGGTCGAGCGTCCACTCGTGCTTTCTGCTACCGTCCAGTCGCGTGCGCAGGTCTTTAAGCAGGGTGGCAATAGACTCCAGCCCGATGCTGCCGCTGCCTGTCACCATCACTCCAATGGGCAGGCCCTTCACTAAATTCACGATCTTGTCGGCAGTCAGGTAAATTTGGCCAATGCCAAAGGTGCTGGCGCTGTCCGACGCCATCACGATGCCATCGTTGATTTTCACAGAGACGATGATGGTCACAAGTAGCTCCTACAGNCCAATGCCAAAGGTGCTGGCGCTGTCCGACGCCATCACGATGCCATCGTTGATTTTCACAGAGACGATGATGGTCACAAGTAGCTCCTACAGCCGGATACTCGGCCCCTGCGTCGGTTTAGCCCTCGCCCGATTTAATGCCCTTCGATGCGCTGGCAAACGGCTCAGATCCCCGACTAGCTCAAACCAGATCAGGATGGGCCCGACCGGAAACCCTTGGACGGTGATTGCACCGTCGCGGTTGTGCTCTTTAAGTTCTATCTTGGCCATCTGTGATTGAGACTGGATGGACCTAATGCTGGCACGCTACCGTGCGGTCTACGCGATACAGACGATGGGCGTGCCAGATGGGCCGCCTCTGGACGTAGAGATCGCCAGCCAGAGTGACCCCCAAGCTACCGCGCATTTGGTGTCAGACCCCCTCGAATATTTAGTAGAGCACTTCGCCCATGATATCATCAGAGGTCAAATACTCAGTGTATTCACACCGGTGCGCCACGAAAAAACGACATCTCAGTCCCAAAACATCCATGAATTGGCTCGACAGAAAGCCGCTGCCACGCTGAAGGAAAATTCGAGGGGATTTGCCTACTTGGTCATCGACGGTTCCTACTTAATCGATTCTCATGACCTCAAGATAACTGAGCATGATCAATTTGGACTGATTTGGAAAGATGGCCTACCGCCTTTGATTAGGGCTAAGTTCACCAATTTCGTCGAACGCGTCCTTGGTGCCATTCAGCTCCACTCGGCCTTCGACAATCCCCCGCGCGTCATCAAGGTCTGCACTACG
>NZ_JAUFPN010000155.1 GCF_030409335.1 Paeniroseomonas aquatica
GGCGGAGCAAAGCGTTTAATCGCGTACAGCTTCTAAGCGGGATGGAGCAGGAACACCGCAAACGGCCCGCTACAGCAAAGTTCGACCCTGAGCCGACTCTCGCCCAGACTTCGGCGCCGGGAACATCGAGTTTCGCTAGCGGGCTGATGGTTCCGGCTGTGCGGGTCGGTTGGGGCGAGAGGAAGTCTCGATTTCGTCCGCCGAGTGGCCGAAACTCCTGCCTCCTGGGAAGACGGGGAAGGCGACCTATGAAGCTCCCGCAGACTGGCGGCTGCCTGTGTGGCGCCGTGCGCTACGAGATCACCGGGCCGCCGCTGGTCACCTACACCTGCCACTGCACCGTCTGCCAGCGGCTCACCGGTAGTGCCTTCTCCTCGGCGGTGGTGGTCGCGGCCGAGGCGTACCGCTTCGCGGGAGGCGAGACGCTGTCCTTCGAGCGCCTCGCAGACAGCGGGCGCACGGTGACCCGATGGGTTTGCGCGGGTTGCGGCACCTGGATCTGCAACGGGGTGAGACCGGGGACGGCGCCGCCGGGCGGCTTCGTCGCGGTGCGGGCGGGCACGCTCGACGACACGTCTTGGCTGCGCCCGACTGCGCATTTTTGGACCCGCAGCGTCCAGCCCTGGGTCGTGCTGCCGGAGGGTGACACGTGCTTCGAGACGCAGCCCGAGGATGGCCTCGCATGGTTGCGGTCCATCGGGAATCATCAGCGCCGATCCGACCACTAGCCCAAGGAGCCTGTGAAACCGTGTGCGCTATCGAAGGTCCGAAATCCGCCCTTCTGCGACCATCAGCCGGTGTCCCAATTGAACTACCGCCGCCTGACGAGCCGCAAGCCCCTGTTTCCGTTTGGGCCTGTGCTGTTGCGGTTAGGCTGTAGTTCGATTGGGACGGGCTGACGGGCCGTGCGGTGGCCGCGGCGTTCCTGGTCTGTCGCGCTTAGGGTGAATCCAGCCTCCCTCCTATGTCGGGACCCCAATTAACGATGCTGGTTTTCCATCGTGTTACGAAATGTCCTGGTAATGATGGGGGCGGTCGGAATCGAACCGACGACCTAGCGGTTATGAGCCGTTGGCTCTGCCATTGAGCTACACCCCCCGGATACCCAGCCGAGGCCGCTACTACGACTTGGTTGGCGGACGACCCCGCTTCCGTCGCGGTGCCAGCTCATCATCGTCAACTTGGCCCGCTCGAGCTGCGAACGCGGCAGCCACGGGGTCTATGTGCTCCCGGTGGCGTGCCGCCTGACCCGTGAGCAACTGCCCTACGGTGCTCCGCATGGCCTCGACAGTGCCCGGCAGCGGCTTGCCTGCCCGCAGTTCGTCAATCGCGTGGTACAGCGTCGGGTCCCTCTCTCGCCCTACTACGTCCTGTGGAGCGGCGCCCTGCCGGCGCTTACCTGCTTCCGCGGCAGCTCGTAGATCCTTGACCAGCGGAGTTTCCGCCACCGCTCGCGCTGCGGCTTTCTGAGCCGCTTCGGATTTCGGTGCGAATGTGAGATCGACAGCCACCACGGGCCGCCCCTTATGGTGCGCAGTCCAGTCAAAAGTGAATGGCGCCAGAAAATCTATTTCCTTCTTAGCCGCTTCAAGCGTTTTTCGACGAAGATCGGTCCAGTTATTGTAAGCACTTCCCACGCCGAGGAACTCTCTTAGATCTTCTGTAGTCATAGTTATTTGCCAAGGAGGAGTTGCGCCGGCCTCCCCTTTGGCCTGCGTTCTCCACCAATACGCACACCCCAGTTCATACATTGCTATTGCGTATCTGGAGTCCAGCGCGAAATGCACCATGCGCTGTATGTCAGCATAGAGGTGGCTAGACTTCATCACCTGCTGCATCAGCGGGCCAAAGTGGTATCGTACTAGGCCGGCTGCGGCGTCGGGATAGGTGACATCTGCCAGCACAGCGCCTTCTCGCCAAGCGGGCATTCCGCGTTCGTTTGGCCCGCAGACGACGCCCAGCGCGTCAACCTCGACCCGGATCCGCAGCGTCGTCCGCGCCAGTTCCGAAAGGGCTTCGTCGACGCGATCCGTGCTGTCGTGGCCCGGGCCGCGCAGCTGACGCTTGGTGACCGTGTGTGGCTTGTTCTGCCAAGCGTCCCCTCCGGCATGCTGTAGCAGCGCCACGAGCACTTTCTTCGTGTTTGAGGTGAACCCGCCCGAGTTCACATAGCGGGCTTCGACCAACTCCTGGGCCTTAACCACGACGGGGTTTTCCTGCTCATCGCCGCGCGCCTGCTTGCGGTTATGGGCTGCTTTCATCGTCCTGCCCACCGGTGGGCCAGCCCAAGTACGATCAAGTAGGTCGCCATGGGGGCGACGCTGAGGAAGAGGATTTGCCATACAGGGTTATATCCCGACCCGACCTTGAAAAATCAAGTCTGGTCGCGCCCTAAAAGTCGGGATAGGTGCCCCATGAGGCGCCCTAAACGTCCGCTATAGAGGGGAAATCAGGCCCCAAACGTCCGCTATACAGGCCCCAAACGTCCGCTAATCCACAGGGTAAGCTATTGATAATGAACGCTTCATTCCCTCCCGAATCTTAGAGCCATAAGAATTAAAAAAAGGAAGGCGGACCCGTGCATTAACACCTGTGGACAACCTATTTTTGAGGTTTCCAGGAACCATAGGCCCCACGAGAAAGTGGGTATAGCGCGGAAAATCAAGCAAATACAAAAGCCTAAGGTGGTGCGACACCGCACCAACATTGCGAAATCCTCGAATCGAGAAGGCAGCAAAGGGTCTGGGGAGACATAATGAGGCTCGTAGCAATCTAAGCCTTTGATTTGGCACATAAAAAGCCGCCCAAAAAGTCGGGATAGGCGCTCTAACCCCGACAAAACGCCGGTTGAGTGGCTGCAAAAGGGCATTGGGGAAAGAGGCTATGCCGCTATTCGTCACTCAACCCGGCAGTTGCCAGACGGATAGACAGTTAGCACTGGGAGTTTCCGGTTTGAATACCTCTGGAACACGCCTAGGACGGTCACAGGGCGGCAGTAGGCTTCATCCTGCCCTGACCCACGAGAGCGTCACCTAGAAGGGCTATAGGTGGCTTCTATGGCCTTCCTTCGGGCAGCACAGGGTGGGCAGCTGGTTTATGCGTACCAAGATCTAAGTTCGTGCGTCGGGACCGTGGACTTCGGTTGACCGCGTGAGCCAGCCGAAACCAGACTTACTCCGTCACTTCTTCCGCTGCTCGCGCGCTCTGCCGGTTACCGGATCAGCCAAGCAAGCCTCACAGAGTGAACCCATCATCTCGGGCTGGAGAATCTACTTGACACAATATGGAGAATCTATCGACTGGTTTACGACTAGATGTTGTTTTTGCTAGCCTTCTGTCTGGCTTATCGGTAACTAACTGGTTCGAGCTTTCCCTGTTTCCTCGAGTCATTGGATACCTGAATGGCCGATGGTTCCTCCCTTGGAGGCCCTTACCAAACCCCGCCCTCGCCGGAAGACGAACGCATCCTCGAACCACTTCGGCGCCAGAAACCCGAGGAAATTCCTGGACTTCTTTGGGCCGCGCCGGACTTCTACTCGCCGGACCATAAGATCGTCCGCACCTTCTCAATCGACAGGAAGAAGCGCCCAGGACTGGACTTCGTCCCCTGCGCGATTTGCAGCAACAACCATCCAAAATTCCTCGAGGGCGCCGTATTATGGTCGCCCGACGGCTGGCTCCGGGTCATCGGCCACATCTGCGCGGCGAGGCCAGAGCACTTCGGCGAGCTGCGTTATAGAAGACTGAGGAGGCTGCAGGAGCAGGAAACCCTCGACAGCATCGCGTTTAACTGGTTGCACGCGAACGCGTCCGCGGTACGCCCGCTCATCGTCGCGCTTGAGGAATTGCGGCAGGCCGCGCTCTTCATCGAGCGACAGCAAAAGGCGTTCTTCCGTGACGTCCGAGAACTGGCGGAATTGCTGGAAAACACAGTCCGCCGCTACGGTGGCGCCTTAGCCGTGGAGCAGGAGTCGGAGGGCGCCCGCCTCGTCGCTGAGGCGGTGTCGCACCCTAGGGCGGCACGCGCCCCGCAGCGCCGCTACGAGCTGGTAAACCTCGGCACCCTGCAGGGTCAAGCCTTCCTGATCCGGCCACGTACAAAGCGTTCCCAGCACCTCGAAGGCATTATCGAGGCCCTTCGGCGGGTTCCAGAAGGCGAGGACGACCAACCCCTCCTCGAGCTGATCGACAAAGGCGGCGAACAGGAAATCACTATCACGGCGGGTCTCGTTTTCCGTGCCATGCAGCGAGCGCTAAAGTTGGCGGAGCAGTGCGCCGAGGCGACACGGTTCGTCTCAAACGACAACCTGAGGACGCTAGAGGCGTGGGGGCAGGACGGCCGGAATCCGCTGAAATTCACCATCCGGCGGCATGGCACCGCGGCGGTCGGCTTCCGACTGGTGGACCTAAGCCAGGTCACCCTGCCGACTGCTTGGCCCCGAGTGCCCGACCTGCCGGAGATGCAAGCCATTGTCGGCGCCGGGATGGCACTCGATGCGCTACTGCCAAAATCCGCCGGAACCGGCTAGAGCCCGGACCGTGTGGTGGGCCTGTAAACCGCCTCCTAGGCGGAGCGGCAGGCGGAACTTCGCCCCGCCAAGGCCGATGAGGCCGCCGGCAGGGACCGCGCTGTGTCACCCTGGGGCACGGATCCTGTCAGCGGTATGTCATGGCCGGAGTTTTCCGGCCGAGGGCTCGCACCACTCATGCGCCCACCTCTCTATGGCAAAAAATCATAGCGCGGGACAGCATGGTCAGGCCGGAGATTGCAGGGCGTCAGACCTTAGGGCTGCTCTCCGGCAGCGCGCGGGCCGCGATCGCTGCCAGGTCATCGGTGGCAAGCGCCGCCACGGTGGCCTCTAGGCGGCGGTACCGCGCGAGCAGTTCGATCCCGAACGAGGTCAACTGCGCCCCGCTGCCGCGAGTCCCCCCAGGCACAGCGACGACGACCGGCGTGTCGAAGGCCGTGTTCATACTATCGAGCCGGGTCCAGGCCCGTTTGTAGTCCATGGCCATGCTACGGGCGGCAGCCGAGATCGGCCCGCTGTCGCGCATGCTCTCCAGCAGCGCCGCCTTGCCGGGGCCGATCCGCGCTTCGGACGCAAGCACGACGCTGAGCCTTATGGTCGCCATTCGCCGACCATACCGAAGCTGGCTAGGCCTTACACCACCGCCTCTAACCTCCTCGCGCGCTGTTCCTCGCAGAAATACCAAACCTTCCAAACGCATTTTTTGCGACGCTAGTGTCGCATGTCCTCTTAGTATGAATATTCAGTATGGACTACGTCGCCGGCTTCGCATATTGCCTGCTGCACAGTTGGCGCAGGCGGGTGATTCGGGCGAAATGAACTCCTCAGAGACCAGTGCGAACGAAACTCATCAGACAAACGACAAGGCCCGAACACTCGCTGCAGCCAAGTGGGGTGATGCTTTGGATGCAGGCTTCCAGATCATTCCTAACGTTCTTGTGCGAGGGCAAGCAAAGCTGGGCCTCGACGCTTTGGATGTTGTCATCTTGCTGAATGTAAACATGCATTGGTGGCAGCCCGAAGATCTACCGTACCCTCAGCCCCGAGTAATCGCGAGTAGGATGGGTGTATCAATTAGAACCGTCGAGCGTCGGTTAGAGGTTTTGGAACAAAAGGGCCTGCTACATCGGCTAGCTCCCGAGAAGCTGCCCAAACAAATCGCCCGTCGTCGAATAGATCTTGGTGGCCTTATAAACCGATTACAGATTTTTTCTAGGACAAACCTTTCCACTCGAATGAAGAGATCAGAACTCGATACGAGCCTGGAGGCGTAAGTGGGTTGGTTTCTTTTCGTCGACGAGTCCGGGCAGGATGGGAAAGACTCGCCCTATGAAGTGCTCGCCGGACTGGCCATCGAGGACAGGCAACTCTGGCGCCTGATCCAAGCCCTCAAAGGCGCTCAGGAAGAGTTCTTCGGCTTGCGCCTGTTCGATGCCTATGGCGTTGAGGCAAAAGGCCAGAAGCTATTGAAACGCAAGACTTTCAAGCATGCCGCCCAAAAACCGCCCTTGCCGGTAACGGAGCGCACGAAGCTGGCTTATATGGCGCTTACTGATGGAGCGAACGTCAAAGGCGATCAGCTTACCGCTCTTGGCCAAGCAAAAATCGCTTACGTTGAACAAGCCTTTAACCTCTGCATCCAACATGGAGCCACGGCCTTCGCAAGCATCGTCCCGAATAATATGGTTCGGTCAGAGTACGATTTTTTGCGAAAGGATTACGCTTTCTTATTCGAGCGTTTCTATCATTTTCTTAGTACACGTCCAGAGTATTTGAAGCCAATGGGGACAATAGTTTTCGATGAAGTCGAAAAACAGCAGAGTCAAATACTACTAGGACAAATGGAAAGGTATTTTTTGCATACTAACAAGGGTCGACAACGCTCTAGTCTAATTATTCCAGAACCGCTTTTTGTCCATAGTGATCTAACGACTATGATTCAGATGGCTGATTTGGTCGCGTATGTCGTGAGTTGGGGAGTTCGTCTTGGTGGCGTCCGCCCTATGGTGGCGCCCCATCGTAATGAGCTTGAGGGCTTCGCTCGTCAGGTGTGCCGGTTGCGTTATCACGACACCAACCCAAAGGGCTTCGACACTTGGGGATTTGTGGTGATCGGGGAACTGAAGGCCGCCAACGGCGACGAAGGCCTCGAAAACGAAAAAGGCAATGCAAACCTTTCGGTCGACAAAGCCTCCGCTGCCTAGATGGCACATTTGGAGGCGACATTCAAGCTCTCATATGGAGAGCGAAGCGGGAGCGGGCTTGTTTAATGCAGAAGCAGAACACAAAGCACTTATCTGACGTATAACCCTCGTCTGCATGAGCCTTCTTGAGCCCCTGAGGCGGCGGGTAGGTTCAGCGGTCACCGCATTTGCGCACCAATGCTCTGCTCCTCCTTGCCAACGGGCGTGTGTGCAGCAGCCCTGCTGACCCCAGCCATTCCTCACCGCGCCATTTGTATCTTCACCCACCTATGACCGTTGATGTATGTTGATATTGAAGTAAGAAGACCCCGCTATGTTGGCCGGAGGGGGAGCAGACCATGCCTAGCTATGTCGCCTATCTCCGCGTCAGCACCGCCGGCCAGGGCCGCAGCGGTCTCGGCATCGAGGCGCAGCAAACCGCGATCGACGCATACATTCGGCCGGGCGATCACCTGTTGCAGCCGCCCTATGTCGAGGTGGAGAGCGGCCGCAAGGCCGATCGACCGCAGCTCGCCGCCGCGATTGAGCGGTGCAAGCGGACTGGCGCCACGCTGCTAGTCGCCAAGTTAGACCGCCTCTCCCGCAATGCCGCCTTCCTGCTGAACCTGCGGGATGCCGGCGTCGAATTCGTCTGCGCTGACATGCCCGGCGCCAACAGGTTGACGGTCGGGATCATGGCCCTGGTTGCCGAGGAGGAGGCGCGCATGATCTCCGCCCGCACCAAGGCCGCGCTCGCCGCAGCCAAGATCCGGCGTGCGGCAGCCGGGCTGCCCGGTCTCGGCGGCGATCGCGGCTACCGACCGAAGCACCGCCCCGATGTAGCCAAGGCCAGCCGAGCACGCACCCAGGCGGCCAACCACGCCGCGCACCGCGTGCTGCCTGTCATCCGCGAGCTACAGGCTTCCGGCCTGTCTCTCCGCGGTATTGCCGCCGAGCTAGCCAAGCGCGGCATTCCAACCCCGCGCGGCGGAGCCTGGACCGCCGCTCAGGTTTCTCGCTCGATCCAGCGCACCACCGAAACCGCTTAACCAAGAGGGCAACCATGACCGCCACCGTCACAGAGCTTTTTGCCCGCGAGGCTTTCTCTCCGACGCTCCGCCGCGCACTCGACGAGTTCGCTGCCGCGCAGGCTGGCGCGTACCGGAACAATCCCGACTACACGGCACACGTCGAAGCAGCCGACAGACTACTCAGCGTATTTGCACGGTCGGAAGGCCCGCTGGACCAATGTGATTTAGATCTAGTGCGGTCCGCGGTTTTCATTTCAAGCATTTCGCGCCTGACGTTCGGCTTGGCCACCACAGAGAGGACCGCACCATGACAGTCACGACCCTCACAAACGCAGAGGACCGCATCGCCAGCTGGGCGCTTGGCACCGAGGGCGGTAAGTCCAGCTTGGCCTGTGCCGAGCTCTATTGGACCCTGTCGGCCGACGGTCCAGGATTCTCGCTCGGGCGCATACTTGCGAGCCTAGACGCTGAGCGGACAGCATGGGCGCGAGACGCGTTCGGCCTGCTGTGCGCCGGCCAGTGGACCGGCAGGCACCGCGCGGCCATTGCCGCCGCCTATCCCACGCTAGTCGAGCATCACTCAGCTCTAAACGATGCCAATCGCACTATCCGCCGACAGATCGAAGCGGCCTGAGCGGAGCCGCGAGGAAGGGGCATTATTTTTGCTACTTGGGGTTTTGCCCTTGGGCGCCATACTGAACCCGACGACGCACCCGATGTGTCGCCCTCAGCAACACGAGGCACCCATGGCAACTTCACACACCTTCGACTGCCCCATGATGGAGCAGCTAGGCTTTCAGTTGCGGCAAGCCACGCTGCGCCAGGAGCGGGCCAGCACCAGCCAGGAGCGCCAGCAGGCCAAAGCGGACGAAGCCGCGATCCGCGCCGAGATCACCCGGCTGTCCCCTTCTCGCCGCAACGGCTGACCCATGGACGCCACCGCCGGCCCTCGCATGGTCGATTCCGACGACATCCTGGGGCTGATAGAACGGCTCCGGGAGGAACACCCCGAGCGCGCCTGGCCAACTGATCGCCAAGCCAAGGCGGCCGTCCTGGCGACGTTCCAGATTAGTGTCGGCAATGACCGCCTCCGCGCCCTCCTCAATGAAGCTCGCAACTCCGACCTTCCGACTGACCACGAGGCGGACGGCTCAGAGGCGCACCCTCTGGCCTCGGCCGAGAGGATCCGTGCCCAGGCTGCCAAGGCCGCCCGGGATCGCCGGTGGCGGCGGAAGGTGGAGGCCATGGGGCACGTCCCTGACCAGACGGACGACCTCCGCAGGCTATTCGCACGGGCGGTGCAGCAGGCTCGTGCCAGTGACGACCCCACCGAACAGATCATTGCTCCCCTGATCCGCGCCTTCGAGCAGCACGAGCAGTCCCGGGTCGCTCTCCTGACCAAGCCCGACCTCGCCGCAGCGGTGGCGGCCCGAGCGCCCGAACCCGACGTTGGACCCGACGATGACCCTGACGACCTAGAGCTTTTGTCCCTAGAGGTGGCCATTGCTCAGGCCAAGGCCGCCGAGCTTGAACCTGACACCGCACCCGATGTTGCCACCGGCGCCTTTGCTTTTTCCGGGGCTATTGCACCCGACGATGAACCCGATGACCTCGACTTTCTGACCGTGTGATGCGTTCCTCCGCGTGGTACCACAATGGCTCCGCCGCGGCCCCACTAGCGCCGTAACTGCACCCGACACAGAACCCGACGCCACCCTGCGGACGTACCCCTGAAACGGAAACTCTTGACGGAAGCCAGGCGTAGACGGTAAACCGTCTAGCCAGGCCAGGGGCTTCGCCCCGTGGACCCCATCGCCGCCGCGGCGACGACCAGGAGGGGAAAACCCCCCTGGACCCCCAAGCAAAGGAACGCCGAGTTTCGCCATGGCTAATACCGCGCTGACCCCCGCTGCCGCTCCCGCCGAGGCCTCGCGCCGCCGGCCACGTGGCGCTGGGGTCAACCTCAAGTCGGAGGCGCGACAGACCAAGGGGCTAGTCTCGGCCCGTCTCCTGCCTGCGGACAAAGCGCGACTGGAAGCCAAGGCGGCCGCCGAAGGCGATGGTCCCTCCACGTATGTCGCCAAGCTCATCCTGCGCGACCTGGGCGATGAGCCTACCAAGACCCCCCGAGGCAAATTCCCGCCGGCGACCCCTGCTAAGGCTGACGCTGCGGTGCTGTCGGCTGCCCTGGGACGAGCCACGGGCGCATTGATCCAGTTCGCCCAGGCGTCCCGCCAAGAGACGGCCCACCGCGACATGGCCCTGCACGCCCAGGCAGAGGAGGCTCTACGGCTCCTGCGAGAGTTGCACCCCCAGGTAGCGGAGGCCGCCCGTGTTTTCCGGCGCCGAGCGGGGTAGTGGCGGGCCGCGGCTGCGGCGCCACCTCCTCAACAGCACAGCCAATGAACAAGTCGTGGTTGGCCGCGGGCGCAACCTCGTCTGCGAGGATCTGGGCCACCAGCTGGACGAAATGCGTCTCAATGGAGGGGCCTGCCGGACCCAGCGGACGCTCTATCACATTCACCTAGACCCCGACCCGCTATGGTCTGAGGAAGCCCGGCACCAGGGGGAGGCTCTGTTTTGGGCTAAGTTCGAGCGCGAGTTCGGCCTGCAATCCGCCGCCTATTCCGAGGTCCGCCATCTTAAGCACGGCCGTTGGCACGCCCACAGGGTCTACGACCTGGCAGGAGGCAACCGGCGCATTGCCGAAATGAGCTTTGACCGCTACCGCCGGCAGCGCTTGTCCGCCGAAGTCGCCTACGAGCTGGGCCAGGATTGCCCCTCCATTGCCCACCCCCGGAAGGTCATCGACGAGCTTCGGAAGATGGGCCGGGACGACATTGCTGACTTTGTGCGGGACACTTGGCGGAAAGCCCCAGACCCCGATCGTGATGACCTGATGCCAAAGGCTTCCCGCCGGCGCCGTGATGGGATTGACCCGGAGACGGCTCCCTTCGTTGCCGCGGCGATCAGTCCCAAGCGCCGGATGCAGCGGGACCGGACCAAGGTTGAGCCGATGGACGTCGGCGCGGTGGCCCTGGCGGCCCTCCGCTCTGGCGACAGTGGGCCTGCCCGTGTAGCTGCCCTGCGGGATGCCGGCCTGCCGGTTTACCTGGGCGACAAGGCCAACCGCCAGGGCGAGCGTGTCCCCGTCCTTATGGACGAAAGCCGTAACGTCCACCCGCTGCTGCGGACGATCAACGCGGCCCTGAGGGCCCGCGGCGAGAAGCCGCTGGTAAAAGCGGATCTGATCCGCCTCCTGGCAGGCGCCGAGATCGCCCCGCTGCCGGCCGCTGGTGCTCGTGCGACGCCAGCCAGGAAGCTCAAGGCGACCCCCGCTCGGCAGCCTGAGGCTATCTCCGAGACCGCGCTGGTAGACCTCGACGATATCGAGCCAGAGGCTATTCGAGCCGCCGCCGACGCCATGAAGGCCGCTTCGGTGGACCTCGATAATGTCGGGCCGGAGACCATCCAGGCCGCCGCCGAGGCCATGGAGGCCTCCAAGGCCGCCGGCCCGAACCCCTACGTGGACGGGCACACATTCGATGGCGCCTGGCGCGTGGCCTTTGGCGTCCCCGGATATCAGCAGCCTCAGGTTGCGCCCCGAGCGACCATCAAGGAGGCCCCTGGCAGCGTCGAGGAGGCCCCCAGGGCCGCCAAGGCGACCACCCCGCCACCCGCCGCGGTTACGCCCCACCTGGCAGCCGCCTCGCCCCCAGCGATCGGTGCCAACCTCTACAGCGCGGATTGGGAGGCCGAATCCTGGTGGGCATCGGTCATCGCTCAACTGCGGCGTTGGCTGCGGGGCGAGGAGGATACGCCGCGTTTGGTGGAGCGTCCTGGGCTGACCCCACAGCCGACGGCTATCATTCCCGACAATGCAGCGCTGCTGGCGTTCATTCACTACGACGATGCAGACCGGTGGGTTCTAACCAGCCGGCTACAAAGGGTGTTCGGCAATGCTGGCCTCACTAACCCTGCTGAAGCCGCGGTCCTGCTAGTACAGCTGCGCCAGGGCACGATCGCCCGGCCATGGACACCCGCCACAAACTTCACTCCCCGCCAGCACCATGCGCTTCAGGTCCGGCTGGCAGAACTCGTGGCGCTGGAGCAGCGCATCACGAATGCCCCGCCGCCAGCCGTCGCCCCGATCGACAAGCTATGGCTACAGCATTGCCAGATGCGCCATGCTGCGCTCATGCGGCGCACCGAAGGCGACCTAGCGAAAGCCCGGGGCGCTCTCGATGCAGCTCGTGCAGTTGGCGACAGGCAGGGCATCCGCCGGTGGGAATCGGCCTTGTCGATCCTGGCCAATGAGCGGCACCGGCTTGAGCATCGGCTGCGCTATGACCGTACAGGCAAGCGCGTGGACCAGGCATGGCAAACCCTGCAGAGCGACGTCGCAGAAGCGCCTGGACTGCTGCACGAGCTACGGCAACGCCAACTCGCGGGCCTTCGAGACGAGCGGGCAAGGGTAGCCGCGGCGATCCGTGCTAGCGCTCCCATGCCCCCCCCAGACCATCGCTCGACGCAGCGGCCCAACGATGACGACACGAGCGACGCTAAGCCTCGCTAACGGGCAGGTAATTAGCGGCGAGAAGGGCGGGCCAGCACTTGCTTTATGCCCATTGGGGCGACGCGGTCGCTGCCAACCTCGATCACCACGTCGGCATTGGATGCAATCCAGTCGTCGAGTTTGATTGATGGCTCAAGCGCATCCGAAGCCACGATCTGGCCTCCGAAGACGTGCCCGACGCTGAGCTTGTACTCTTCTTTATGCTCCCAACGCAGATTGGGTATGACGATGTGGTCCGGCCGAAGGGCCTCGGCCGCCCGCGCGACCTCCCTGAACTCCGCCCCCTTCCTACCGCGCTCATAGGTAAGCACGACGCTGTTCCGCGGGAGGCAATCGGTCTTGATCATGGGATCTTGCTGATTGCGGTCCTCGATTACGACAACCTTGCGTCCCACAGGAATCGACCGGACGAACATTTCGACGAGTTCAATGCGCTCCCAAAGAGGCATGGCGCACAACATGATGTTTTCTTTGTTGTCCAGCGCAGCTTTCAGCCTCGCTCCCACATCTTCCGACACGACGGTTAGGGACCGCGGAGCGTTGTTAGGGTCGTATGGCTTGGTGTTGTCGAAAAGGCCTTCGGCGGCCAGCATTGCAAGCGACTTCACTTCACGGGAACTCATACGGAAGAACAGCCCACCCGGAGCATCAATCACAGGGGGGCGCAAGACCTCGAGGCGCACTCCTGCATCGAATCCACCCCGAGCGACACCTTGGTCTCCGGCGCCAATAGCGACGGACGCCAGATCCACGAGTTTCCCAAGCCGGACCGTGTCAAGGGCCGGCCATTCGCACCACTCCCAGCCAGCGCCGGCTTGCATCCAAGCTCCGCCGGGCCTGTCGACGCTAATGGCAGACACCCTCCTCTCCTCGATCGCGGTACCAATCGGTCCTAGAGCACTCAGCAATTCGTCGCGCACCAGCGTCGCCGCCTCATCGCCAATGGTGCGGAACCCGTTGTCCGTTATGTCGATTGTCCGATCCTGAGCCGCAGGATTCGCCGGTTCCGTTGCTCTCATCACTCCCTCCAGCACCATTGCCACCATCGCTGACGCGCTCGCAGCGCCGCAGGCCTCGGCCTGCGCCTCGTAGTAAGCCCGCACCTTCGGATGGACGCGCACACTCAGCGGCATGGTGGCCGCATCTTGGGGAACACGGGCCGCCATCGCGGCGCCGGCTTGGGCACCGCGAGCGACCATCAAGTCGAAGAGCTCGTTCAGGGATGGGAAGCGCATTAACCCTCGTATTCAAATGATGCGATACGTACTCATATGAGTACAAAAGCTGATGTGGGCCTGTCAAGCGGTTGCCATGCGTCGTACACGCCTGACGAGACGCCTAGGACTGTGTTGGACAAATTTAGGTACGTACGTACCTAGGGTATTAGGCGCCCTCGCGATCGAGAAGCTCAGCAATCGCGCGAGCTGCGACAGACTGGTGCGTGACCCGCTCGCCACGCTCCTCAGCTCGCAGGCAATAGGTGCGGAGCCGTAAATAGATTCCGCGGTCGATTTTAACCGTAAGCGCGGTTTGCTGCCCGCTGACCGGCGTAGGGGGAGACGGCGTAGCGGGTACAGGTTGAGGGGCGGGGGCTTGAAAAGGCGTAGCTGCGGCTGCGGTCGCCTTAGGGACCAGCATCGTGCCGAGGTCCCCTTTAGGTCGGGACATGCTTAGCTCCTAACATATCTACGTAGGTACGTAGTTGCGTGACTTCTTCAAAGCTCTTTGTGCCTGGATACTCGCAAGCTGCGGTGCCAGAAACAGCAGCTGTTGGGTAGTCGGTGCGAAACCCGAGAGTAGTAGGCGCGAGCCGGCCTATGGCTGCCAATTGGCGAACGGTACCGTCTGCAAGTCGTGACCGGGATGGCGCTTGGGTAAGCAAGAAGGCCCAGGCCGGATGCCTGGCGAGCATCCCGGCGGTAGCAGCCGCAGCAACCAAGTCGTCGGGGCTGGGACGAACCGGGACTAGGACGGCGTCCGCCTCCATGGCCACTTGCTCGAGCCAAGGGGGAACGCCTGGAGGCGCGTCGATCACGAGCTCATCGAAGCCGGCGTCGGCGATCGGCTGCCAGGCACCGGGGGCAGCAGTTACTAAAGCAGGAGCATCAGCCTCACGGCGACCGTACCACGATGTGAGTGATCCTTGAGGATCTAGGTCGATCATGGCGACGCGGCGGCCGGCAAGGGTGGCAGCAACGGCAAGCTCACGCGCTGTGGTTGTTTTTCCAGATCCACCTTTTGCGGAGTAGACAAGAATGATGCGCATTTGTGCAGGCTAGCTGATCTCACCCTATCTACCTACTGGAACACTGCTGCACGTAGTTACGTAGATACGTACATACCTGGCTATGTAAAAATTATTATTGTCGCTCAATGGGGGTCCCGACATAAGGCGGAGCCTGGAATCACCCTAAGAAGCTGTACGCGAAATGAGTTGGGATGGTCGGG
>NZ_JAUFPN010000156.1 GCF_030409335.1 Paeniroseomonas aquatica
GCTTTCGTTGGCAGGAAAACTCCGTGGCATTCTGGGACAACCGTTGCGCCCAGCACCGCGCCATGTGGGATTACTGGCCACACACCCGCTACGGCAACCGGGTAACCGTAAAGGGCGACCGTCCAGTCTGACCTGATGCTCCAAGTTGACCTAAAGGCGGCGGGCATTTTGACCTAGAACGGGAGTGAGGCGTGGATACCACGCGAAAATTACTATCCTCTACTCCAACCAGGATGGCCGCCCCGGCTTCCTTCGCCGGACGCGTCCATGGCCTTGCGCCGGGCTTGGCTACCGCGTGTGCCATCGCGCTCGCCGCGACCGTCCTGCGGAATGCTACTGGCATTGCGGCGCTCAACCCGGTGGTCTTGGCGCTAGCAATAGGCATGGCGGTCCGGGCAATGCTCGGTGCTTCGCCGACACTCAGGCCTGGCATCGCCTTCGCAGTGCGACCGCTGCTACGCGCCGCGATCGTACTGTTGGGCCTCGGTGTGACCTTGGGGCAGCTGCTGGACCTTGGGATCGGCGCCCTGGCACTGGCCGTTGCTGTCGTGGCTTGCACCCTGCCCTTCACAATCTGGCTTGGCGGGCGCCTCGGGGTTGACCAGCCCTTGGCACAGTTGATCGGCGCCGGCACGGCAATCTGCGGCGCCTCAGCCATCGTCGCGGCGAATCAAGTCGCCCGGGGCCGGGACGAGGACGTCACCTACGCACTCGCTGTCATCACCCTCTGCGGCACGGCTGCTATGCTCGCCTACCCCGCACTCGCGGCTCCATTAGGACTTGATGCGCGCGCCTACGGGCTCTGGGCCGGCGCCTCCGTGCACGAGGTAGTGCAAGCCGTCGGCGCTGCCGCCGCAGGAGGGCCNCAGTCGGGCACGGTGATGAAGCTGGCGCGCGTGGTCCTATTGGCGCCAGCGGTGGCGGCACTCGGCCTGTGGGCCGGCCGGGGCGGCGGCACCAAGGCACCGGTACCGTGGTTCGCTTTGGGCTTTCTCGCTCTGGTGGCGCTGCGCAGCACCGGGCTCGTGCCCGACATCCTCGTAGATGCTTCCCGCACGCTGGTGCCGTTAATGCTTGCGACTTCGGTTGCGGCGCTCGGCTTGTCCACTGCTCTCGGTGCGCTACGCGCACGAGGTGCGGCACCTCTCCTGCTGGGAGTTGCCAGCACGCTGTTCATCGCCCTGCTTGGGCTGGCAGGAGTGAAGGTGCTGGAGGCGCTTTGACCAAGGCAATGTCCAGACGCACGACAAGCAGAGGAAGCATTCCTATGAACATGATGATGCCACCTGCTCAGCTCAACCCGGTTTCCGGCCCCTTCGTATGGTACGGGCCGGAGATGGCGAGGCGGACGGATTGGGTCCGGCCGCTCACGCCGGCCGAGATTACCGAACTCGAGACGGCGGTCGAACGGCTTGATGCTACAGGCATCGACATTGCCGAGATTGGCCCCAGCCACCTGGAGGTGCCCGGTCTTAGACCGCTGCTCGAACAGATCAAGCGCGCCGTGCTGAAGGAGGCTGGGTTCATCCTGGTACGCGGGGTACCAGTGGAGCGCTGGAGCCTGCGACAATGCGCCATTGCCTACTTCGGCCTTGGTGCAATGATCGGCGAGCCGGTGTCGCAAAACGCCAAGGGACACATCCTTGGCCACGTGAAAGACATCGGCGCGGACTATGCTCAGGCGACCAGCCGCGGCTATCAGACGGCAGCGCGCCTACCTTACCATACCGATAGCTCTGACATCGTCGCATTGCTCTGCCTGAAGCCGTCGAAGGCGGGCGGGCTGTCCTCCATCGCCAGCTCCGCCGCGATCTACAACGAGATGCTTAAGCGCCGACCCGACTTGGCCGCCGAGCTCACCAAACCGGTCTACCGCGATCGCCGGGGCGAGCTGCCGGAGGGCGCGGAGGAGTGGTACGCAGTGCCGGTCTTTAACCCGATGCCCGAGGGCGGCCTGATCACCACCTACGTCCGCAGCGCAATGCGCAAAGCGCAGCGCTTCCCCGCGGTGCCACGCACC
>NZ_JAUFPN010000157.1 GCF_030409335.1 Paeniroseomonas aquatica
AGCTCCGGCACCGTTCGTGCCGGCACCTCTGGGTGGATTGCCAGCAGGTTGGGCAATTGCCACAGGCCGGAGACGAAGGTGAAGTCCTTTGCTGGATCGAACGGCAGGTCGGGGCGGAGCGTCGGCGCAATAGCATGAGAGGCGATGCCGCCAAGGCCGATGGTGTAACCATCCGGTGCGGATTTGGCGATCGCGTCCACGCCGACGTTGCCGCCGGAGCCGCTGCGGTTCTCCACGAAGAACTGGTGGCCGGCGAGTTCCGTCATTTGAGCACAGTAGACGCGGGACAACGTGTCGGTCGGTCCGCCTGGCGGATAAGGATTGATGTACCGGACCGCGCGATCGGGCCAGTTGCTTCCCGGATTGGCTGCCGCCCGAAGCGGCGTGATGAGGGTGGCCGCAAGCGCCAAGCTCAAGCGCCGCGAGAGCGACCCTGAATCGGTACCCTTGATTTCTGTCCTTCTCTTTCTCATGCGGTATCCCCTCGACCAGCGGAACCAATGCCGCCGCTCCAGCCGTCAGCGGGTTGCCAGCGCGGCCACGTTGCGTTTCCAGCGGCGGAGATCCTCCGCGAGGAAGGTGGCGAACTCCTCAGTGTCGAGGAAGGCGGTTTCGCCTCCGGCCTTGGCTGCGGCATCACGCACTTCCTGGTCCGCAGTTGCGTCCTTGGCCGAACGCGCGATGGCCTGGATCACCGCCGAAGGCGTGCCAGTCGGCGCGTGCAAGCCGTACCAGCTTACGATGACAAGATCCGGGTAGCCGGCCTCAGCGATGCTAGGCACCCCGGGGACGAGTGGGGAGCGATCTTCGCTCGTGACCGCGAGGCCGCGAAACTGCCCGCCCTGGATTATGGCCATGATGGCGCCGAGGGGCAGCACGCTGACCGCCAATGTCCCATTCAGAAGGTCGGTCATGATGGGTGGTGCGCCGCGATAGGGGACTAGAGTAAATTCGAGTCTTTCCTTTCGGCGCAGAAGCTCCATGGCCATCGATTGCGGGGCGCCCGGCCCACTGGTCCCGACGGGCAAGCCGGCGTGCAAGCGCGCCTGTGCCACAAAGTCGGACAGCGTCCTGAATGGAGACACCGCCCGCACGACAAAGAGGTTTGGGGTCGTCGTGAGACGCGCGACGGGCTGAAGCTCGCCGGAGTGCCAGGTGAGCTGCTGCTCGAGCAGTGGATTAACGACTAGGTAAGTGGCGCTGGCGAGTAGGGTGTATCCATCCGCGGGCGACTTGGCGACATGATCAGGGCCGAGATTGGCGTTGGCGCCAGGCCGATTCTCGACTACCACCGGTTGACCGAGCCGCTCACCCATCTTCGCGGCAACGATCCGCACCATGACGTCCACGCCGCCGCCGGCCGGGTAAGGCACGACGATCCGCACCGGCCGTGACGGATACGGCTGTGCGGAAGCGGGCACCGCAGTACCGGTCAGGAGAGTGACGCCCAGCGTAGCGGCTGTCCTAAGCAGAACCCGCCGAATGGAGTTGCGCACAACGGCGTTCCTACACCGGTTCGAGCGGCGCGGAAAAGGGCACGCCTGATACCCGGATGCCGTCCGGGCGCCCGCCACCTGTCGCTCCTTGATAAGACGAGGTGAAAACCGGCGGCAGGCTCGGCCCGTCATTGCAGGCGAGCCAAAGCCGCAGCAGGTGGCGGCGCCGTTGGGGCTCCGGCCAATCCACGTAGCCTGTACGCGAATGCAGGATCCAGTGGTTACACAGGAGTTGCACGTCGCCTGGCTTGAACTCCATCATCAGCCGGATCTTTGGATCTGCCGCCAGGGAGTCGAGCAGGTCCATGGCTTCCTCCTGCTCCGGCCTTAGCTGCGGCACATCCAGCATGAGCTGCGCCTTCCGGATTGCGCTCCTGACATAGGCGACGACCATGCGCCCGTCCCAGGGGGAGAAGATGGGCAGGCCAAAGTACCGCTCCCTGCCTTCTGGGATCTCGCCCCACCGCGTGTAGTGGGCAGGTTCCAGAAGTACGCGCGCGAG
>NZ_JAUFPN010000158.1 GCF_030409335.1 Paeniroseomonas aquatica
AGCCGATCCCAGAGCGTGTCATGGCAGGCCAGCCAGCGCCCGGCCTGGCGGCATTGCTCCAGCGGCCGGGACCCGGCCAGGGCGCCGGGCTTGTGGCCCAGCACATCGAGGTAGTGCTCGAGGTCCAGCACCTGCTGGCGGCGACCATGGCAACGCTCGTGGCAGGCCATCCGCCGCCCACCGTGCCAAAGCTCGACCTGTAGCGGATAGACCCGCGCCTCCACCCGGCTGCCCGCCCGGGCGGGCACCGAGTAGGCGTTGGTCTTGATGATGACGCAGCCCTGCTTGTCCACCAGCGGGAACGTCACCTCGGCCAGCTCGAAACCCTCGGCCGCGAGAGGCAGCAAATGGTCACGCTCCACCGCCATCGCCACGCCGACCGCCTCACGGCGCCCATCCAGGATCCGCCCCTCATCGGCGCGGCAGCCTGCCACCAGCAGCGCATTCAGCGCCTCGAGGTCGACCACGGCGGGCACCGGGACCAGGTGGTTGCGCCGGAAATAGCCGACCTCGCCCTCGATGCCGCCTTTCTCATGCCCCTCGCCGGGCGTGCAGAACTCCGCGGCAAACCGCCAATGCGAGCGGAACGCCACGAACCGTACCGTCTCCTCCCGCCGGTACCCGCGCAGGATCTTGCGCACCGCGCTGGCGAGGTTGTCGTAGCGCAGCAGGCGGAACACCCCGCCGAAATAGGCAAAGGCCGCCTCATGCGCCTCGAGGAACGCCTGCTGCGTCGCGTGCCGGTAGGCGCGGTGGAAGGCCGCGCCGCTGGCCATCGAGCGCATGGCGAAGATCTGTACCCGGCACCGCTCGCCGCCGAGGTCGGCCCAGGCCTCGTACCAGTCGACCTGCGCCTCCTGGGCCCAGCTGTAGCCCTGCGGCACGAAGGTCTCCCGCCGCACCAGGCCGATGGCACGACGGCGCTCACGGACGTGGTTGCGCACCGTCGACTCAGCTACCGCGGCGCCCGGAAACTCTTTCAGGATCCGCCGGTGGATGCGCCGCGCCGTATGCCGCTGCTTGCGCGGCGCGCCGCGGTCAGCGTCCAGCACCTGGTCGATGAAGGCGGTGACCGTATCCAGTTTCGGCCTGGCGCGCTGCGGGTAGTGATGCCGTGGCGGCAGGGCACCGGCAATCGCCTGCCGGACCATCCGGCGATGCACCCCGAACTTGGCCGCCACACCCGCGACCGTCCCGATGCCAAACTCATGCTCCCGACGAAGCTGCTCGAACAAATCCACTTTGGCTTTCCTGTCCATGCCAGGCCCCCCGGTAAGACCGGAAGACCGTAGGTTGGGGGACGGCAGGTGGGCCAAAATCCGTCAGCACGCCTGGGCCAAAATTCGATAGCAAAGCCACGCTGGCGACGTGATCGCTCTGCAAGCCGTGGCCAGGCGGCTCGAGCTCGACGTCGTGCCGCTAGACACAGACCTTTTGCGGGGGAAGAAGTGAGCCAGTGAGGCCTCAAAAGCTCTCTTGGGCCCCCATTGGCAGCCGGCAAGGTTGTTAGGCTGCGCTAGCCCCGGTTGGTTTTGCCGGCTGCTGCTGCCCAAGCCCGGCTGAGCCTCAGGCTCCATAATAGTTCTTCCGAAGCCTGTTGACCTCCGGCAACACTGCTCACCCTCTGCTCAGTGGTCAAAATCCGACACTTGGTACCGGGTAGGTCGGGTCCGGGCGGTTTACGGCCCAACAGTTTTGAGAACTTAGGCGCGCAAGGCAGACATTCCAATGCGCCGAACGCGCAACGGCGACGTACCAAATTTCAGCGTTGGCCGACTGGATTGCGAGGGCCTGAGGGCTCACGCAACAGAGCTCCACAGGAGCTAATAATGTCTATCTAAGTCTACTATATTTCGCTAGACTTAGCTAGAAACTGCTAGGCGCGAAGCCGCTCATGGAGAACTAATGGATCCATATCGTAACCCATTCGCGCCCGGAGCAGGTAGTCGCCCTCCAGAACTCGCCGGTCGAACTGCCATCCTCGAGGCAGGAAAGATTTCTTGTGGAAGAGCCGTGCAGGGAAGAAGTGCGCGCTCGATTATGCTGCTGGGCCTACGCGGTACTGGCAAAACCGTATTGCTTAACGAGATCGGTCGGCAGGCCGAGCAACAGGGTCTTCTGGTTTCCAAAGTCGAGTCTCCGGAAGGGGAAAGCCTCGCCCGCCTTATCTACCCGGAAATGCGAAAAGTCATGAGATCGCTGTCCGGGATCGAAGCAGCAAAACAGATAACAACCCGAGGTCTCAAGGGTCTGCAGAACTTTGCCTCGATTTTCAAAATAGAAATTGCCGGCGTAGAAGTAGGCGTGGAGCCTGAGCTCGGACTGGCCGATACGGGTGATCTTCAGTACGATTTACCGGACCTTTTCACCCTGATTGGGAAGGCTGCCAAGGCTGCCGAACGTGGCTGGCTACTTCTAATCGATGAGGTGCAGTATCTATCTGAGGCTGATCTGTCTGCGTTGATTGTTGCACTCCACCGGATGTCACAGGAAGGCTTGCCCGTTCTCCTGGTGGGTGCTGGTCTTCCACAAGTTGCGCGCTTAGCCGGAGAAGCTAAATCCTACGCAGAACGATTGTTCCAATATCCGGCTGTGGGAGCTCTTGATCCGGCTTCCGCCAGGCAAGCAATTGAAAAGCCGATTGTTGACGAAGACGCCACCATAACAGCGGAAGCACTAAAGGTCATTATCGAGCGCACCAGGGGCTATCCCTTCTTCCTTCAAGAATGGGCCTCTGTAATATGGAACAATGCGGAAGGACCTGAAATTAATTTTGAAGACGCGGACAGGTCCTATCCTGAAACATTGGCGTCACTGGACGAAGGGTTCTTTAAGGTGCGGATTGATCGCCTAACGAAGGCAGAAGTCCAATTTGTAAAGGCGATGGCGCAACTTGGCGATGGCCCCTATGCGATGGCGGATATCGCAAAGAAAATGAATCGTACTCAAAAATCTTTGGGGCCGTCGCGTGCGAACATTATCTCAAAGGGCATGATCTACAGCACCGATCATGGATATCTTGATTTTACTGTACCGCTTTTTGCCGAGTTCATGCAGCGTCAGGGCTAAAAGCGACGCCGATCGCGGTTTGCCAGTGCCCGTGACC
>NZ_JAUFPN010000159.1 GCF_030409335.1 Paeniroseomonas aquatica
TCAGCCTACGTCACCGTGGGCGGGTTGAACGAGGTGAAGGTGCTGCGGACAGACGACTTCTCCCCTGTTGCCACCATTCCGGTCGGCAAGCTGCCGCACGGGCTTTGGCCGTCCGGCGACGGCAGCCGGATATATGTAGGGCTGGAGAATGCTGACGCGCTCGCGGTGATCGACACCGCGACGAACACGGTGATCGGCAACGTCCCGGTCGGGCAGGCGCCGCAGGCGCTGGCCTATGTGCCGGATGCGGTGCCGGAGGGCGAAGGCCGTGCCAACCTCCAGCCGCTGGGTCTGGCCGGCCAGACCGTGCATTTGAGCCTGAGTGCGCCCGCCCATCCCGGCATGCCGACGAGCGTCTCGCTCTTCGATCAGGGGCTGACCCAGGTGCTGCAGGCCGCCGTCACCGGCCTCGAGCCGGGCAAGCCCTATGCGCTGGCCCTGTCGAACCATGCTGACGGGCACGGCACGCTGCAGCCGCTGGCCGCCTTCATGACCAATCCTGCCGGCTCGGCCATCGTGAACACGGTGGGCCCGATCCGGCAGGTGCTGGGGAACGGCGCGGCGGCGCGCGGGGCGCAGCCGGCACGGCGCTACCTCGTCATCGCCCCCGGCGGTGTGAATGGGCTGGGTGCCCCCGTGCAGGTACAGCAGCACTGATGCGGTGGGCCCGCCCCTGTGCCGGGCGGGCCCTGCCCCCGATCGGGAAGCTCTCCGAATGAACGACATGGCGCAGCTCATCGAGCCGCTGATCCCCGCCCTGCGCCGTTATGCCCGTGCCCTCATGCGCGACCGCAGCGCCGCCGACGATCTCGTGCAGGACGGGCTGGAACGGGCCATCGGCCGGTGGCACCAGCGCCGGGCCGACGGCAACGCGCGCAGCTGGCTCTTCGCCATCGTGCACAACCTGGCCCTCAACCGGATCCGCCAATCCAGCCGGCGCGGCAGGCATCTGCCGCCGGAGGACGCCGACGCCGTCGGCTCCGTCCCTCCGGCCCAGGAGCATGGTTTGCAGCACCGCGACCTGCTGCGTGCCTTGGAGAGCCTACCGGAGGAGCAGCGCAGCGTGGTCCTGCTCGTATCCGTCGAGGATCTTTCCTATGTCGAGGTGGCCGAGGTGTTGAAGATTCCCATCGGCACGGTGATGTCGAGGCTGTCCCGCGGGCGGGAAAGGCTGCGGCAGGCCATGGAGGGCGTAGCCAAGGCCGAACCGGTTGGCGCCTCTCATCTCAGGAGGGTTAAATGAGCACGCGCCCGGTCACCGAGGAGGATCTGCACGGGCTGGTGGACCTCGCGCTCGATGCGTCGCGCCAGGTGGAGGTGGAGAGCTATCTCGCCCTGCATCCCGAGGTGGCGGCACGCGTCGCGGACTATCGCAGCCAAAGGGCTGCCCTGCGCGAGGCGCTGGCACCCGTCGCGCAGGAACCCCTGCCGCCCGAGTTGGGGATCGGGCGGCTGATCGCGGCGCGCCACCACCCCGCCCTGGCTGGTTGGCGCGTGGCCGCGGCCGCCCTGCTGATGCTCGGCCTCGGAGGAGCTGGCGGCTGGGGCCTGCACGGGCTGACGACGTCGGACGCCCAGGCACACACCCAGGGTATCGCGGCCTTGTCGCAGCAGGCAACGGACAGCTACGCGACCTATGTCGCCGATCGCCAGCGCCCGGTGGAGTTGCGCGCGGACAGCCGGGCCGAGCTCGTCGCCTGGGCATCGGACCGGCTCGGCCGTCCGGTCGCGCTGCCCGACCTGTCGGCCTCCGGCTACCGGTTGATGGGTGGGCGGGTGGTCCCGACGCCGCAGGGCCCGGCCGCGATGTTCATGTTCGACGACGATCGTGGCACGCGTCTGGTGCTGCTCACGCGTGGAATGGCCATGGATCGGGACACGCCGATGGCGCATCGCGCGCAAGGTCCGGTCGGGGCCTTCACCTGGGCATCGGAGGGGAACGGCTACAGCCTGGTCGGTGCCCTGCCAGCGGCGGCGCTGCACCCGCTGGCCGACGCGGTCCGGCGCCAGATGGGGCGGGTCTGAGCGGCCCTGGCCGGGCGACCTCCCCAGCGCCGACCGGGCCGCGGCGCCAGCACCCTCCGCGGCTGCCCGGGCAGGTGCTGCATGGTCCGGCTCGTGCGAGCGAAAGCCGACGCAGCTTGGCCGGGCGGCAGCCGAAGAGTGTCCCGAACGGCCCGCTGCACCTGGTGAGATGCCGGTCAGGTGACGGCGCTGCCTGAGACTCCCGCATCCGTCACCGACGCCATCGCCGCTGGCATCCGGGGAGGACGCCAGGACGGTTGCCGCAGGCCTTGACCGCTATCAGGGGCGCTCCGCAGCTCAGACCGATCGCAATTTTCGATTGATTCCAGCGTCGTCCTGCGTTGGTAAGATGGGTCGGCACAGGCCAGGTTGCGGCCATCAGACCGAAGGCCGCACCATGGCAGACCTCGCCCTTCCACACCGTTCCGTCCCGAACCTTCCAGTGCCGCCCACGGCATCCGCCAGGCCGTCGCTGCCCCATACGCTGGCCGACAGCGCCACGCGCGTGCTGCCCGGCCTGCTTCTGTGCGCCGCCGTCACCCTGGCCGCCATGGCCCTGCAGGCGGCCGAGGAGGTGATGTTCGGCCGGGCCTGGCTGGAGGCGCTGGTGCTGGCCATCCTAATCGGCACCGCGGTCCGCACCGCCTGGACGCCCGGCGCGCGCTGGCATGCGGGCGTCGCCTTCGCGGCCAAGACGCTGCTCGAGGTCGCTGTCGTACTGCTGGGCGCATCGCTGAGCCTGGGGACGATCATGGCGGCGGGGCCGGGCCTCCTGGCGGGGATCGCGGGCGTCGTGGCAGTCGCCATCCTGCTCAGCTACGGCATCGGCCGTGCGCTGCGGCTGCCGCGGCGCATGGCGGTGCTGGTGGCGTGCGGCAACTCGATCTGCGGCAACTCGGCCATCGCCGCCGTGGCGCCGGTGATCGGTGCGGACAGCGAGGACGTCGCCTCCTCCATCGCCTTCACCGCCGTGCTGGGCGTCATCGTCGTGCTGGCACTGCCGCTGCTGGTGCCGCTGTTGCACATGACGGGGCTGCAATACGGGGTGTTGGCCGGGCTGACCGTCTATGCCGTGCCGCAGGTGCTGGCGGCCACGGCGCCCATCGGGGCCGTCGCGGTCCAGATCGGCACCCTGGTCAAGCTGGTGCGGGTGCTGATGCTCGCGCCGGTGGTGCTGTGCCTGTCCCTGGTCGCAAGCCGCCTGCGGGAGGAGGCGGACGAGCCGCAGCCGCATCTGACCGCCGGGGACCGACCGATGCCTGGCCGCATCGCCGTCCACCACCTAGTGCCGTGGTTCATCCTGGGCTTCCTGGCCATGGCCGGCCTGCGCTCGGCCGGGCTGATTCCGGCGGCGGCGCTGGGACCGGTCGGCAGCGTCGCCACCGTGCTGACGGTGCTGTCCATGGCGGCACTCGGGCTGCGCGTGGACGTGCGGGTGGTGGCGCGGGCCGGGATGCGCGTCGTGGTGGCG
The DNA here is from genome assembly GCF_030409335.1 of Paeniroseomonas aquatica. GTDB lineage: Bacteria > Pseudomonadota > Alphaproteobacteria > Acetobacterales > Acetobacteraceae > Belnapia > Belnapia aquatica. The sequence continues at coordinate 3,497 of NZ_JAUFPN010000159.1, forward strand.
GTCACGGCGTCGCTGCTGGTGCTGGGCATCGTCAGCCTGGGGCTGATCCGGGCACTGGGCATCGCGGGATGACGCTGGAGCAGCTCCGTGTCTTCGTGGCCGTCGCCGAGCGGCAGCACGTCACGCAGGCGGCCCGCGCGCTCAACCTCGCTCAGTCCGCCGCCAGTGCCGCTATCGCCGCGCTGGAGGGCCAGCACGCCACGCGGCTGTTCCACCGCGTCGGCCGCGGGATAGAGCTTACCGAGGCCGGGCGGGTGTTCTTGGGCGAGGCGCGCGCCGTGCTGGCCCGGGCCGCGGCGGCGGAGCTGACCCTGGCCGAGCTGGGCGGCCTCGTGCGCGGGACCCTGACGGTCCACGCGAGCCAGACGATCTCCAGCTACTGGCTGCCGCGTCACCTTGTGGCGTTCCGCCTGGCGCATCCCGGGGTCGAGGTCCGGCTGACGGTCGGCAACACGCTCCAGGTCGCGGGTGCCGTGCATGACGGCACCGCGGAGCTGGGGTTCGTCGAGGGCGCGGTGAACGACCCCGCGCTGGACAGCACGACCGTCGCGCGCGACCGGCTGGTCATCGTCGTGGCGCCGGGGCACCCCTGGGCCGCAAGGGGGACGGGGCGCGATGCCCTCACGCCCGCTGAGCTGGGTGACAGCCCCTGGGTGCTGCGGGAACTCGGCTCCGGCACCCGGTCCGCCTTCGAGGCCGTGCTGGAAGGGTTAGGCCTCCTGCCGCAGCAACTGCAGGTCGTGCTGGAGTTGCCGACCAATGAGGCCGTGCGGGCCGCGGTGGAGGCCGGGGCGGGCGCCACGGCGCTGTCGGCCTCTGTCGTCGCGGGCGGCATTGAGGCCGGGTTGCTGGTGCAGGCTGGGTTCGAGCTGCCCGACCGCGACTTCCATGTGCTGCGACACCGCGAACGCTACCGCAGCCGGGCCGCCGGCGCCCTGATGGACGTCATCACGGAAAATGCGCCCGCCCATCCCCTGATGCTGACAGGGCGCAGGACAATTACCGGCAAGTAGTCGTTGAAAGCCGGGCTGTTGTCATGCGCCTGTTCCCGTGTTGCCTGACCGATGCGGCGCCATCATTTGCTACACGGTCCATCTTCCAAGGGCGCGCCCTTCGCTGCGGCGGCACTCGAGCACGACATCCACGTCTTGGTCTCGCCTGGCGGCACGCGCGACGGGCGCTTCCTGCCGAACGGCATCCGCTGGGTTGTCGAGCGGCTGTTTGCCTAGCTCAGCCGCTACCGGCGGCTCAACATCGTCTACGACCGCGCCGCCGACCTCTTTGCCGGGCATATCTGGATTGCGATGATCTCAATCATCTCACGGCAGATCGTCGCCCAAACCCAAGCGCAATGGGGAGTTATTCGCGTACAGCGTTTAAGCTACTCGCCCCTGCTCCGTGCACCAACGCCCATCCGCATCGCATGCTTTGTCAAACGGCTTGGGGTTAATATGCCCAGTCTGCTGATTCACGCAGTACGTTGCTGTATTGCCAACCGATGTGCATAACAGCAGTGGTGTGATCACGTCACTACGCGTTACGCCGCCCTGGCATTCTTCATGTTCCACAATACGGAATAAATACGCTGAAACACGCACCACCAATGCTACGCCTACGTATATCAAATCGTCAGGCATCTTTACAGCCGCGCCGATGTGACGGGGGAAACCGGCACGAAGCTCACCGGTTCCCCGCCGTGGACGATCCTTTTTGTAATAGAGTCAACAATTAATAATACCAGATGCCTGTTGCATTGAAGTTGGCGATGACCTGCGCTGCAATCGTATCCCAATCTACAACTTCAGCAATAACTGGTGTTTCGGACTGGGGAACTGATACGATCGAATCTCCAGCAGTAGGCATAGCTGCAACATTAGCGAGGCCCGAGACCGTCTCTATCATGCCGGGCATAAGCTGATCCGCAACACGCAGAGCATCGGAAGATCCCATGTGACGACTGTTGTTATAGCCATCGCCATCCATGGCAATGCCATTCATGGCATTGCTATCGAACCTTGCATTGAACGTACCGTCTGATGACAGCTGCCACATCCCATTCTGGATAGCTTGTAGGCTGCCATCCTGAAAGGTGGGGAAAGGAACATAGGTGAAAACATATGGCGTGGTATCAGCACCCTGCTCAAATGCCGAGCGGACCAATGCAGCATCAGCCCGAACTTCCGAGACCCATTGACCGGTGCTTACACCAGGAGTTTCTCCGTCAAATTCATTGTGGATCCACAGCGTAATTGTCGGATTATCTCGGATGTCTGCCGTCTGTCCCTTAATAAAAGATACGAGATCTTGTTGCTTCCCGTCAGTATCCCAATTAAGGAAAGCAGAACCGGAATAGATGCTGTTTACTTGATTGCTGTGGCTCTCAACGATATGAATATCAACATTATTAAGAGCGGCTTCGAGCCGCTGCTCTAACCTCGCAGCACCACCGTAGTCCACAAACCGTTCGGCATTGCTCTGACCGCGAACGAGAACATTGACATCAGAAGCCATCGTTTTTCCTAACACGAATAAACTTATAGTAGAAAGCTACATATCAACGGGAAGCGTTTTCGGATTAACGACCACAACCCCGTGAACTAATGTCCATGACTGCATTTGAAAAACAACTCAACCAAAAATTTCTATTGGTGCCTGCTTATTGGTTTATATTTTGTTTTTTTATACACTAGAGGTTATGGTTTTCATTTGAGGTATTATGGCTTTTTTAAGTCATCTTTGATATATCAGTCGGAACGCGGCACGATTGTGGTGCAGAGTGCCAGTTATTCATTGTTAGCTGTTTGGTCGCGCGACAGTATCGCGGGCAGCTTGGCAAACAGGACAACTGCCAGGTTGCCGTCAGCCTCTCGATCGCGAACGACCATGCCAGCCTGCCAGTGGGTTATCGGCTTTACCTACCGCAGGCCAGGGCCAGGGCCACCTGGCGGCTGGTCGATCTCTGCCGGATCATCTGGGAACGCTTCGGCGTACGCTATGATGAGAGCGGGCTGGGCAAGTTGCTGCACCGGCTGGACCTGTCCTGGCAGACGCCGTGGCCACGCCATGCCGAAACCGACCCCGCCGCTCAGGAGCGGTTCAAAAAAAGGGCTTCGCGGGCGCCCTCACGCAAATCACAGCCGACGACCCCGAGGCTGAGCGGATCGAGGTCTGGTTTCAGATGCTATGGGGGCGGACACCGCCTGGGCTGAGTGTT
>NZ_JAUFPN010000016.1 GCF_030409335.1 Paeniroseomonas aquatica
CCTCATGCCCGGCCGCCGGCAGGCGGGCGCCGAGCTCGGTCGAGATCTGGCCGGTGCGGCCGATGACGAGGACCCGCATCAGCCGGCCTTCGCGGTGGCGGGGATCAGGCCGAGCCGCTCGCCGGCGTACTCCGCCCGCAGCGGCTGCCACCACCACTCGTTCGCCAGGTACCAGTCGATGGTCCGGGCGATGCCGCTCTCGAAGCTTTCCTGCTGGCTCCAGCCCAGTTCGCGCTCGGCCTTGGCCGGGTCGATGGCGTAGCGCTGGTCGTGCCCCGGCCGGTCGGTGACGAAGCGGATCAGCTCCCGCCGCGGCCGGGCCCCGGGCAGGCGCGCATCGAGCAGGTCGCAGATGGTCTGCACCACGTCGAGGTTGCGCTGCTCGGAGCGGCCGCCGATGCAGTAAGTCTCCCCGGGCTGGCCGCGCTCCACCGCCGCGACCAGGGCGCGGGCATGGTCCTCGACGAAGAGCCAGTCGCGGATGTTGCTGCCATCGCCGTAGACCGGCAGCTCCTTCCCCGCCATCGCATTGAGGATGATCAGCGGGATCAGCTTCTCGGGGAAGTGGTAGGGCCCGTAGTTGTTCGAGCAGTTGGTCACCAGGGTCGGCAGCCCGTAGGTCTCCCGCCAGGCCCGCGCCAGGTGGTCCGAGGCCGCCTTGCTGGCCGAGTAGGGCGAGCGCGGGTCGTAGGGCGTGGTCTCGTCGAAGGCGCCGGTCGGGCCGAGCGAGCCGAAGACCTCGTCGGTCGAGACATGCAGGAAGCGGAAACCCGCCTTGGCCGCGGCCTCCAGCCCGGCGTGGTAGCCGCGGGCGGCCTCGAGCAGGCTGAAGGTGCCCTGGATGTTGGTCTCGATGAAGGGCGCGGCGCCGGCGATGGAGCGGTCGACGTGGCTCTCGGCGGCCAGGTGCATCACCGCCTCCGGCCGGTACTCGGCGAAGGCCGCGCGCATCCGCGCCGTGTCGCAGATGTCGGCCTCGAGGAAGGCGAAGCCGGGCCTGCCCTCGCAGTCGCGGATGGAGCGGCGGTCGCCGGCATAGGTCAGCTTGTCGACGACCAGGACGCTGGCGCCGCGCTCGAGCACGAGGTGGCGCACCAGCGCCGAACCGATGAAGCCGGCGCCGCCGGTAACCAGGATGCGCATCGAAAGCCCTATTCGAATGCCGCCGGCATGTCCCGCAACCGCGGCGCCCGGCGGTCCTTGTCGGAGAGTTGCACGTCGCCCGCCTCGAAGGGCCAGGGCAGCGCGAGGTCGGGATCATCCCAGGCGATGCCGCGGTCGCAGTCCGGGGCGTAGGTATCGGTGACCTTGTAGGCGACCTCCGTATCCGGCTGCAGCGTGCAGAAGCCATGGGCAAAGCCGACGGGCACGTAGAACTGCTGTAGGTTCTCCGCACTTAGCTCAACCGCGACGTGCTGGCCGTAGGTCGGCGAGGACCGCCGGATATCCACCGCGATATCGAGGATGGCGCCGCGCAGCACCCGCACCAGCTTGGCCTGGGCCCGCGGCGCGATCTGGAAATGCATCCCCCGCACGGTGCCCGGCTGCGCCGAGAGCGAGTGGTTGTCCTGCACGAAGACATCCGGAATGCCGAGCGCCGCGAAATCCGCCGCGCTGTAGGTCTCGACGAAGAAGCCGCGGTGGTCGCCGAAGCGGCGCGAAGCCACCAGGATGGGACCGTTTATGGAGAAAAACGTTGCTGTTTGGTTGCCACTACGCAGAACCATCTCGAATTTTGTGCGGTGGGTAGAACGTATCATGAGTTCCACCTCCAGGTTTGTGCTGCATCGCAGCGAATATAACACACGGGTTTGAGAGCACAACCATTCACTGAAATTCCTTCGGCACAATTCCTCTGTCTTATTATTAATACAAAAACAAAATAAGGTTCTCAAATAAGCAGCAAGGGTATTTTTTCCTAATTTTCACAATTGTGACATGGCCGCTTGGGGTTATGAGCAGGAGCAACCTCTTTAGGGGATGGTTCAGAGCCCCTGGCGGTAGCCTGGAAGTGTTGCACAGCCTGCGTGGCTCTGGTGGCGGTGAAGTGTTTGCGGAACCAGTTGGTGGTGGCGGTGAAGTTGAGAACGCCATCGTCGAACCAGATTAAGCCGCGCTCGCTGAGTTATCTTGGCCGCTTTCTGAACGATGGGATTGCCCTGGCGCAGCGCCTGTAAATAGCGCCCATCCGCCATCACCGGCGGGGCACTGGCCGTGCTGCCGGAGTCCGAGGCCGGGCTGGTCATGGCAGCCCAGGACGGGATCGCCGGCGCTCCGGACCAGGTTTGACCGGGGCCGGGACGCCGGTCCGCAGCCCCTGGGGCGAGAGCCGGGTACCGACAGGCAGGCTGAGCCGGGCCAGGGCCGCGCGACGGCGGAGGATGCGCCAGATGCCCTGCGGGCTGAGCCGGTCCTCCAGCGTCCCGCCGCGGTCACCCGGCAAAAGACAGCGCCATAGTCGATACGCGCATGCCGCAGCTAGGCCTCCAGGGCGCGGACCGGGCAGCGGCCGATCTCCAACCCGCCCCGGGCGGTCTCCAGCACCATCCCCGCCACGGTGAAGCGCAACTGCTCGCGGTCGAGTGCGACCAGGGCAGCGCGGCGCAACGCTGTGGCCTGGGCCAGCAGAAACAGCGCCCGGCCAGGTCGGCGCCGCAGCTGGCGAGCAGCGGCCGGAGTTCGGCCTCCCCTAGCACCGTGGCGGGGCGCAGCGGGGCGGCGTGATCGGCGACGAGCGCGCGCAGGGTGGCGCGGATCTCCGGCCGGGCCGGCGAGGCTCTTCAGATGCCCGGCGATGGCCGCGGGGGAGGCGGGCAGCGGCACCTCGCCGACAGCCGCGCACCAGCCGGCGAAGGCGGCGCAGTCGGTGGCATAGGCCCGCTGGGTATGGGCCGACTGGGGCCGCGGTCCGGCCCCGTCAGGATCAGTCATCACGGACCCAAGCCTGGTCCGAATCTGCTCGCCAAGTGCCGCTCCGATGGCGGACTGCCTGGGACGACCGGGACCGCCGAGCACCTGGCCGACCGGCGCCTGCTGGCCGGGCAGGGCGGCGTTGCTGGCGACTGTGGCCACGACTGGTGGGACGGAGGGACGCGTGGAGCATCTGAAAGGGCATATCGACGAGATCGGCTGGATAGCGCCAAGGCGGCACTCCTTTACCTCACGGCGGTCATCGGCTTTCGGCTGGGGGAGCGGCGTAGCTGGCGCAGCTGTCGCCCTTCGACGTCGTCGTCGCCGCGGTCGCGGTCGGCGCCATCGTGGGCCGCATCCCGAACGCCCATGATGCCAGCTACGTCTCCGGCGCCGCGACGCTGGTCGCGGTGCTCGGCACGCATGCCGCCCTGACCCGTCTCCGCCTGATCCCGGGCCTCGCATCCTTCATTGAGCGGGAGCCGCGTCTGCTCATCGCCCATGGCCGGCTGCTCACGGGTGAGCTGCGACGCTGCGGCCTGACCCGTGCTGATCTGAAGGTCGTGCTGCGCCAGCAGGGGACCAAGGCGTTCGCCGCGGTCCGCTATGCTGTGCTCGAGCAGCGCGGGCAGATCTCGGTGGTGCACGAAATCGGGGCCGGCGCCACGGTGCCCGAGCTGCTGCAGGGTATCGTCCCAATGCGCCCGACCTGACGCCCGGCGGGTGACGTCGACGGTCTTGCCGGATGGCCTGACCAGACCTGATCGCGCGCCTGCTGGCCGCCGGCTTGTGTCGTAGCGCCTGAGCCCGCTGGCGGCGTCCTGGGCCGGTCGAGGCCAGGCGGGCAAGATGGTCATCACTTTCCCTCCCCTGCCCCGGATGGCCGCCTGTGGACGGTGCGGCAGCCTGCCATGCCGGGATCGACGGGGGCCATCCGACTGATGCCGGCATGAAGGCACGATAACATAACCCGCGATGCCGAAATTCCTGCAACCCGTTGATATCAGGCGCCATTTCCCGCATCTGCCGGTTTCCGGGGCTTTGCTTTCCCATTCCGTCCGCTAAACGCTATTTGCGGACGTGACAGCGTGGCGCTAGCGTCACCCCATGCCCGATCCCGCCGCCGAGCCCCCTGCCCTGCCCCAAGACCCCGCCACCGGCTCGGGCACCGTCACCCTCTCCACCAGCCTGCTCGGCGACCTCCAGGTGCCCGGCAGCCCCGAGCAGGCCGCGACGCTGCAGGCGCTCGCCGCCCGCGCCGCGGTCTAGGCCACCCGCGCCCGCGGCGACGGCACCCGCCGCACCTACCGCTCCGCCTGGCGGGCCTACGAGGCCTGGTGCAGTAGCCTCGGCCGGCCGCCGCTCGCCGGCGACCCCGAGACCATCGCCATGTATGCCGTCCACGCCGCCGATCGCGGCCTCAGTCTTTCCAGCCTCCGCGTGGCGCTCGCCGCCATCCAGGCCGCCCACCGCCTCGCCGGCATCGCCCTCGACCTTCGCTATCCCCGCCTGGTCATGCTGCTCGAGGGCATCGCCCGCACCAAGGGCAGCCGCCCAGCCAAGCAGGCCACCGCCGCCGGGCCGGAGGTGCTGCGGCAGATGCTCGCCACCCGGCCATCCCCGGAGACGCCGCTCGGCGCCCGCGACCGGGCGCTGCTGCTGCTGGGCTTTGCCGGGGCACTACGGCGCTCGGAACTGGTCGGCCTGACCCTCGGTGACGTGGAAGTGGTGCCGCAGCGCGGCCTCCGCCTGCTGATCCGCCGCTCGAAGACCGACCAGCGCGGCGCCGGCCAGGCCATCGCCCTCTCGGCCAACCCCAGGGAGCCCGGCCTCTGCCCGGCCCAGGCGCTCGACACCTGGCTGGGCTTTCGCCAGGGCGGCGGTGACCGCACCGGCGGCGCCTCGGATGCGGCGCTGCCGCTGTTCGTCGGGTTGAGCAAGGCGGGCAAGCTCGCCCCCACCGGCCTCTCCGACAAGGCGGTCTGGCGCCTGGTCAAGCAGGCCGCCCGCGACGCCGGCCTGGCCAACCCCGAGGGCTACTCCGGCCACTCGCTCCGCGCCGGCCTCGCCACCGCCGCCGGCGAGGCCGGCGCCGATCTCGCCGCGGTCATGCGCCAGACCCGCCACCGCTCCGCCGAGGTGGCGCTCAGCTACCTCCGACCCGCCGAGCTCTGGCGCAACAATGCCTCGCAGAAGGTCTGGGACAGCGCCCAAGACAGGGCAGAGGAGGCCGACTGAGCGGCACGGCAGTCCCGGCATAACCACTTCCAGCGCAGGCAGCCAATAGCTCGGGGCGTTATGCGGCCGTATGCACCATGAACCAACCCCACACATCCCATACTGATTCTGCATACTTACTTACGTAAATGAAGTAGCATTTCGTTCTGTTTTGCAAGATTTTCTTGCGGTCGTTGTCCTCCTGCTACCTTATGTGCTTACGTAAGCAATCAATGACGTGAGGGTGGACTTATGTGGGTCATGAGTATGGTCTCAACTAAGGGAGGCTGTGGCAAGACCACCCTGACGGCGCATCTGGCGGTCGAGGCTGAGCGGGTGGGCGCAGGACCAGTAGCTGTCATCGACGCCGATCCCCAAGCTAGCTTGGCCAGATGGTGGAACACGCGGGTCGCCGAAACCCCGGTTTTTGTCCAGACCACCCTCGCCGACCTACCGCAGCGGATTGCGGAGCTGCGGGCGGCCAGCGTCCGCCTGGTGCTCATCGACACCCCAGGTGCCGATGTGTCGCACACCCGAGCCATCGTCCGGCTTTCGGATCTGGTCCTCGTTCCATCTCGCCCGTCGCCCCTCGACCTCGGCACACTCGGCTCGACCGTGGAGATGATCGAAGCCGAGAGCACGCCGTTGCTGTTCGTCCTGAACGCCGTGACGCCTCGAACCCGAATCTCGACCCAGGCGGTCATGGCCCTGTCCCAGCATGGGCCGGTCGGGGCGGTCCTTCATCAGCGGAACGATTATGCAGCCTCGATGACGGACGGTCGGGTAGCCAGTGAACTCGACCCATCCAGCAAATCGGCCGAGGAAATTGCCGCATTATGGAAGCACGTCCACAAGCACTTACGTAAGTCCCCAAGCAAGGATGTAACAGCATGACCAAAAGTCCCGCCGCGCCGTTGGTGATCCCAGGGATGTCGCGAAAAGGAGAGGCCGTTCCTGCTATGCAGTCGCTGCAGGAACCGGCCAAGCAGGAGGCTCCGGTTGCACCAGCACCTACGCCGTCAGCCGCAGCCACATCTACCGAGGCGCCAACCGGTCGTCTGAGCTCACGGATACAGCCGACGATCGCCGTCACCGTCCGCCTCGGTGAGGCGCGCTACGAACGCCTGAAGTCGTGGGGATCCTCCAGAAGGGTGACCAATCAGGACGTGATCGTCGCGGCGCTGGATCGCTTCTTCCAGCTGCCTGAACATGAGCGCGAACGTGCGGTTGAAACTGCACGGAAGTGAGGCAGCAATTACGTGAGCTAGCAAGGACTTACTTACGCAAATACATGAGTGCGTAAAGTTGGCTTATTCCGCTATGATTAAGATACGCTTCGGCCAAACCACGAATGGTTGTATGGCCGACTTGGTCCGGCTCTTACCGTTGCGCCTATATCTGGGGGGGGGCGGCAATGCGTAGATCGGGTGAAGGGGCGCCCCTTCCGCTCACCGGAACCGCTTTTTTGTCTAGCTGACGAGCCGCTACCTTTATCGCCCATGGATGCTCCACCCACCTTGCGGACGAGGCCCTGGCGGGGGTGTCATCAACGGTCGACCTCGAGCGGCGGCAGGCCAAGTAACCATGGCCACGCTTAAAATCGCAGCCGATCAATCGATGAAATCAAGGCGTAACATTACAAATTCTAGTACGCACACAAGCGCTCAAGGACGTACTTACGTAAATGGCAGGTCAGGACCAAGTGAGCCTGCGTCAGTTATCCACCTGTTGATGCAGCGGGCTGGCGCCACTTAAGGTTGCCAACCAGCGGAGGCCGTTCGTGGGCGGGCGATCACTTTCGGGGATCCTCCAGGGTCGACTACATCGTCGATCGGAGACTGCGGCTGCCCGCCGGCAATCTACCGATTCGCCGCCAGATGGGGGGTTTACTTGCAGCAGCAGTTGCCCACAGACCGGGCGAGTTATCCCGGGGGGTCTGCTTGCAGGGCTGGGGGGTTTACTTGCAATTCCCGGACTTATCCCGGGGGGTTTACTTGCAGTCTCTACTAGTTAGACTCCAACTACTTTCAACTAGGCACTGCAAGTAAACCCCCCATTGACGACGGCCGACACAAAAGGCCACGGTCGGTCCATCGTTGGGGGTGGATTGATGCAGCGGGAGGTCGATGGCGGCGTACGGCAGCTCGTATTGCTGCATGGACGGGATAAAGCCAGGGCCATGGTCGAGCCCGAGAAGCGAAGCCTCGTCGACATCACTGCGCAGGTCCTAGCCGACGACGACGGCAAGATGGGAATCACTTACACAGGCTTTTGCCTAACCGGTCTGCCGCACAAGCGCCTAGCGGATGATGCGGCCTGGGAGAAGGCGGGCTATCGGGTGCGGCTATTGGTCGAGCCCGGCCGTATCATTCGGGGGAAGGGGCCAACGCAGCATATTGGGGTGCCCTACGGCGCCCGGGCACGGATGATCCTGCTTTACTTGCAGACCCAAGCGGTCCGCACCGGCTCGCGGGAAGTCGAGCTTGGACGCAGCATGCGAGAATGGCTCGCCCGAATGGGTCTGAGCTGGGGCGGCGAGACCGGCAAGGCGCTCAGGGAGCAAGCCAGCCGCATCGCCCATTGCAGTCTAAAGTTTTTCTGGGAAGGCGAAGCCGAAGACGGCTGGAGCAAAGGCGGCTTTGTCCGCTCCGGGCTCCGCTTTCACCGGCGCACGCCGTCCGACGACCAGCAAGCTGACCTCTGGGAAGATCGAGTGGTGCTGGATGAGGTCTTCTACGACAGCCTCCGCCAGCATCCTGTGCCGCTCCGTGAAGCGGCACTCCGCGAACTGGCCGCCAAATCCGCCAGCCTCGATCTCTACATCTGGCTTGCATATCGGCTGCACACCCTGCAGAAGCCGACCCCAGTCCGTTGGGCCGCTTTGATGCAGCAGTTCGGCGGCAACTATGGCCGGCCCAGCTCCTTCCGACCGAATTTCGACAAGGCCCTGGCCTCGGCGGTCGCCGCTTACCCGGATGCTCGGGTAGAAAGCACAGAGGAGGGGCTGCTGCTGCACCCGTCGCGCTCGCCGGTCGCGGCCAGGGTTTACGCCGTGACTGCAAGTAAACCCCCCACCGGTTAAGGAGGGTCATATCCAGGTCGTTAGCTTCCCCTGTGTGACCGCGTCTGCCTGGACCCGATCAGAGCCACCCCTTATGTGCATCTTGATCATCCTCTTCGGTGGCGGCGGATACATGCCCGCGACAACTACGTACCAGATGCCCTGACCTGCCTAGGCGGAACTCGGCGAAGGGGTACCTTTTTCCAAGAGCTCCCGAAGGGCAATCCTGTCGTCGGCCATCGTGGTTGTACAAGGTTCGGGGTGTGGGTCTCGACAACCAAACCCTACCGAGGAACACCGGCGATGGCCGCCACCATTACGATGCCGGCCTTCTATACCACGTCCAGGGATACGACCCCTTGGCTGGACTGCTGCACTGCTCATTGGAAGCAATAGCCATCGAGGGCCGATCTGCCAGAATTTCTCGCAGCGCTTGCGCGCTTGGCCACCAATCGCACTCATTACCTCGAATTAGATCGTTGCCTTGACGCAGACCCGCCAAACCTCGCGCAATGGAAACGATCTAGCGCGTCCCGGAAACTTGCCGGCACCATCGTGCCGAGAAGATGATCTGGTCCTGCCACGTTTGGATACCTCACATGCGCCCTTCTGCTCTCTGTCTCGGCCTTCTGTTGTTAGCCTCCTCCGCTTGGGCCCAGGATCAACGGCCAGATGCGCCACGCGGGGCGCCGCTCACGGCCGCCCAACTGCGGCAGCAGGCACAGCAGCAGGGGACGCAACTGACGGAGTGGCGGACTCTCCTCAACGATCCCGACGTGAATCTGCGACTGATCGCGATTCGCGAGGCGGTGCGGCACCCCAATTCCAACGTGCGTCAGATTGCCTTTGAGGTCGGGCTGGCAAGCGAGGAGGCGGCAATCCTCGAAGCAGCACTGCGTGGGCTGCTGGCTGGAACACAGCGGATCACCTTCGTCTACGTCGACAAGGAGGGGCAGCCGCTGGAGGGGCAGAATGAGGGGCGCCACATCCTGAACGTCGAGGTGGCTGACGCCGATACGGGCCGCTTCAGCGGCACTACGGGTTGCAACACCCGTTGGACGGGACAGCTGCAGGGCCGGATCCTCGCCTTTGCGAGCAACGGAGACTACTGTGCGGGAACAGTAACCTGGAACCTGGAGCGCGGCGAGTTCCGCGGCCGGATGCGCCCTGCGGGAATAGGCTTCCAGGAGATCGTCTGGCGGCCGCGCTGAGCGGCTACCGCGACTCCACCCGCAGCCCGCCCAGCGCCATGGTCTCTCGCCCCAGCTGCGCTCCGCTCGCCCGCAGCATCAGGTAGGGTAGGCGGATCGGCGCCACGCTGCGCGTCACCTCCCGGTCGCCGGGTTCCAGTGGGAAGGCCGCGATCCATTGCCATGGGCCGCTCTCACTCCGTCCGCCCATGATCTCCACCGTGCGCGGCGGGTCGGGCAGTCCATTGAGGAGGAGCGTAACGCCCGTCATCACCGTGCCAGGTAGTAAGCGCAGCACCACCTCGGCACGTGCGTCCGCAGGCACACGCCAAGGGCTGAGCCCCTGTTCGGTAAGGGCACGAGCGCCGTTTACGACCGTCACCGGCTCGGCTGTCCAGCGCACCACCTCCAGCGCGGCCCCATGGCCCTGACCAACGACAGACGCCGCAGGTGCGCGTAGCGATGAGACTGGCAAAGTCGCGGCGAAGTACGGCCCGAGTCGCTCGAAGACGCGATCCAAACGGGCAACCCGGCCCGTGCCGGCGGCCGGGTCCACGTCCACCAGCAGGCCTATCGGTTGTTCGCCGAGGAAGACCGTTGCGCCGCTCATGCCCTGTGACGGCGGTGCACCGCCCTCCAGTTGCACCTCCAATGTCTCCACGTCGACTGAGAGAACGGTCAGCGGTAACCGCTCGATTGCGCCCTCCGCGCGCACCATCCGGAGATGCCCGCTGGGACGCCCGTGCAGCAGAGCGTCGAGTGCCGGCGGCCCTTCAAAGCCAGGGCAGAGGGCAGATGGCAAACCGCGGACCGTCAACAGAGCGAAAGGCTCTGGGAAGGCTGGCACGCGGCGCAGCACGTCCCCCTCGCCCCGTGCACGTCCGGCCGCCGTCAGCAAAGCCGCCGATTCCTCGCCAATGACGTGAGCAGGCGTGAGGGCGTAGCAGCGGTCGCCTCGCGCACGGAGCATCGCTTGCCCTGTCTCGCCGGCACGGATCATCGCTTGGTCCGCCCATGCCGTGGCGGGCGCAAGGAGAATTAGGAACACGGCGCCGTGTCCGCCCCCGCCTCCAAGCCACCGCCCGAGCCCGAGCAGCGTCACGAGGCCGCCAAGAGCGAGGGTGAGGCCGTTCAAGGCCTGAAGGATCGGAGACCGCTCAATCCGCTCGAACCAGCTCTCCTGCACGTTAAAGGCCTCCCCTTTCAGCCGGCGCACCGTGAGAGCAGCGGAGGGGGCCGCGACGTCGAAGCTGAGCCCGCCTGCGGGGTCGTCAGGTGCAAAGCGGAGAAAACCGGTCGCTGGGACTTCCCCATGTTCGGCCGCCCGGAAGGCGATGGAATCGCCCGTGGCCAAATCCAGCCGGTTGGCGACGAAGCGGTCGCATAGGGCGTCGAGCGTGTGCGCAGCGTGGCAGAGCCAGGAGACTGGCCAGCCGTGACGCGCGAAGAGCAACGCCTGCCCCTCTAGCAAAAGCGGCTGCGCCCCAGCTCCTGAGCGCACCTCCTCCCCGATCTCCACCCCGCCGCGCAGGGAGAGCACAAAGGGGGCGGCGAGGGGTACCGCGCCAACCACGATACGCGCGCCGTCGCAGAGCGGTGCGTCCGACCGCCCGTCCCGCCGCAACAGGCCCACGCGCACCGCCCCGGGGGGGCAGCCGCCGTCTAGCTTCCCTGGCGGGCCTGCGAAGGCAATCGAGAGCGACCCTCGCCCGGCGCGGGTGAAAGTCGCCTGGGCATTGTCCTCAAGACGAATGGCGAAGGTGTCCCGCTCCTCGGACCCGTCTGGATCGGCCAGCAGCGCGGCGCCGTGGAAGCGCCAGTCGGCGAAGTCCGTGCCGTCCGCCCGCAAGGCTAGCACCTCTGTCCGGCCGGACACCGACACCGCGCGGTCGTAGTACCCGAAGGCCGTAAGAAGGAAGACGAGTGTCCAGAATAGAAGGGCGGCCCCGAGGAGGGCACGACGCAGCCACCCGAAGGCGCGATGACGGAGATGGGACCCTTGTGCGTGCAGTAGCTCGCCCTGCACCGGGACCATCGCGTCTGCCGATGGCGCGGCGGGGGGAGGCGGGACCGCCGTTGGAGCCGTGCCCGGAGCCTCCTCCAAGGCGGGCGTCAGCCTGCCGACCGCGTCGCTCATGGCGTAAGGGCGGGGAGGTGTAGGGTCGCCTGCTCCACAACCTCGGTCCCAGTGCCGTCGCGGCTCTGCTGCTCCAGGCGGAGTTCAAGGCGCGCTAGGCCGGCCGGGAAGGGACCGAGGAGGCAGCGGGCATCGAATGCTACACGGTTTCCCTCCTCCAGACGGATGCAGCGGACGCGGCGGATGGCAGGTCCACCCGCGACGGGATCACGCAGCGCCGCCCAGGTGGCGGCGCCCCGCGTATTCGCAAGGGCGACGAGATTTGGCATCGTCCCCTCCGCCACGGGGGACGTCGTCACCGGCACGATAGCCAGATTGTGGCTGGAGCAGGGGCCGAGAGTCGCGAGCGCTGCGACCTCCCGCATTGGCACCGTCGAGAGGGCTGCCGCGTAGGCGGTCGGCCAAGCAAGCGGAACCCATCCGGCCGCCGTGGGCGGTGCGTAAGCGTTCTCCGCCGTATAGCGCCCATCTTGGATCGTCGCACGGATGCAAAGCGGCTCAGTTGGTCCGTCGGATGGCCTGCTGACGCGGAGACGCCCGGTCGCCAAGCCCTCGCCGGAAGGAGGGGCAGCGCCGTTCATAACCATCAGCCCGACGAGGAAGCGGCCACTGACAGGGACGCGGTCGGTGAAGCGCTCGCGGAACGGAAGCGCCATTGGCTCAAGGGCAGGGAACGAGCCGTCGGGCGACTGGGCGCCGGCCGGCAAGGAAAGTAAGACGGCAAAGACTACAAAGCGGCGCATATCGGCATTGTGAGGTCTGGTCATCCAAAGGTGCAAGGTGCGCTGGACGGGATTTGCCATGTCGAGGCTCCGGAGCGCAGCACCGCGCCCGGCAGGAGCGGCCCGGAAAAGCTGAGGCGTTGCGAGGCGTTCCACAATGGCTCCGTCAGCTGGAGTCGGGTCGAGGCCGACCCGCAGAGGATCGACAGTCGCTTCGTTGTCACCAACCTCGCCGGCGGCTTGGCGCGGACGCTCTAAAGAGGATCTTTATCGTCACCGTGGCCAAGCCAAGAACCAGATCAAGTCCTGGAAGACCCACTTAATCCCGATGCGACCGTGAACCACAAGCAGATGGCGACCTATCTCGGAATGCTTGACGAAACTGGCGGTAATTGGACTGCCAAGGTGCGGACGGAGGTGCGAGAGGTGATGAACATCGCCGCCGCCATCGACCGGGCGTGCAAAGGCGGAAATTTGTCCGAGATGTGGAACCGCGTCGTTGTGGAGGCGACTAAGGAAGCAGGCTCCGGGGTTTCCCGCGTCCATGGGATCGTGGAGCTGGATGCCGGAGCACCGAAGCGCGCGATTACGAAGCCCCGCTTGCGTCAGCCTCGGCCGAAGCTTGGGACCGGGTGATAGTTGAAGCCAATCCACGAACGCATCGCACGGCGCTACTCCACTCGAGCGCCGGACGCGCGGACCAAAGGGGCGAAGCGCACCTCGTTCTCGCGGCGAAACTCGGCCAGCCCCTCGGGCGTGGTCCACCATACGGAGGCGCCCTTCTCTTCGAATTGGCGGCGTACATCCGCGCCCTCCACCGCCTCGCGCGCCACCACGGCGATCCGCTCGACAAGCGCGGGCGGAATGCCCGCAGGGCCGAGCACACCGCCCCAGGAGTTGATCTCGTAGCCGGACAGGAACTCGGCCATGGCCGGTACATCCGGTGCCTGGGGGCTGCGCGCCGCGCCGGTGACGGCCAGCGGCCGCACCTGCCCCTCGCGCGAGAGGCGGAGTGCCTCGGGGATGTTGCCGAAGACCATGTCGATGCGGCCGCCTAGGAGGTCGTTGTAGGCCTGTGCGCCGCCGCGGTAGGGCACGTGCAGGATGTCGACGCCCGCCATGTGCTTAAACATCTCACCCGCGAGGTGGAGCGTGGTCCCCGCGCCCGAACTGGCGAAGCTGTAGCGGCCAGGTTCGCGGCGGCAGAGCGCGATCAGCTCGGGAATGCTCCGGGCTGGGACGCCGGGGCGCAGGATGAGCAAGTTCGGTAGCTGCCACAGGCCGCAGACATAGGTGAATTCGCGGTCAACGTCGTAGGGCAGACGGGCGTAGAGGGTTGGCGCGATCGAGAGGGAAGAGACCGAGGCGAGCCCGATGGTGTTGCCGTCCGGCGCGGCGCGCGCGATAGCCTCGGTGCCCACATTGCCGCCCGAGCCCGATCGGTTCTCGACCACGAAGGACTGGCCGGTGATCTCAGCCATCCTGTTGCACCAGATGCGCGAAAGTATGTCGGTCCCCCCGCCGGGCGGGAAGATCCCAATAAAACGGACGGGCTGGGTAGGCCATGCGGAGCGCTGGGCGAGAGCGGGCCGGGTTATACTAAATCTCGCTGATCAGAACCGATGGGCCCAG
>NZ_JAUFPN010000160.1 GCF_030409335.1 Paeniroseomonas aquatica
AAAACCAGGTTGGTTATGAGCGACGAGACCTCGATACCCGAGAAGCGTTCAGCCCCGTGGAAGGGCCGTCCGCGCAGCGACAACCCGCGCAATGCGTGGGTACATGTGCGGGTGACGGCGGACGAGCGGGCCAAGCTGGACGAGGCAGCCGAGCGGGCCGGACTGGAACTCGGCCCCTATGTCGTCCAAGCGGCATTAGGAGCGCCCCGGCCCCGGCAGCGCCGCCGCCTTCAGGTAGATAGGCGCGAACTGGCCTCGCTCCTCGGCCAGCTCGGCACTGCGGGCGGCAATTTGAACCAGCTCGCCAAGGTGGCCAACCAAGCGGGTCAGCTTCCCGCTACTGAGGCGTTGGCAACGGTGCTGTTAGATATCCGTACGGCGGCGCGAGCGATCAGCGCCACGTTGAGCGGTCAGAAGATTGATGCGGGAGAGCCACAGCCCCCGGCGGAGGCGGCAGATGCGTAGTAGATCGCCCCGTTTTGGTTGCCTAAAGTCTGAGAGTCGGCAACGTGTCTGGAAACGCCCAACTTTACAGATGGCACTATGTCCAAATTGTCCTTGAAACAGACTGCTGAGTTTGCCGGTACGACCAAGCCTACAATCCTTAAGCACATGGCAAAGGGGCGGGTATCGGGCGAAAAGGACGATAACGGTCAATGGTGGTTCGATATGGCCGAGCTAGTGCGGGCCTATGGAGAGCCAGGTTCCCGCAACAGTTCAAGAAACAGTTCACTTAACAACCGGAACCATCAGGATTTGCAGCAGGAAACCCCTGTGGAAACGGTTTCCGAACTAGCAACGCTCCGGGTGCGGCTGCAAGCTATGGAGCAGGAGCGCGAGCGGGAGCGCCGAGACAAAGACGACACCATCGCCGACCTGCGCGCCCGCTTGGATCATGAAGCGGACGAGCGACGACGATTGACGACTTTGCTGACCGACCAGCGACCCAAGGAGCNTCCGGTGGCGATCCCACCCCGGACGAAGAAGGCGATCGAGGTGGCGGCCGAGATCATGCAGGAGCCGCCTGACCGGGCCGACTACCTCCACGCGGTGCTGTGCCAGGTGGGGATGCCACGCGCGGCCACGCAGGAGCGGGAGTTCATCCGCGAGAGCGGCTTCGTCAGCATGAAGCTGGAAGCAGGCAGCCTCTACAACGGCCAGCGCTTCGTGAATCAGCCGTTGCCCTACGGCTCCCGGCCCCGGTTGGTGATGGTGCATATCAGCGGCGAGGCGGTGCGGACGCAGCGCCGCGAGATCGAGATCGGCGACAGCATCCGTGACTTCCTGATCCGCCTAGGCATCGCTGACAGTGGTGGGCCGCGCGGTGGCTACACGATGTTCAAAAAGCAGATGATGGCCCTCGCGGCCTGCCGCCTGACGCTTGGGATGCGGACGGAAGGCCGTGCGGTGACGATCAACACGCAGCCCATCACTCGGTTTGAGGCTTGGCTACAGCCGCAGGCCGGGCAGCACACCCTTTGGCCGGGCGAGTTGCAGCTTTCGCAGGAGTTCTTTGAAACCCTAGTCGGCCATGCAGTACCGCTCGATCCGCGCGCCCTCGCCGGTTTGAAAGGCAGCGCCCTGGCGCTCGACGTCTATAGCTGGCTGGCGCATCGCCTGTGCCGCATCAACGGCGCGGCGGTGAAGCTTAGTTGGAGCAATCTGAGGGCGCAGTTCGGCCAGGAGTATGCCGACTACGGCAACTTTAAAAAGGCTTTCCGCCTAGCCCTTCGGCAGGTGCTGGCGCTCTACCCCGACGCGCGGGTGGAAGAGGAGCCGGGAGGGCTGGTGCTCAAACCCTCACGTCCGCCACTTGCCAAAACACAAGTGCTCATCAGCCCCTAGCCATGTGTGCAGGTTGGGGATCGGACGACTTATCCACGCTGAATCACCACCCCCTAGTTCGCTGAATCACCACCCTCTGAGGTTCGCTGAATCACCACCCCCTAAAACCTATAGTAAGAATACCTATAGCTTTTCCTGTAGCTGGGACCGCTCTCCTGTGGATAAAGGAAACGGAATGCGCCTGACGGCGCATGAGTCGTTTGCTTGGGGCTGCGCCCTCACCTGCTGTGACGGTGCCGCCGTCCTCTCTCCGGTCAACCCCGCTCGCCATGCTCGGCCTTCGGCCTGTGCGTGGCTCCGCGCCGCTTCGCGGCTGCCCTGCGGGCAGGGGTTTGACCTCCGTTGCGGGCGACGGCCTGCCAGATGGCAGGGTCGGGACGAAGGAACAGGGCTTGTCAGGTCGAACTAAGGAACAGGGTTTTTATGATTATCTAGCGACTAGATGGGTTCTTTTCTGAGGATGATAATAGATTTCGCGCCCAATGTACGCCACATCCTGCAGCAACTCCTATTGCTGTTGTAACGCTTAAGAATGCCAATCCAGTTGAAAGAGGTTTGGCTTGAAATCTTTCTGCTATAGACGGAAGTTCACGCCTCATTGTGTCGGAACATGCAAACGATCCTGCTGCGTTAGCAGCGACAACGCCAGCAACTACATCCCAGCCATCTACGGGTTTTTTCTCCATAACTCCTTATTGCATGCTTATGTTACAATTTCGAGACGATAGTCCCCCTTGGAAAGACTGCGGGTTACGTAGCGACATGGACAAAGGAACAGGGCTCCAGGAGGCCCTAGGATGGCCGTAGAACGCTGGAAGCTTGTTGGGATGAGCGAGAGCCACTTAGAGCGCTGCGCACGTCCTGAAGCCTTCCAGAGGCCAAAAATAGGTAGGCCCTAGAGCAGCCAACATCACTGTTGGTCAAATATCCTAGCGGGGTAGCTGTGCAGGGCACGGCGTAGGGGCTGGCAATGAAGCCCCTTGGCGCGGAGCGCCATCTGGCGGATTCGTTGTAACAACTTTCTTTTCGACGGGCGGATTTGAGGGAAGGGTGTGCACAGATACATCGCTGCGCGATGTGGCCTCCAATTCTCTAAATCGGTTGATGGGCAAGGCATGTGTTGTATCACGGAAACTGCTCCCTTTGGGGCTTTTTCCGTGATACAACACGCTTGGCAAGGAGGGCTTTGCCCCCCGTTGCATCCCCCC
>NZ_JAUFPN010000161.1 GCF_030409335.1 Paeniroseomonas aquatica
GCGGCGGCGGCCGATGCCGCCCTGACCAATCACGCTGTCTACACAACCATTCATGCTGGCAGCCTCGGTGAGACCATCCAGCGCGCGGTCAGCCTCTGCCCGCGAGAGCAGCGGACCGCCATGACCATCGCCCTGGCGCAGTCTCTCCGGCTCATCGTCAATCAGCGCCTGGTCTGGTCAGTGGATGGCAAGCGCACGCCGGTGCGGGAATTCCTGGCTTTTGATCGGACCACGCGGCGCGAGCTCGCCGCCACCAATCCGGATGAGTGGCCTCGCCTGGTCGAGGCCCTCGCCGAGGAACAGGGCACCACCTTTGCGGACTCCATTCGCGCCGCCAGGTCCGAGGGTCGGATCAGCAGAGACATCGCGGAAAAGGAATTGGCCGGTGTGGCGTGACACAGCGCGGGATGTAACGTTTCTAGGGCTTGATGCTTGGGCCCTGGCGCCCTTCGTCATCGTGCCTTTCACCGGCTGGGCCTGGTGGATGATCGGTATTGCGTTCGCAATTGCCGTAATCTTTGCTCTGATGCGGGTGGCCGGCCTGTCCGTCGTCGGCACCGCCCGGCGGGTGCGCTCCTGGATTGCCGGCGTCGAGCGGCCAGCCACGCCGCCCTCCAAGCAGCGCTTCTTCGCATGAGCGCGGTATCACTCGAGACGGTAGCCGCCACCCTCGGCCGGCTGCTGCAGAATTCCGGACGCGACGTGCAGCTGCGGGACCGGGCAAGCGGGGATATTCGCTCCGTCTCCATCGGCTTGGCCACGGCACCGGATGGGCTGCTGCCGGTGTTCCTTGCCGCCGGTGACGCGGTTTGGCGGGAGGCAACCGGGGCCGGCATCGGGCTCCGTATCGAGCAGGATGAGCGTGCGCTGCTTGGCTATCGGGCCGTGAAGGTCAACGGCGTGCCCTTCTCCACCGTCATGCTGGCGACGATCGAGGCCGTCGAGCAGGCGGCCCGGCCCGGTGCGCTCCTGGTCAATGACCTCAATGCGGTCCTGCGCACGACCACGCCCCAGCCTGCCGTAACCCAGACACCAGGGCCGGTCCCATGATCCGCCGTACCCTGACTGTCCTGCTACTGTCCGCCGGTACTGCCGCGGCGCAGCCCTATATCAACGCGCCCAACCCGGTCCCCGTGGCGCCGCCTGGCTACGACCCGGCTGCCTACGTGGCCGGGTGCATCACCGCCGCGGGCGCCGCGCATCGCATCCCGGCATCGCTGCTGGTACTGATCATGCGGGTCGAGAACGGTAGGCTTGGCCGCGTGACGCCGAATGCGAGCGGCGCCCCACCAGATGTTGGCCCTGCCCAGGTCAATGCCATGTGGGTGCGACGGCTGGCCCAGCGGTGGCAGACCACCCCGGCAGAAGCCTTCGTCGCTCTCCGCGACAACCTCTGCGCCAACCTTGAAGCCGCCGCGTGGATCCTCCGCGACGCCATCGACAGCGCCCCCGACGACTACTGGAAGGGCGTCGCCCACTACCACAGCCGCACCCCGCAGTTCCGCGACCGCTACCTCCGGCTACTGCGCGATCAGGCGATGGCCCTGCTTGAGCAGGCCCGCCGTCGTCCAGAGACAACCGCCATGGCGAGGGCCGACCAGTGAACAACGAGAGCCGCGGCCCTGCCCCAGAGGAGGCCTTGGTCATCATCGGTGGCGTCCTGCTGCTGCTGGGTGGCGGCGCTGTTGCTGCTTGGTGGTTCGGCCGGGAGGAGATCATCACCGTCGTTCTCACCCTGCAGCACTGGATGATGCAGCCGGCGCACCTGGTCACCGACACCTATCAGGGTTTGGATCGCCAAGTCCTTGCTGCCGATCCAGGTAATACCGGCATCGGTCCGGGGGACCTCTGGCAGCTCGCCCATGATGTTGGCCGCTTCTGGCGGTGGCCTGCCTGTCTGTTGTTGTTGGTCCTTGCCGGGCTCTGCGCCCGTCAGGCGCGAGGCCGATACAAACGCCACCTCGATCTGCACGGCCTGATGCGCGAGCAGGCGAGGCACTTCCGGACGATCAAGCCGTATCTGACGCGCCAGCTAGGGCCGGTCGCGCCGGCCGAAGGCGAGCCACGCCCAGCTGACCCCGCCCTGCACGCCCAGGAATGGGCTGCCCGCTTCGCCACTGACCCGGAGGGGCAATT
>NZ_JAUFPN010000162.1 GCF_030409335.1 Paeniroseomonas aquatica
CTGATGTGGTGAGTGCGGGTTGGACGCATCATCTGGCATGGCCGGGAGCGGATCAGGCAGCGAGACGCAGATGCGTGACACCGAGTTGTTCCAGGCGGCCTTGGGGTTGGGGACGCCGTGGTCGGTTTCCGGAAGTCGCTTCGATGCGGCGGCGCGGCGACTGGACATCGAGATCACCTTTGCCAAGGGCGCACGGTTCGCCTGCTCCACCTGCGGCGCGGCGGGATGCCCGGCCTATGACACCGAGCAGCTGACCTGGCGGCACCTGAGCTTCTTCCAACATGAGGCCTATCTGACGGCGCGGGTACCGCGGGTCAGCTGCGAGGCCTGCGGGATCCGGCAGGTGAACGTGCCGTGGGCCCGGGCCGGCAGCGGCTTCACGCTGCTGTTTGAGGCCTTCGTCATGGCCCTGGTCGCCAGCATGCCGGTCGCCGTGGTGGCCCGCACGATTGGCGAGCACGACACCAAGCTGTGGCGGGTCGTCCACCACTATGTCGAGCAGGCTCGGGATCACGCCGATCATGGCGAGGTTCGTCGAGTTGCCTTCGATGAGACCGCCTCACGCCGCGGCCACAACTATGTTTCCCTGTTCGTCGACCTCGACCGTACGCAGGTGCTGTTCGTGGCCGACGGCAAAGATGCCGCCACGGTCGGCGCCTTTGCCGCTGACCTGCAGCAGCATGGCGGCGACGTGGCCAAGGTCGCCGAGGTCTGCATCGACATGAGCCCGGCTTTTATCAAGGGCACTGCCGAGTACCTGCCGCAGGCCGCGATCACCTTCGACAAGTTCCATGCCGTCAAGATCGTCAATGACGCCGTCGATCAGGTCCGCCGGGAGGAACAGCAGGGGCGGCCGGAGCTGAAGCGAACCCGGTATGCCTGGCTCAAGAACACCACCAACCTCTCGCTGGGCCAACGCGACACCATCGAGCGCCTGAGCCAGCGCAATCTCAAGACCGCCCGAGCCTGGCGGATCCGGCTGACCTTCCAGGAGGTCTATCAACAGCCGTCACGCCAGGCCGCCGAGGCGCTCCTCAAGCGGTGGTACTTCTGGGCCACCCACAGCCGTCTACTGCCCATGANGGATGGCATCCTGCGCTGGCACGACACTCACATCGCCAATGGCATTCTCGAGGGCATCAACAGTCTCGTCCAGGCCGCCAAGGCCAAGGCTCGAGGCTACCGGTCCACCCGCAACCTGAAGGCGATGATCTATCTCATCGCAGGCAAGCTCGAACTCAGCCTACCCACCTAAAACAGCGAGGAGCCAAAAATCTCAAATTGATCGGCTCCGTGGCCAAGTCGATGAATACAAAAGCAAACTTGGTGGGGCATCGCCAGACGACGCCAAAGCTAGAATAGAACAGCTTGAGCGACGAGTTGGCCCACCATACCCGCTTACTGAACCCCAAGAAGTCCGCCTGAGGGCAGCCTTGGCAAGTATCACCCCAGCAGCACGGTTCCAGGTTCTCATCATGTCTCCTGTGGACGCTGCTGAATATGGCGACAGAATGCAAAATATTTTCAAAAGCAGCGGTTGGACAGTCACCTTTCAAGCGACACCCTTCATGCCCAGCGAGGCGAGCGGAATTCATGTGCTTAAGCCCAGGGGAAGTCAGGTAGCTGAACATATATCGATCGCAAGATCGCTCATGAAGCTCTTTGATGACGCCGGCGTCGATGTTGGAAGCTCAGAACAGGACTTAAGGCCGCATCAGGTAGTTCTGTTGGTGGCGAGGCCACCGATTTAGGCGGTCACGACCAAGTATATTCCAAACTGCGGTTGTCGAACTTGCTCCTGCGTCTTCGGTTCGATAACGCGCGGATTATCGAACCACACCTTTCAGTTCTGCGACACCGACGATGCTCGAGAGGCTAAGTGACCGTTTGAGAATGGTTGTGTTGGGGTGGCGGGAGTGATTCAAGCTCGGGATGTGGACCCGAGAGACGCGCGACCGGATGGCCGGGATTGCCCGCAAGACAAAGCGCTACCCGTCTGACCTGACAGACGAGGAGTGGCAGTGGATCGAGCCGTTGCTGCCGCCCCCTCCACGCCGCGGGCGCAAGCCCTCGGTCGACTTGCGAGAGGTG
>NZ_JAUFPN010000163.1 GCF_030409335.1 Paeniroseomonas aquatica
GACCGCGGCGGCGACCGGCGCCCGCGCCGCCTCGCCCAGGCCGGGCATCGCCTGGCGCAGCCGCAGCAGGTTGAAGGCGGCGCGGAGCTCGGCGAGCTCGCGCAGGCCGAGCGCCGCGGCATCGGCGCCGCCGAGCCGGGCGGCCAGGGCCTCGAAGCGGTCCAGCATGGCGGCGGCGACGGGGCGGAGGTCGGCCGGGCTGCGGCCCTCGGCGAGGCGGATGAGGTCGCGGCGATCGGCCTGGACCAGCCGGGAGACCCGCAGCGAGACGCCGATGCTGCGCAGCAGCCGCGTCACCACCAGGGCCACGGCGAAGCCGAACAGCAGGGCGATGCCGCCCTCGAGGAAGCTGGCGAAGTCGGCGGCATAGCTGGATTGCAGGGCGATCAGGGCGAAGCCGTTGATGGCGACCGGGGCGACGCGCGGGGCCAGCGCCGGCACCGCCAGCAGGGCGCCGAGCGGCAGGTACAGCACGCCGATGACGACGAGCAGCGGCACGAAGCCATCGACCGCCGGCAGCACCGCGAAGAGGTAGAAGCCGGCGATCACCACCGCGACGACGCTGCCCTGCAGGAAGCGCAGGATGACCGGCGCCGGATCGTCGAATTGGGCAAAGAGGCTGGTGCCGACGGCCGCCATCATCGCCGCGGTCGCCCCGCCGGCCCAGCCCGAGAGGATCCAGAAGCTGCAGCAGAGCGCGACGGCGACGGCGGCGGCGAGGCCGGAGAGGCCGACCAGCAGCGGATCGACATGCCCGGGCAGGCGCGGCTCCGCCACCTCGCCGGTGGCGGCGGCGGCCATGCGGCCGGCGAGGTCGCGGCAGTCCGCCCAGGTGGCCACCAGCTCCCGCAGCCGGGCCAGCAGGCCTTCCCGCAGCAGGCCGGGCCAGCCGCCCGCGGCGGCGGCCTCGGCTTCGGCGGCGGCAAGGCGGGAATCGAGCGGCCCCGGCGGCACCCCGGCCGGGCCGGCGATCCAGCCGGCGACCTCGGCCAGCAGCGGCTGCAGCGCCGCCAGCGCCCCGGGGTCGAGGCGGCGCAGGCCGACGATCCGGTCGGCCGCCGCGCTGGCCAGCACCGGCAGGCTGCGCGCCTGCTCCCGCAGGCCGGGCAGCCAGCGCAGCGCGGCGCGGCTGCCGCCCTCGTAGCGGGCCTGCTGGAACAGGGCGTCGAGCGCGGTGCCGTCGCGGGCGAGGCGGCGGCGGTCCTCCAGCAGCGTGGCGGGGTCGCCGGAGAGCAGGGCATCGCCGGCCAGCCGGCCGATCTCGGCGGTCCAGGCCTCAAGCCGGCGGAGCAGCTGCGGCCCGGCCGGGCGCGGCAGGAAGATCGCGTGCAGCGCCCAGGCGCAGGCCACGCCGAGGCCGATCTCCTGCACCCGTAGCACGGCGGTGTCGAAGATCGCCTCCGGCGTGGCGACCGAGGGGAAGCCGATGATGGCGGCGGTATAGCCGGCCAGGATGAAGCCGTAGCCGCGCGGCGAGGGGTCGAGCAGCGAAACGGTCACGCAGCCGCCGACCCAGAGGGCGAAGGCCAGCACCAGCAGCGGCGGCGCGCCGACGAGGTTGGGCACCGCAAGCACGGCCACGGCGGCGCCGACGACGGTGCCGGCCAGCCGCCAGAGCGCCTTGGCCCGCAGCGCGCCGGCCGAGCCCTGGGCGGTGATGTAGACCGTGGTCGCGGCCCAGTAGGGGCGCTCCAGCCCGGTCTCGAAGGCGACGTACAGGGCGAGGGCGGCCGCGGCGAAGGTGACCAGCGAGAAGACCCACGCCTGCCGGCCCGGCAACCAATCCCCCATGCCCCGCTCGGGCCTCCCTTGCATCGGCGCGCCGGCATGGTGCCGCCGCCTGGTTTCACGTCCTGGTCGCCGCGCGGTCAGCCCGCCTCGGGCACCGGCACGTCGAAGCCGTTGAGGGTGGTCGACACCATGCAGTAGAGGCCGACGAGGTAGATGAGTTCCGCCGTGCCCTGCTGGCCGAAGGCCTGCACCGCCTGGCGGTAGCTGAGCTCCGGCAGCACCCCGCCGCCGACCAGGGCGGCGGCGACGTCGTAGGCGACGGCTTGGTCGCGCGGCAGGTCGCCCGGGCGCTGGCCGGCGACGATGGTCGCCAGGGTATCGTCGGAGAGGCCGCGCTGCTCGGCGGCGATGACATGGGCATAGAGTTCGTAGGCCGAGTGGAAATGCGCCCCGGTGACCAGGATGGCGACCTCGCGCACCGGCCGCGGCAGGCTCGGGGCCTCGGACATCGCCTTGGTCAGCTCCCAGATCGGGCCGCCGAATTTCGGCGCATGCAGCCAGGGATTCCACGGGCCGAGCAGCTCGCCCTGGGCGCCGACGGTGGCGAAACCCTTGAAGTTCTTCTCGATGCCGGATTTCATGTCGGCATAGAGCGGCTTCTGCTCGTCGGTCAGCGCGGCAGGCGGGATGAGGGGCAGGCGCATGGGTCGTCCTTCCATTTGCTGCGGTGCACAACGCGGCCGGGAGGCAATCGCCGCATGGCCGCCGGGTTACGCCGTGGTCAGCCGGGCGGTGGCCGGGGGCAGAACCTGGGCTCCCGGCCGCGGTTGCATCCCGGGTCCGTCCCGCCGCTGGAACCATGGGCGTGGCGGGCTCTCATGCACCGCACCATCATCCCGGGCCGCGGGTCCTTTCTTCCGGCGGCCCCGAAGGCTAGATAACCCCCACCTCATACCCCCCGGCAGGATCACCGTCATGGCCGCCTACCAATACGTCTATGTGATGAAAGACCTGACCAAGGCCTATCCGGGCGGCCGCGAGGTCTTCAAGGGCATCACCCTGTCCTTCCTGCCCGACGTGAAGATTGGCGTGCTCGGCCCGAACGGCGCCGGCAAGTCGACGCTGATGCGGATCATGGCCGGGCAGGACAAGGAATTCGGCGGCGAAGCCTGGGCGGCCGAGGGCGTCCGCGTCGGCTACCTCTCGCAGGAGCCGCACCTCGAGCCCGAGCTGACCGTCGGCGAGAACGTCATGCTCGCCTTCAAGGACATGAAGGGCTACCTCGACCGCTTCAACGAGATCTCGATGAAGTTCGGCGAGGAGATGTCGGACGAGGCGATGAACGACCTGCTCGCCGAGCAGGGCGACCTGCAGGAGAAGATCGACGCCGGCAACGGCTGGGAGATCGACCGCACCGTCGAGATCGCGCTCGACGCGCTGCGCTGCCCGCCGGCCGACAGCGCCGTGACCACGCTCTCGGGCGGCGAGCGGCGGCGCGTCGCGCTGTGCCGGCTGCTGCTCGAGAAGCCGGACATGCTGCTGCTCGACGAGCCGACCAACCACCTCGATGCGGAAAGCGTGTCCTGGCTGGAGAAGACGCTGCGCGAGTACACCGGCGCGGTGCTGATCGTGACCCACGACCGCTACTTCCTCGACAACGTCACCAACTGGATCCTCGAGGTCGATCGCGGCCGGGGCATCCCCTACCAGGGCAACTACTCCTCCTACCTCGACATCAAGCGCAAGCGCCTGCAGCAGGAGGAGCGCGAGGAGAGCAGCCGGCAGCGCCAGCTGGCCGAAGAGCAGGAGTGGATCGGCCGGTCGCCTTCCGCCCGGCAGTCGAAGAGCAAGGCGCGCATCTCCGCCTACGAGGATCTGCTGCAGCGGAGCCAGGACATGGCGCCCGACCCGACCGAGATCCAGATCCCGCCGGCGCCGCGGCTCGGCAACATCGTCATCACCGCGGACAAGATCCGGAAGGGCTTCGGCAACCGGCTGCTGATCGACGACCTGTCCTTCAAGCTGCCGCCGGGCGGCATCGTCGGCGTCATCGGCCCGAACGGCGCCGGCAAGACCACGCTGTTCAAGATGATCACCAAGGTGGACGAGCCCGACAGCGGCACCATGACGGTCGGCGACAGCGTGCAGCTCGGCTACGTCGACCAGAGCCGCGACAGCCTGGATGACAGCAAGACGGTCTGGCAGGAGATCAGCGAAGGCCAGGACCAGATCACCATGGGCAAGCGGCTGGTTCCCAGCCGGGCCTATTGCGCCGCCTTCAACTTCAAGGGCGGCGACCAGCAGAAGCCGGTCGGCGTGCTCTCGGGCGGCGAGCGCAACCGGGTGCATCTGGCGAAGATGCTGAAGACTCCGCACAACGTCCTGCTGCTCGACGAGCCGACCAACGACCTCGACGTCGACACCCTCCGGGCGCTGGAGGAGGCGCTGCAGGACTTCGCCGGCTGCGCCGTCATCATCAGCCACGACCGCTGGTTCCTCGACCGGCTGGCGACGCATATCCTGGCCTTCGAGGGCGACAGCCACGTCGAGTGGTTCGAGGGCAACTTCCAGGCCTATGAGGCGGACAAGCGACGTCGACTCGGCGCCGCGGCGGATCAGCCGCACCGCATCAAGTACCGCCCCCTCACGCGCTAGCCGCTCGATGCGGCACGCCTATCCGGTCCCCCTGCCGGCCCGGCTGGTGCGGACCGGGCGGCTCACCCTGGTGCCGCCCGGCCGGGAGAACCTGCCCGACCTGCTGCGGCTGAAGACCGACCCGCGGGTCTTCGAGCTCATGCTCCACGGCGTCCGCTCCGAGGAGCGGGTGCGGGAGGAGCTGGAGGACGACATCGATTTCTGGGCGGTGCGGGGCTACGGCACCTGGTGCGTCTTCCGCACCGATACCGGGGAATTCCTCGGCATCGCCGGGCTGATGGAGCGGCCGGACGGGCGCGGGGTGGCGATGCGCTTCGCCCTCTGGCCGGAATGCCGGGGCCAGGGCTATGCGCGGGAAGCGGCCAGGGCGGGGCTGGAGTTCGGCCACAAGGCCGGGCTGGAGCGGATCATCGCGGTGGCCTGGGAGCGGAACCAGGCGTCGCAGCACGTGCTGCGGGATATCGGCATGACCGAATGCGACGCCTTCGAGTATCGCGGGCGCCGGATGGTGGTCTTCGAAAGCAGGAGGTAGGGCCCGGGGGACGACCGTCCCCCGGGCCCTGCCGGTCCTCCGTCGTCAGCGGCCCTGTTCGCGGGCCGCGAGCTGCTGGATCTGGCCTCGCATGGCCTGCAGCAGGGCGGCCATCTGGCCGTTGTTGCGCTGGATGACGCTCGAGTATTCGCTGCGCTGGGTCAGCCGCAGCGAGGTGCCCTCGGCGATCACGTCGACCACCTTGGGTTGGCCGCCGATCTCGCCGACCCGCCAGTCGAGCGAGAAGGGGGCGCTGTTCGGCCGCTCGATGACGGTGTTCACCAGCACGTCGTCCTCGGTCCGCTGCTGGGTGCGGCCGAGCGAGAAGCGCACGCCCTGGTATTCCCCGAAGCGGGCCGAGAGGTTGCGGATCAGCGTCTCCTCGAAGAGCTTCAGGTATTCCTGCTGCTCCTGTGGGGTGGCGGTGCGCCACCAGCGGCCGATGATGAAGCGGCCGACGCCGTCGACGTCGACCGCCTGGCGCAGCACGCCGGCCACCCGCTGGCGGCGGGCGGCGATGTCGCGGGACTGGTCGTTGATGGCGGCGACCAGCTGCTGGCCGGTGGTCTGGATGAAGGCCGAGGCGCGGCCGATGTCGGTCTGGGCCCGGGCGGGGCGGATCGCCCCGGCGCCGAGCAGGAGGGCGGCGCCGAGGAGGCCGCGGCGGTCAAGGTGCTGCATGCTGGTCGGTCTTCCTGGCAGGCGTGTCATCGTGGCTCGCCGGTCCCGACGCCGAAGCCGGTGCTGCCGGCCGACGACGGCGTCGCGCGCGAGGTATCGTTGCGGATCTCGGCGGCGCGGCGTTGGCGGTAGACGCTCCGCAGGGTTGCGTAGCTGTCGAGGGAACTACGCTCGAGGTCATCCAGCGGCTCGATCAAACCTTCGCGGGTATCGACCACCGTGGCCCCGGTCCGGCCATAGGTCAGGCCGTCCACGATCGCGCCCTGGCCGAACCAGGTCAGCGGATCCGAGACGATGCCGAGGCCGAAGCCGACCAGGTCGCGCGGATTGGAGGGGCCGAGCACCGGGACGAAGACATAGGGACCCTCGCCGACGCCCCAGCGGGCCAGGGTCTGGCCGTAGTCCTCGGCATGGCCGCGGACGCCGAACCGGCTCGCCGCCACGTCGAAGATGCCGCCGAGCCCGAGGGTGCTGTTGATCAGGAAGCGGCCCAGCGTGTCGCCGGCGCGGCGCGGCTCGCCCTGCAGCATGTCATTCGCCAGGATGACCGGCGTGCGGAGGTTGCCGAGGACGTTCCGGACGCCGGTGCGGACCGGGCGGGGCACCACGGCGCGGTAGCCGACCGCGACCGGGCGCAGCACATAGGAATCGATGCCCTGATGCACCGCATAGAGCCGCCGGTTGGTCGGCTCGGCGGGGTCGTTGGTCTGCTCGAACTCGGCCACGGCCTCGGGGTCGGAGGCCGGGGGGCGGGTGGCGCAGCCGGCGAGCAGGAGGGCCGCGAGCAGCGGCGCCGCGAGGGCAAGGCGCGCCCGCGGGGGGGGGGAGACGGTGGATTGGCGCATCGGCGGCGGGGACCTCTTGCGTCCTGATGGGAAGGTCGCAGGCTAAACCATGAAAAATTCGGGATCGCCGTCCCGGAACGACGGGCTCAACCCGGGGGTAGTCTTCGGCATAGCACCAAACCCGTATCGTCGATAACGCCCGAAACTGTATCCGTCCGCAACGCTTGCGAACGTGACCCTGCGTAGGCAAATAGCCGATATGGACCAGAACCTCCCCGGAACCCTGCAACGCTGGCTCACCGGCCCCCGTTTCGGCGCCCTGCCCAATTTCGCCGAGATGCCGGTGCCGCTGCTGTCGTTCGAATTCTTCCCGCCGCGGACCGACGCGCTGGAGGCGCAGCTCTGGTCCTGCATCCGGCGGCTGGAGCCGCTGGCGCCGTCCTTCGTGTCGGTCACCTACGGGGCCGGGGGCACCACCCAGGCCCGGACCCATGCGACCGTCGCCCGGATCGTGCGGGAGACCAGCCTGACCCCGGCGGCGCACCTGACCTGCGTCGGCGCCTCCCGCGGGGAGGTGGACGAGGTCGCGCGCAGCTACTGGGATGCCGGGGTCCGCCACATCGTGGCGCTGCGCGGCGACGCCCCCTCGGGCGCCGAGCGCTACGAGCCGCATCCGGACGGCTACGCCTATGCCGCCGACCTGGTGGAGGGGCTGAAGCGGGTTGCGCCCTTCGAGATCAGCGTCGCCGCTTACCCCGAGACCCATCCGACCGCGGTCTCGGCGGATCACGACCTCGACAACCTGAAGCGCAAGATCGACGCCGGGGCGACCCGGGCGATCACCCAGTATTTCTTCGATTCCGAGGTCTTCCTCCGCTTCCTCGACCGCTGCCTCGCGGCCGGCATCACCCTGCCGATCGTCCCCGGCATCATGCCGGTGTCGAATTTCACCCAGATGAAGAAATTCTCCGCCATGTGCGGGGCCGGGGTGCCGGACTGGATGGGGCGGCTGTTCGAGGGGCTGGACGAGGACCCGGAGACCCGGCGCATGGTCTCGGTCGTGCTGGCGGCGGAACAGGTGCGGCTGCTGCAGGCCAACGGCGTGGACGAGTTCCACTTCTACACCTTGAACCGGCCCGACCTGGTCTATGCCATCGCCCATCTGCTCGGCGCCCGGCCGGGTGCGGCGAAGGCCGGCGCGCCGGCCTGAGGCCTCGCCGGGCCGGGCCGGCTACTCCACCCGGATTCCCTCCGCCTTGATCAGCGCGCTCATGCGCTCGCGCTGGTCGGTGAAGAAGGCCTGGAACTCGGCGGTCGAATTGCCGACCGGGATCATGCCGATCTCGCCCAGGCGCTTCACCGCGGTCGGGTCGCGCATCCCGGCCGCGGCGGCCTCCTGCAGCCGGGCGATCACCGGGGCCGGGGTGCCCATCGGCACGTAGAAGCCCAGCCAGTCGTAGACGTCGAAGCCGGGGAAGCCCTGCTCGGCGACGGTCGGCACCTGCGGCAGGCTGCCGATCCGGTCGATGGTCGAGACCGCGAGGCCGCGGAGCCGTCCCTCCATCACCAGCGGCGCCGCCTGCGGCAGGGTCGAGAAGACGAATTCCGCATCGCCGGCCAGGATGCCGGCGATCGAGGCCGCCCCGCCGCGGTAGGAGACATGGTTGGCGCTGGCGCCGGCCCGGCGCAGCAGCAACGCCGGGGCGAGGTGGGTCGCGGTGCCGGTGCCGGAGGAGGCATAGGGGATCTGCCCCGGCGCCGCCTTCAGCCGGGCCAGCAGCGCCGGCAGGTCCTTCGCCGGATGCTCGGCGCGGACCACGCAGATCAGCGGCGACTTCACCATCTGGCTGACCGGCGCCAGGGCGGTGGCGAAGTCATAGGGCAGGCCGGGGATCAGCAGGTGGTTGACCGCGCCGGCGGCGGTATCGGCGAGCGCGGTATAGCCGTCGGGCGCGGCCTGGGCGACCACCCCTGCACCGACCGAGCCGCTGGCGCCGGCCCGGTTCTCCAGCACGATGGGCTGGCCGAGCACCTGCTGCATGGCCGGGGCGGCGAGGCGCATCGGGATGTCGGCGCCGCCGCCGGGCGGCCAGCTCACCACGATGCGGATCGGGCGGCTGGGGTAGGGGGCGGCCGGCTGGGCCGCGGCCCGCCGGGGCAGCAGGGCGGGCAGCGCCAGGGCCGCGAGCAGCGGGCGGCGGCCGGTCGGTTGGGCCATGCAGGAGTCTCCCCTCGGTCTTGCCGCATCCTGCCCCGGCCCCGGCCCGGACGGAAAGGCTTTGAGCGCCGGGCCGGGCCGGGCCTATGCTCGGCCCCAAGACCAAGGAGGGAACAGGCGATGCAATTGAACGCCGATCAGGTGCGCCAATTCGAGGAGGAAGGCTGGCTCTTCCTGCCCGAGGCCTTCACCCCCGAGGAGGTCGCCGTGCTGGCGCGGGAGGCCGAGGCGATCTATGCCGCCAACCGCCCCGAGATCTGGCGCGAGAAGTCGGGCGCCCCCCGCACCGCCTTCGCCGCCCATACCTTCAACGAGGCCTTCCGGCTGCTGGGCGCGCATCCCCGGCTGATCGGCCCGGTGGAGCAGCTGTTCGGCGAGCAACTGTATATGCATCAGTTCAAGATCAACGCGAAGGCGGCCTTCACCGGCGACGTCTGGCAGTGGCACCAGGACTACGGCACCTGGGCGCGCGACGACGGCATGCCGGAGCCCCGCGCCATGAACATCGCGGTCTTCCTCGACGAGGTGATGCCGATCAACGGCCCGCTGATGCTGATCCCGCGCAGCCAGCGGCACGGCACGCTGGACGCCGGGCACGACACCTCGACCACCTCCTACCCGCTCTGGACGCTCGACGACGCGGTGGTGACGAAGCTGGTGGCCGAGGGCGGGATCGTCGCGCCAACCGGCAAGCCGGGCGGCGTGCTGCTGTTCCACGGCAACCTCGTGCATGGCTCGGCGCCGAACATCACCCCCTATCCGCGGAAGATCGTCTATCTCACCCTGAACGCGGTCTCGAACCACATCCGCAAGCCGACCCGGGCGGAGTGGATCGCGCACCAGGATTTCACCCCGATCGCGCCGGTGGCGGATGGGGCGCTGACCGACTACGCCCGGGCCTACCGGCAGGCGGCGGAGTGACCGGCGGCCGCCGCTAAGGACAGGCAGGGGGGCGGGAGCCGGTTGGAGGAGTTCGCGGGCTGTTCTATATCTCGGCCCGTGTCAGCCCCACTCCCCACCCCCCCCTCCTCCGGCGATGACTACCTCGCCCGCCTCAACCCCGAGCAGCGGGAGGCGGTCGAGACGCTCGACGGCCCGGTGCTGATCCTGGCCGGGGCCGGCACCGGCAAGACCCGGGTGCTGACCACCCGCTTCGCCCATCTGCTGAAGACCGGCCGGGCCTGGCCGGGGCAGGTTCTGGCCGTCACCTTCACCAACAAGGCGGCGCGGGAGATGCGCGAGCGCGTCTCCGCCATCCTCGGCCAGCCGGCCGAGGGGCTCTGGCTTGGCACCTTCCATTCGCTGTGTGCCCGGATGCTGCGGCGGCATGCCGAGCTGGTCGGGCTCACCAGCGCCTTCACCATCCTCGACACCGACGACCAGATGCGGCTGCTGAAGCAGGTGATGGATGCCGCAGGCATCGACCTGAAGCGCTGGCCGGCGCCGGGGCTGATGGCGCAGATCCAGCGCTGGAAGGACCGTGGCCTGACCGCCGAACGGGTCACGCCGGCCGAGGACACCGACTACGCCGGCGGCCGCGCGCGGGCGCTCTACGCCGCCTACCAGTCGCGGCTGCGGGACCTCAACTGCTGCGACTTCGGCGACCTGATGCTGCACATGACCGAGGTCTTCCGCGGCCATCCGGAAGTCCTGGCCGACTGGAACCGCCGGCTGCGCTACATCCTGGTCGACGAGTACCAGGACACCAACCTGGTGCAGTACTACTGGCTGCGGCTGCTGGCGCAGTCGCACCGGAACATCTGCTGCGTCGGCGACGACGACCAGTCGATCTATTCCTGGCGCGGCGCGGAGATCGAGAACATCCTCCGCTTCGAGAAGGACTTCCCCAACGCCAAGGTGGTGCGGCTAGAGGCCAACTACCGCTCGACCAAGCCGATCCTGGCCGCCGCCGCGCATCTCATCGCCCATAACGCCGGGCGCCTGGGCAAGACGCTCCGCGCCGGGCGGAAGGATGCCGAGGGCGACAAGGTCCGCGTCGTCTCGCTCTGGGACTCCGAGGAGGAGGCCCGCATGGTCGGCGAACGGATCGAATCCGCCCGCCGCAACGGCCACAAGCTGGCCGAGATCGCCATCCTGGTCCGCGCCGGCTTCCAGACCCGCGCCTTCGAGGAACGGCTGATCGTGCTCGGCCTGCCCTATCGCGTCGTCGGCGGGCTGAAATTCTACGAGCGCGCCGAGATCCGCGACGCCATGGCCTATCTGCGCATCCTGGCGCAGCCGGCCGACGACCTGGCCTTCGAGCGGATCGTCAACACCCCCAAGCGCGGCCTGGGCGAGACCGCGATGCGGCGGATGCACGAGCTGGCGCGGGCCGAGGGCATCCCGCTGGTGCTGGCCGCCGAGCGGCTGGTGCCGAGCCTCACCGCCAAGCCGCGCCAGGCGCTCGGCGCGCTGCTGCAGGGCATCGGCCGCTGGCGCGAGGGGCTGGCCAAGGAAGGCCATGTGGTGGTCGCCGCCACGCTGCTGGACGAGAGCGGCTATACCGACATGTGGAAGGCCGACAAGTCGCCGGAGGCGCCGGGGCGGCTCGAGAACCTGAAGGAGCTGATCCGCGCGCTCGGCGAATTCGAGAGCCTCGCCGGCTTCCTCGAGCACGTCGCGCTGGTGATGGAGAACGACGAGAATTCGGAAGGCGACCGGCTGTCGCTGATGACCCTGCACGCCGCCAAGGGCCTCGAATTCGACACCGTCTTCCTGCCGGGCTGGGAGGAGGGGCTCTTCCCGCATTCCCGCGCCATGGAGGAAGGCGGCGACAAGGGGGTCGAGGAGGAGCGCCGCCTCGCCTACGTCGGCATCACCCGGGCGCGCCGCCACGCCATCATCTCGACCGCCGCCAACCGCCGGATCTACGGCAATTGGTCCGCCTCCATCCCCAGCCGCTTCCTCGACGAGCTGCCGCCCGACCAGATCCAGCGCGAGGGCAGCGCCAGCATGGCCCGCGCCCGGGTGGCCGAGATGCCGAGCGTCTTCACCGGCCCCTCCGGGCTGATGGCCAGGAAGCCCCGGGTCATCGAGGCCGGGGCCTGGGAGGCGCCGGTTCGGCCGCCGCCGGCCAATCCCTTCAAGGTCGGGGAGCGGGTCTTCCACAAGAAATTCGGCTACGGCGTGGTCACCGCGGTGGACGACAACCGTGTCGACGTCGATTTCGAGAAATCCGACCCGAAGCGGGTGATGGACAGCTTCCTGGAGCGCCCCTGATGCCTGCTGCCCAGCCTGGCGCCTGGCCCATGCCGCTGTCCCGCCGCCGCACCGAGCCGCTCGAGGTCCTCTGGATCGACGGGCTGCCCGAGGATGCGCTGCCGGCCTTCGAGGCCGCCTTCCAGACCGTCTGCGCCACCGTCGGCTACTTCAAGGACGACCCGACCGAGACCTGGCGGATCGAGGGCGTGCGCGAGGCCGGCGCCCGCGACGACGAACTCACCGGGGCGCTGGCCATCGCCGCCCTGGTCACCGGCATCGAGCCGCCGGCGCTGCAGGCCGGGCCGATCGAGGCCGAGGGCTGGCTGGCGCGCACCATCGCGGTCTTCCCGGAGGCCCCGATCGGCCGACGCTTCCTGGTGCGGCCGACCCATGTGGCGGACCCGCCCTGCTATGGCCGGGTGGTGGTGCGGCTCGATGCCGGCATGGCCTTCGGCAGCGGCGAGCATGCCTCGACCCAGGGCTGCCTGATGGCCTTCGAGGAGGTGGCCTACCGCCGTCCGCGGCGCATCCTCGACCTCGGCATGGGCTCGGCGATCCTGGCGCTGGCGGCGGCGAAAATGCTGAAGCGGCCGGTGCTGGGGACGGACATCGACCCTTGGTCGGTGCGGGTGGCGCTGGAGAATGCCGGGCTGAACGGCGTGCAGCGGCTGCTCTCGGCCCGGCTGGCGGATGGCTGGAAGAGCCGGGTGATGCGGGCCGGGGAATACGACCTGATCTTCGCCAATATCCTGGCCCGGCCGCTGTGCTCGATGGCGAAGGAGCTGGCGCTGCACCTGGCGCCGGGCGGCACCGCGATCCTCGCCGGGCTGCTCGGGGTGCAGGCGCGGATGGTGCTGGCGGCGCACCGGCGGCAGGGCCTGGCGCTGGAGCGGCGGATCGACATCGGCCCCTGGAGCACGCTGGTGCTGCGCCGCCGGGGCTAGGCCGGGGCCCGATCAGGCCTCGACGTCGATGTCCGGGCGGTCGTCGCCGGCGGATGGCTCGGTATGCCAGGCCCCCGCCGCATCCTGGTACTCGATCGTGGTCGCGTTGCCGGGGATGTGCTGTTCCCGGGCGACCCGCTTGGCCGCGGCGAGCGCGGCGTCGCGGCTGGCGAAGGGCTCCGAGAAGACGTCGTCGAGCTTGTAGGCCCAGCCGCCGTCGTGCGGGACGACCCGGTAGTGGATCCTGGCCATGGCGTGATGCTCCTTGCTGGAGGGTGGGGTCATGCGGGCGGGGCATGGCGGCGCAGGAAGCCGACGACCCGCGCCTCCTGCTCCGCCAGATGGTCCGGGCCGCGCCAGTCCGCCACCACCTCCACCCCCGGCAGCAGCGCCGCCAGCTCGGCGCTGGTCGCGGCGGGGTGCGGGATGTCGGTGCCGGGCAGAAGGAAGGTCGGCACCGGGCAGCGGCGGGCGAAGCCGCGGTCGACGGAGAAGACGAAGTCGTGGTCCCACATGGCCCGGCCGAAGCCGGCGAGGGCGGCCTCCTCGAGTTCGGGGCGGGCGGCGCGCTGCTCGGCGGCCCAGTCGCGGTGGCTGTCGGGGAAGTAGCCGGGGTGGTCGGGGTGCCGGCCGATCGGGTTCTGCAGCACGGCGGCGGTGACGCGACCCGGCGCCGCCTTGATCGCCTTGAGGCAGAAGCTGCCGCCGATGCAGCCGCCCAGCACGTGGAAGCGCCCGAAGCCGAGGTGCTCCATCAGCGCCAGGTGGTCGGCGGCATAGGTATGCCAGCCGTGGTCGGCGCGGATCCCGGCGACGGAGGCCCCGGCGTTGCGCTGGTCCATGGCGATGGCGGTGAAGCCGGCGGCGGGCAGCGCCCGGGTCCAGTCCACCCAGGGCCGCGCCGGACCCTCGGGCGGCGAGGGCCACATCGCCATGCGCGACTTCAGCCCACCCGGGGCGAAGAGCAGCACCGGATAGCCCTGGCCATGGACCTCATAGGCGATGCGGCCGTCCGGCCGCTCGAGCTGGGGCATGCTGTCCTCCGCGTTGCCGGCCAGTCCGCGGCAGCGCCACCCGGGTGTCAAGCCGGGGCGGCGCGCGGCGGCCGGATGGTCCAGTTCATGGCGGTGGCGGCGATGCCGACGGCGACCATGACCGGCCAGAAGGCGTCGTAGTTGCCGGCATACTGCAGCAGCAGCGCCCCGGCCGCGGCGCCGAGGAAGCCGCCGAGCTGATGCGACAGGAAGCAGACGCCATAGAGGGCGCCGAGGTCGGCGACGCCGAAGCGCCGGGCGATGGCGGCGCTGGTCAGCGGGATGGAGCCGAGCCAGACGAAGCCCATGACCGCGGCGAAGACCAGGGCGCCGGTCTCGCTCGGGGTGGCCAGGGCGAAGCAGGCGATGGCGATGCTGCGCAGCAGGTAGATCCAGCCCAGCGCCAGCTCCGGCCGGATGAGGCCGCTCATTTTGCCGCAGAGCCAGCTGCCGGGGATGTTGAACAGGCCGATGGTCATCAGCGCCATGGCGCCCATGCCGGCGGGCATCCCGCAGAGGGTCAGGTGGCTCGGCAGGTGCATGATGATGAAGGCGAGCTGGAATCCGCAGGCGAAGAAGCCGGCGGTCAGCAGGGCGAAGCCGCGGTCCCGCAGCGCCTGCCGGGCCAGCGCCGGCAGGCCGGACAGGCCGGTGGGCCGGGGTCCGGCCAGCAGGCGCGGCGCCGACCATTCGATGCTGCGGCCGACGGGCACCAGGACCAGCATGGTGACGGCCAGCAGGCCGAGGGTGGCGACGGCACCGAACTGGCCGATCAGGCTCTGGGCCAGCGGCACCAGCGCCGCCTGGCCGAGCGAGCCGCCGGCGCTGGCGAGGCCGATCATCTCGCCGCGGCGGTCGGGCGCCACGGCGCGGCCGACCGCGGCCAGCACCGCGCCGGTGCCGGTGCAGGAGACGCCGATGCCGACCAGGATGCCGATGCCGAGGAAGACCATCGGCGGATTGGGAAACAGCGCCGGCAGGCCGAGGCCGAGCGCCATCAGCACGGCGCCCCCGGCCATGACGCGGCCGGCGCCATGGCGGTCGCCCAGCGCGCCGGTGACCGGCTGCGCCAGGCCCCAGACCAGGTTCTGGAAGGCGACTGCGGTGCCGAGGACGCTGGGCGAGAGCCCCTGTTCCGCCGCGAGCGGCAGCAGGAACAGCCCGAAGGTCTGGCGCATCCCCAGCGCCAGGCTGATGGAGGCGGCAGCGGCGGCCACGATGATCCAGAGGGCT
The DNA here is from genome assembly GCF_030409335.1 of Paeniroseomonas aquatica. Classification (GTDB taxonomy): domain Bacteria; phylum Pseudomonadota; class Alphaproteobacteria; order Acetobacterales; family Acetobacteraceae; genus Belnapia; species Belnapia aquatica. The sequence goes on from NZ_JAUFPN010000163.1 coordinate 15,015, forward strand.
GCGGGCATGCCCGCATGAGAGGCGGGGCCGGCGGCGCTTGCAACAGCGCGTTACGCCGGCCCTGCCATGCGGTCCGGGCGGCTCAGCGGTGGGCGAGGCTGCCGGTGGCGACGCGGTCGATGTCGCCGCGGGTCAGGCCGATGTCGACCAGCTCGCGCTCGGAGAGCGAGGCCAGCTCGGCGCGCAGGCGGGCGCGGGCCGGCCAGCCGAGGATCCTGTCGGCGAGGCGGGCGAGGCCCTGCAGCAGCGCGGTCTCGTTGGCACGGCCGGCGGCGTCGCGCAGGGCATCGCGCTGCTCGGCGGCGGGGTTGCGCGGGAAGGGGAGGAGCAGGGCAGCCTCCGCCTTGGTCATGTGGGCGTTCATGGGTAGCTTCCGGATTCTGCGCGGGGCGGAAATGGCCCCGCGTGTCGAAGCCGTAGATAGGCACAGGACAATATTGTTGCTCGTGCGAAGGTAACAGCCGAGCCATGCGCCCAGAGCTTGGCTTCCGATGAGTGCCTGCATTTTTGATTTACCAATTCGTGAGGACCAGCCCGATGACCCCTGCAGACCGCCTCGCCGCCCTCCGCGGGGAACTCGCCCGTGCCGGGGTGGATGGCTTCCTGGTGCCGCGGGGGGATGAATACCTCGGGGAATACGTGCCGCCCTCGGGCGAACGGCTGGCCTGGCTGACCGGCTTCACCGGCAGCGCCGGCATGGCGGTGGTGCTGGCCGGGCGTGCGGCGCTCTTCACCGACGGGCGCTACACCACCCAGGCGGCGCAGCAGACCGATCCGGCGCTCTGGGAGCAGCGGCACATCACCGAGCAGCCGGCCGCCGACTGGCTGGCCGAGCATGCCGCCGGCCGGCGGATCGGCTACGACCCCTGGCTGCATGCCGAGGCGGCGCTGGCGCAGCTGGAGCGGCCGGGCGTCACCTTCGTGCCGCTGGCGGCCAACCCGATCGATGCCATCTGGGCGGACCGGCCGGCGCCGCCCCAGGCCCCGGCCGTCGCCCATCCGCTGCGCTATGCCGGCCTGGCCGCGGCGGAGAAGCGGGCCGCGGCGGCGGCGGCGCTGCGCGCGGCGGGGCAGGATGCGGCGGTGCTGGCGGATGCGCATTCGCTGGCCTGGCTGCTGAACATCCGCGGCGGCGACCTGGCGCATACGCCGCTCGCGCTCGGCTTCGCCCTGCTGCGCGCGGATGCCAGCGCCGAGGTCTACATGGATCCCGGCAAGGTGCCGGCCGAAACCCGGGCGCATCTCGGCAACGACGTGGTGGTGCGGCCGCGCAGCGCGCTGGCCGGGGCGCTGGCCGGGCTGGCGGGGAAGGCCGTGCAGCTGGACGCCGAGGCCACGCCGGCCTGGTTCGCCGCGACCCTGCGGGCGGCCGGCGCCACCGTCGTGCCGGGCGAGGATCCCTGCCGGCTGCCGCGCGCCTGCAAGAATGCGGTGGAACAGGCCGGCGCCCGCAGCGCCCACCGGCGCGACGCGGTGGCGCTGGCGCGCTTCCTCGCCTGGTTCGCCGCGGCGGCCCCGGCCGGCGGCGAGACCGAGCTGAGCGCGGCCGAGCGGCTGCTCGCCTACCGCCGCGAGCTGCCGCTGTTCCAGGCCGAGAGCTTCCCGGCGATCAGCGGCGCCGGGGAGAACGGCGCCATCGTGCACTACCGCGTCACCCCCGAGAGCGACCGGGCGATCCGCGCCGGGGAATGCTACCTGATCGACAGCGGCGGGCAGTTCCTCGACGGCACCACCGACGTGACCCGGACGCTTTGGACCGGGCCGGGGGCCGCGCCGCTCGCGCTGCGGCAGCGCTACACCCGGGTGCTGCAGGGCCACCTCGGGCTGGCGAGTCTGCGCTTCCCGCAGGGCGTCGCCGGGCCGCATGTGGATGCCATCGCCCGGCGGGCGCTGTGGCAGGCGGGGCTCGACTTCGACCACGGCACCGGCCATGGCGTCGGCAGCTTCCTCAGCGTGCACGAGGGGCCGGCCTCGATCAGCCGGGCGGCGAAGCCGGTGCCGCTGGCGGCGGGGATGATCCTCTCGGACGAGCCGGGCTACTACCTCCCCGGGCAGTACGGCATCCGGATCGAGAACCTGCTGCTGGTTCGGGAGGCGGCGGCGCAGCCGGACCAAGTGAAGCCCTTCCTCGAATTCGAGACGCTGACCCTGGCCCCCTATGCGCGGGCGCTGATCGAGGTGGTGCTGCTCTCGCCGGCGGAGCGGGCCTGGGTGGACGAATACCATGCCCGGGTCCTGGCCGAGGTCGCGCCGGGCTGCGACACGGCCACGGCGGCCTGGCTGGCGGCGGCCTGCGCGCCGCTCCGGGAGGCGCCGACCGGGACTGCCTGAGGATCGTGCGGCGCCGGCGCCCGGTGCCGCGTCCTTGGGCGAACTCCGTCCGAAGTCCTGCGGATTCGCAACGACAGGGCATGACGGCGCCGGCGTGGAGGTGGCACATCCGAGCATCAGCCAGGAGGATGCCCCCATGACCCCCACCATCGGCCGGCGCGGATTGCTGGGCGGCCTCGCCGCCGCCGGGATGCTGCCCTACGACCTCGCCATGGCCCAGGGCAGCGGGCCGGGCGCCACGCTGCGGGTCGGCATGACCGCCTCGGCGGTACCGCTCGCCAATGGCGTGCCGGACCAGGGCGGCGAGGGCCACCGCTTCATGGGCATCACCCTCTACGACCAGCTCGTGCAGTGGGACCTGACCAAATTCGACGGTCCCGCGGTGCAGCGGCCCGGGCTGGCCACCGCCTGGCGGGTCGACCCGGCCGATGCCCGGCGCTGGATCATCACCCTGCGGGAGGGGGTGAAGTTCCACGACGGCAAGGTGATGACCGCCGAGGACGTGGTCTTCTCCTACGACCGCGCCTTCCGCAACGACGCGCCGCACTACGACCCGCGCGCCGCGGCGCAGGCGCGGATCCGCATGCCGACCATCGCGTCCTGGCGGGCCGAGGGGCCGCTGACCTTCATCCTCGAAACCACCCGGCCGGACAGCCTGGTGCCCTTCGGCCTGACCTGGGTCGGCATCACCCACCAGGGCGCCTGGGAGGCGGCGGGCCGCGACTGGGACAGGTTCATGCAGCGCGCGGTCGGCACCGGCCCCTGGAAGATGGAGAGCTTCAGCATCCGCGAGCGCTGCGTGATGACCCGCAACGCCGAGTACTGGGACGCGCCCCGCATCCCGAAATGCGCCCGCCTGGTGCTGCTGCCGCTGCCGGAGGCGAATACCAGGGTCGCCGCGCTGCGCTCCGCCCAGGTGGATTTCATCGAGGCGCCGCCGCCGGATGCCATCCCCTCGCTGCAGCAGGCCGGATTCCGGATCGTCTCCAACCAGTACCCGCACAATTGGACCTGGCATTTCAGCATGGTCGAGGGCTCTCCCTGGCGCGACATCCGGCTGCGCCGGGCGGCCAATCTCGCCATCGACCGCAAGGGGATGAAGGAGCTGCTGGGCGGGATGATGGTGGAGGGCGCCGGGCTGGTGCCGCCGGGCCATCCCTGGCACGGCACGCCGCGGGACCCGGTGACCTCGGACAAGGCCGCGGCCCGGAAGCTGATGGCCGAGGCCGGCTTCGGCCCGCGCAACCCGCTGCGGACCAAGGTGGCGATCTCCACCAGCGGCTCGGGCCAGATGCAGCCGCTGACCATGAACGAGGCGGTGCAGCAGGACCTGAAGGAGATCGGCATCGAGGTCACCTTCGAGGTGCTCGAATGGAACGCGCTGCTGGGCATCTGGCGGGAAGGCGCCAAGGCGCCGTCGAACCGCGGCGTCAGCGCCATCAACATCTCCTACGGCGCCTTTGACCCCTTCACCTTCGCCATCCGCTTCCTCAAGACCGACATGGTCCCGCCGGCGGCGAACAACTGGGGCTATTTCAGCGACCCCGCCTACGACGCGCTGATGACCCGGATCTACGAGACCTTCGAGCCGGGGCCGCAGGAGCTCCTGCTGCAGGAGCTGCATGCCAAGGCGGTCGACGACCGGCTGTTCCTGTTCGTGGCGCACGACATGAACCCGCGCGCCACCAGCGCCCGGGTGAAGGGCTTCGTGCAGGCGCAGTCCTGGTTCCAGGACCTGACGCCGATCACCCTGGGCTAAGGCGGCGACCGAGGCCGAGGTCAGCGATCCGGCAGCCAAATCTCCAGCGTCTGGGCCGCGGGGGAGGGCTCGTAGCTGCGGAAATCCTGGATCGCCCAGCCGCGGCCGAGGCGGCCGGCGAGGCGGGCCGCCGCCGCCGCATCCTCCGAGTGGAAGTACCGGACGACGCGCTGCGAGGGGGTGCTGGGCACCGGCCGCAGGTCGCCCAGCTCGAAGCCGGCCTCGCGCAGGGGGGCGGCCAGGCTGGCGGCAGCCTCGGCGGCGGCGGGGGAGCCGGCGCGGAGATGGATGAAGATGCGCGGCTGGCCGGCGGCGCTCGCCATCTCGGCGCGCGGCGGCCGCAGCACCGGGGCGGCGAGGGCGGGGGGCGGGGCGACCGGCACCGGCGGCGGCACGCTGACGCTCGCCGGGGGCGAGGGCGCGGCGGGCGGCGGCGGCGG
>NZ_JAUFPN010000164.1 GCF_030409335.1 Paeniroseomonas aquatica
GTCAAGGATTGTCGCCTAAATTACCGACTGCTGAGTAAGGTGTTCCCGATGGCCTTTGCGATGGAGGGACGAACTACCGTCGCGTTACCGGGAGCGGAACTCGGCCTCGATCCCAGGTTTCCTTTCGGGTCAAATCGCTGTGGCACCGAAGCGAGGAGGGGCCTCAAGTGAGACGCTTCCTGATCCTGGTTCTCATCGCAGTGCTTGCGATGGTTCCGGCGCTGGCCCTGCGCTTGACGGGACTGCGACCCAGCCCGATCGCGGATGCTGCGATCTTCGGCGTCGCCATTCTTGCCGCGGGCTTCATGCTGTCGTGGGGTGCCGAGGCGGCGGAGCGGCGCATATCGCAGGGACTGATCCTCGCTGCCGTCGCCCTCGTCACCGTGCTGCCCGAGTACGCGGTGGATCTCTACTACGCTCATAAAGCCGGGGCGGCGGGGCCGGGCTCGCCCTACATCCACTACGCGGCGGCCAACATGACCGGGGCCAACCGGCTGCTGGTCGGCCTCGCCTGGCCACTGGTGGTCGTGATGCATTGGATTAGGGATCGCCATCGCGCAATTACGCTGGCGCCCGCTAACGCCGTCGAGATCGGGTTCCTGCTACTCGCCAGCCTCTACGCCTTTGTGATCTTGTTCCGGGGAAGCATCGGGCTGTTCGACTTCGCTGTGCTCGCGGGGCTGTTTGGCCTCTATGTCTGGCGCGTACGCCATGCGCCGCAGGCGGATAAGCAGGACGAGGAGGAGCCTGGCCCGGCCGCGGCTCTCAAGGCCCTTTCGCCTGCCGGGCAATGGGCCGCCATGGCCGGACTCGCGCTCGTCGCCTGCGCCGTAATCCTCACCGCGGCCGAACCCTTCGCCGAGGCCATGGTGGAAGCCGGGCGGGCCATCGGCCTCAACGAGTTCCTCCTGATCCAGTGGCTAGCGCCTCTCGCCAGCGAGGCGCCGGCTGTCTCGGTCGCGGTCCTGTTCGTGCTCTCCGGACGCGCGGCGAACGGCCTCACGACGTTGATCAGTGACAAGATTAACCGTAAGCGCAGCTTCGGGACCCTTGGTACCGGCGCTTGATGATCAGGCGGTTGTCGCGGGTGCCCAGTGCCAAGGCATGAGCTCGTCGATCCGGCTATTGGGCCAGCCGTTGACCAGGCGGGTCAGCAGGTCGGTGAAGTAGACCTGCGGATTGANCTTTCGACTGAGCACCAGGGGTCTGATGGCCCGCTCGACCGTGTTGGTGTCG
>NZ_JAUFPN010000165.1 GCF_030409335.1 Paeniroseomonas aquatica
CACCATGCCCGTCAGCCTTCGCGCATAATCCAGGCTAGGTAGATGCGGGGCTTTCGACTAATGCAGCCTCACTGTCGCTCCTGAACGCCACCATTTCGAAAACGATACCGGCTTGAAGATTTGTCGTGGAAATCCAATCGGTATGAAAATGGTTGAGCGCGGCAGAGCTCAATTTTTTTCCAGATAGTTGATACGGATGCAAGTTGATCTCCCTTTAGGATAAATATCTGGCCAAAGCATGTTTTTTTTGGGCAAAGCGTCTTTTTTGTCTATGCAAGGTGGGTATCGGACCATCATGTTGCGATGCACCGCAGCGGACGTCCAAATATGGCGACAATGCTGCATCTGAAGGTGTTCGATGCGCTTGCTACCAATGTTCCGCTGTAAAGCAACCTTCCAGAAAGGAGGCTTGTTACGTGATCTTGCACAATGAGCCATCCTTGAGCGCACCTCAAACGAAAAAGAAGCATTTCAAAAAGACCAAACGATTTTTCGATGTGTTTGCCTCGCTTGTAATTTTGATTCCATTGCTTCCCGTGATGGGCCTTATTTTATTGTGTGTCATGCGTGATGGTGGGCCGGGTCTGTTTGGTCACCAACGCATCGGTCGCCGCGGCATGCCTTTCACATGTCTAAAATTCCGCACGATGCGGGTCGATGGGGATGCCGTGCTTGCTGAACTGCTTGCAACGGATACTGTGGCCCGCAAAGAGTGGAACGCCAACCGCAAGTTAATCCATGACCCGCGCGTGACACCTTTTGGCCGGCTGCTTCGTTCTACCAGCCTGGATGAGTTGCCGCAGTTGCTGAATGTTTTGCGTGGCGACATGAGCCTAGTCGGGCCACGTCCAGTTACCCAAAACGAGTTGGATCTTTACTATGAACCTGACTGCGCGAGGCTGGCCTATCTTTCGGTGCGCCCTGGCATCACCGGACCGTGGCAGGTCGGCGGCCGCAGCGAACTCAGCTATCCCAAACGCGTCGCCTTGGATCATCAGTATGCAGAACAACAGTCGCTGCGAACCGACATGCTGATCCTGTTCCGCACGATCAATGTCGTGATGAGACGAACCGGCGCTCATTGATCGCTACTCGATCCGCCTCGCCATTGCTGTAAAGTATCTAATTTGTCTAGGTTTTAAATCAAGATGCTGGCTGTTGGCAGTTTCCATTGCAGAATGAAAAGCAGTGCATGGGTAGAATAATCATTACATAGAAAAGAAGCTGATGTCGATGATTCTGACGCATGCAGTTCTGGCTGGCGTTGTTGCAGAAGTCTCTTCTGCTGAAGTCCTGTCCTTCGATGTCTTCGACACGATCCTGCTGCGGCGTCCGGTCGGCGAGCGGGAGCGCCTGTGGCGCGCCGCGCGCCAGATCGAACAGCGAAGCGGCGGACGGGTGGATGCCAGATCCTACTACATGGTGCGCCAGCAGGCCCAACGCCTGGGCTACCGGATGGTCGATGTCGCCGGTGGAACCGGCGATATCCGCTTCAACGATATGCTGAGCCGGGTGGTCGCCTTGCTGGGCCTGCCGGCAGATGTCGCCACCCTATGCCGGGACGCCGAGCTGGAGGTCGAGAACGCCTCCCTCAGCTTGAATCAGACCCTCGCCGAGGATATGCGCACCGCCAAGGCTGCGGGCAAGCGCCTCATCGCGGTCAGCGATACGGCCTGGTCCTCCGCGGATCTTGCGGCGCTGATCGAGCCCCGGCTTGGCAAGGGAATCATCGACCGGTTCTATTCGAGCGCCGACGAAGGCCTCACGAAGCGGGGCGGGGGTCTCTTCGTGCGCGTCCTCTCCGAGGAGCAGCGTCCGGCCTCGGCCTTCCTCCACATCGGTGACGATCGGCTCGCCGACGTGGACCAGGCGCGCCGCGCAGGTCTGCATGCCTTTCTCGCTCGGCCAGCGCAAACCCATCAGCTGACCCGGCGTACGCGCTACCTGTCGCTCGCCATGAGCGGGTTCCTGCTGACGCGTCGCCGGATGCGTCAGGGTTCGGCCATCGAATTCACCTCGCGGGCTGACATCGGGCAGCGGGTGTTCGGTCCGATCGTTGCCGAGCTCTGCAGTCGCCTCTGGCTGTACCTGAGCTATCAGCCGGCCGTGGGCACGGCCGCGCTGTTCTGCGCCCGCGGCGGTCTGACCATCGGCGTCATGCTCGAGCGCTTCCTGGTGCGGACCGGGTTGCCGCTCGAGGTCCGGCGCGCCCAATTCATGATTTCCCGCATTGCCGCTCTGCGGGTTGCTTTCGTCTGCGACGGCCGCTCGGCCCAGCTCGAGATGTCGCGGGAATTCCATGGTCATACCTGTGGCCAGGTCGGGCAGGCACTGAGTGGCCTGCCCTGTGGCGATGATCCCGGCTGGGCTGCCGCTTTCGAGTACAAGCGCTTCCGCAGTCTGCTAACGAAGACCACGCAGGGCCGCCGCGCAATGGCGGAGATCGCGGCGCAGGCAGGGCATACCGATCAGCATTTGCATCAGGCCTCCGGCGGCGCCAAGCGTGTGGTGCTCTGCGATACCGGCCTCTACGGGTCGACCGGCCGGTTCCTGAAGGAAGGCATGCCCGCCGTGACCATCCAATCCCTGCTGGCGGCCCGATGCGATTACAAGCATCTCGGCCGGGACCATTTCGGCTACACGACCGGGCTGCTGACGGAAGCCAACGGCTACGCCCCCTGGGATGTCCGCTCCTCGATCCTGCGGTACTGGCAGTTGTTCGAGCAGTTCTGCGAATCCGATCTCGAATCGGTGCGCAGCTATCAGACCGGGGCAGATGGCAAGGTGGTGTCCAATCTTGAGGTACCCGGCTGGGAGGACCGGCTGGTGCCTACGGGTGACTCCATCCTCAGCGGCATCATGGCCTACCTCAATCAGTTGGAGCCTGCGGATCTCGGTGCGCTGCCGGGCAAGGCCGAGGAAGCCTGGTGCACGCTCCACAATGCCATCCTGAACCCGCGCCCGGAACACATCGAGCTGCTGGGCATCCACAACCGCTCGGTGGACTTCGGGGGCGACAAGATCATTCCCGTCATCACCGCGCTCGACCCTGCCAGGACCTTGGGCGAGAAGATGCGGTCGGTGCAGACCTCGCTCTGGCGGGAAGGGGCCATCACAAGCCAGTTTCCGAACTTCCGCTTCCTCCTTTTGCCTGCGATGAACGGCCTCTACGGGCTGCGCGCGCTGACACGCCGGACATCGGAGATGGCGGGCCACTCCAGTTCGACGCGCCTGGTCCGAGGCCTCGTGCGCAGCGCGGCGCGCCGGATGGGCCTGCAACTCGGCAGCCAGCTTCCGGGCAAGCGAGTCTAGGCTTGGCCCTCCGGTCTCATGCGGAACTTCGTCGTGTATCGACTACAAGTCATTGGACAGGCGGCACCTCAGCGTTTGATAACCCTCGCAGGGTACAGAATCCCATTCCATCTGGCCCGGCCGGTCCCGGATATCGGCCAGGGTAGCGGGCGCGGACACCGGTGCGTCGCCTTGGAGTTTCGCAGCGGGACCATGAGGAATGTCAGCCGGGGCCGGGACCCATGACGGTGACCGCTGCGACGGTGCGGCCGGGTTCGGCGCACCGGCCTTGGCCACCATCGGCTGCACGCTGCAGGCGATCGACGATATCTGGAACACCGTGCAGGCTGCGGGCCCGTCCGGCTGGAGGAGGGACACATGAGCGGCTTTGAGCAGCAGGGTGCGATACAGGGAGCCTCCTTGGGTCAGGGCTCGCCGGAGCCGCTGGGCGTGCCGTTCACCCGGTTCGTCGGAGTCATCCGTCGCCAGGGCTGGGCCATCCTCACTGTCCTCGCGCTCGGCCTCGGCCTGACCACGGTTGTCGTCTACCGCATGACGCCGCGGTACACCGCCCAGGTCTCCATCCTGATCGAGCCGCGACGCACCCAGGTCAGCGACCTGCAGGCGATCTCGTCGGAACCCGAGAACGCTCCGAACATCATGCGGACGCAGATCGACATCCTGCGCTCGCCCGACCTGCTGAACGGCGTCGTCCGGGAACTGAAGCTGACGCAGCTGCCGGAGTTCGCCCCCTGGGAGCAGGAGCCGAGCCTGGTCGGCCAGGCGATCGACGCGGTGCTGATGGCCTTCCACCTCCGGCAGCCGCAGGTCACGGAGGTGAACGAGGTCAGCCGCATCCAGCTCTCGGGCCTTTATCTGGCCGGCAAGATCAGCTTCAGCAACGAGGCGCGGTCCAACGTCCTTCATCTGTCGGTCGAGACCGAGGATGGCGCCTTGAGCGCCCAGATCGCCAACGAGATCGCCCGCCAGTTCCTCGACTTCAAGCGCCACCAGAAATTCGCGGCGACCCAGCGCGCCCATGAATGGTTCCAGGAACGCCTCGGCGAACTGGTCGTCAAGGTGCGCGCGGCCGAACAGGCGGTTCAGCTCTTCCGCGAGGCGAACGGCCTCACCGAGGTACCCACCTTCCGGAATGGCGCCCAGGCCTATGCCTCCATCAATGCCCAGCAGATGGTCCAGACCAACCAGCAGCTGATGCAGCTGATGTCCGAACGTGCCCAGAAGGAAGCCCAGCTGCAGGAGATGAACCGCGTGCTGCAGCAGGGCGGGCGCGTCGAGGCACTGCCCACCGTGGTGCAGTCCTCGCTGATCCAGCGGCTGCGCGAGCTCGAGGTGACCCTGGCCGGACGCGAGGCCGAGATCGCGGCCACGCTCGGCGACCGCAGCCCGGACCTCGTCTCCGTGCGGTCGCAGCGGCGTGGCGTCCAGCGCCGGATCCAGGAGGAAATGGCGAACCTCACCGGCGGCCTGCAGAATGAGGTGACCACCCTACAGACCCAGGAGCAGCGCCTGCGGGCGACCTTCGCGGAACTCCGCGGCCGGGTTTCGGTCGAGAACCTCGCCGAGGTCCGTCTGCATGGCCTGCTGGCCGAGGCGCAGGCGAGCCGCGGCATCTATGAAAGCTTCCTGCAGCGCGCGACCCAGCTGGCCAATGTTTCCGGCATCCAGGAGCCGGATGCCGAGCTGGTCTCGCGGGCCGCGGCGCCGCTGAGCGCCTCGGCGCCAAAGAAGGGCCGCCTGCTGGTGGTCGCAGGCGGCCTGTCGCTGGTGCTCGGGCTGCTGCTGGCTTTCATGCTGGAGCGCCTCCGCACCGGGATCGGCACGCCGGAGGACATGGAGGTCTGGCTCGGCTTCACCCCCATCGGCCTGGTGCCGCGGGTGACCATGCGGCGGAACCGCCCGCAGCTCGAGGCCCCCAGCGCCATGGAGTTCAGCGCGGCGATGAGCCGGATCCGCGGCAACTTCCAGGTGCTCGACCCGGAGCGCCGGCCCCGGCTGGTGATGGTGACCTCGGCCCTGCCCAAGGAAGGCAAGTCGGTCTTCAGCGTCGGCATGGCCGAGAGCGCGGCCCGCGCGGGCTGGCGCGTGCTGCTGATCGACTGCGACATGCGGCGTCCGTCCATCGCGCGCTACCTCGGGCTGCCGGTATCCGCCGGCCTCGACCGGGTACTCGGCGAGGCCAGTGCGCTCGGCGACCGGGGCAAGCTCATCCACCGCATGCCATCGGGCCTGCATGTCATGCCGACCGAGCCGAGCAGCCGCAACCCGCAGGATCTGCTGGACTCCGACCGGATGCGCCAGCTCATCAAATGGGCCCGCGAGGAATTCGACCTCGTCGTGCTGGATGCCCCGCCGGTGCTGGCGGTGGCGGACCCGATGATCCTGGCGCGGCAGGTGGACTCGGTTCTGGTCGCGGTCTGCGCCGAGCGAACCCCACAGGCGACCGTGCGTGCCGCGATCAAGCTGCTGCAGGGCAGCGGCGTGCGCATGCTGGGGACGGTCCTGACCCAGGTCCGCATGCGTCGCATGGCCGGCCGCGGCGACGGGATAGCCCGGGCCTGGCACAGCGCTGGCTCCTACTACGGGCCCCGCGCCTGAATCGCAGCGGCATGCCCATGGGCCAACCACCAGGCCAGCGGGCTGCCGCCGCGCCGGCTTGGCAAAAAGCACTGTGCTGCCAGTCTGGCATTAGGGACGCGCGATGCAGATGACCATTTTCGGCCTCATTCTGCTGCCGATCTGCCTGTTCCTGGCCGGGCAGCCAGTCCGCCTGCTGCAGCTCGCGCTTATCACGCAGGTCTTCGAGGCCGCGGCGGCCATGGTGATCGGCGGGAGCTTCGGATTGCAGCCCTCCCTGGTGCCGGGGCTGCTGTTCCTCGGCTATATCGGGCTGCAATACGCGCTTGGCATGCGCTACCCGGGTGAGCGCCTGGTCTTCCAGACCCTACTGCCGCTGCTCGCCTTCGCCGGCTGGGCCATCGGCTCGGCCTTCGTGCTGACCGATGTCTTCGCCGGCACGCCGGTTTGGCCTCAACGAAACGAATTTGTCGGGATCATGATGCCACTGCAATTCGGCATGGGGAACGTGACCCAGGGCCTCTACCTCATTCTCAACATCGCGGTGACCGTCGGCGCGGCCCTGTTCCTGACTCGCATCAACATCCCCTACCGGTCCCTGCTCGCCGCTTATCTCGCCAGCGGCTACCTCGTGGTGTTCCTCGGCTTCTGGCAATTTGCGTCGCGCCTCACCGGCCTGTGGTGGCCGAAGGAGTTTCTGAACACCAACCCGGGCTGGACTATCGTGGAGCAGAGCATCGGACCCATCCCCAGGGTCCAGGGGCCGTTTAGCGAACCCTCCTCCATGGGCTCGTACCTGGCCGGGGTGACCTTCTGCTGCCTCTGGCTTTGCATCCGCAGCCATCAGGTGATGCGCCCCCGCCTCCTCCTCTGCCTGGCCAGTGCGGGGGTTCTCATGTCCACCTCGACTTCGGGCATCCTGGCCCTGGTCGTCGGCCTGCCGCTGATGTTCGCCTATGCGATGGTCACCGGCGGCGGCGCCGGCATCCAGCGAGCCCTCAGGACGATCCTCGCCGTCGTCGTTGCCGGCGTCGTGGTGCTGGGCCCGCTCTTCCTGCTCCGGCCGGAGTTCGGGGATGCCGTCAGCATGATCACTGAAGCCACGCTGGAGAAGCGCGAGAGTTCCTCCTACGAGGAGCGCACGCAGGCAGATCTCGATGCGCTGGAAGCAACCATGACGACCTTCGGCCTCGGCGTCGGCTGGGGTAGCTTCCGCAGTTCGAGCCTGATTGCCGGTCTGCTGGTGAACTCGGGCGTGATCGGACTGCTGCTCATCATCTGGTTCGTCATCCGATTGTCGCGCTTCAAGATTCGGGCGCAGGCGCGGACCGCCGCCACGGATCCGGCACGGGCCACCATGGACGGCTTTGCCGCGGCCCTCGGCGGCGGCCTGATCCCGGCACTGATGGCCGGGCCCACCATCAACTCGCTGGCCTTCTTCATCCAGATCGCCTGCCTGGTCGGCACCGCCTCAAGGGTCCTGATCGGGGATCAGCGGGCCTCGAGCAGGACGAACCTGCGATGGCTCGGTCCCGGCGACAAGCTGCAGTCACGCGCGGCGTAGGCCACGGTCCGGGCCACGCCGCGCCGCCAGATCCGGGAATCACGGTCCCGCTCATTATTGCGTCGCGTGACTCAGTTCCCGTGGCAATTCGTCTCGGACGAGCAAGCTCTAGGTATAGACCCTGACATAGTCCACGCGCATGGAGGTCTCCCTGTCCTTCTCCTGCAGCGGGGCAGGGAAGGGCACATCGGTCCGCAGGGCAAGGGTCAGCAGCGGCCAGAAGACATCGCCAGACCGGTCCATCTCCGCGGCGCGGCCGAGCGGCCAGCCGATCGGGCGGCCAGTTTCCGAATCGAGCACCCGCCGGCGCTCGAACAGGGGCGCACAGCGCTCACCGTCGATCAGGAAGCCGTAGCGGAAATAACCCGAGGTCAGGTCGACCCCGGGCGTGACGCCGCTGCCCTGGTGCACTTGGCCCGGGTCGCCCCACTCATGTAGGTAGGTTCCGTAGAGCCGCTGTTCGAAGCCCTTATGCTCGACGATGTCAACTTCGATGCTGGTCGCCGGATTGAGGATGGAGTTTTTGTTGAGCAGCCAGAAGGCCGGCCAGGTCAGGGGATGGGCGGGAAACCGCATGCGCGCTTCGAAGTAGCCGTTCCGCCAACCGGCACGGATCGAGCCGTCCCGGCTGGCGGTCTGCAGGTTGCCCGACACCCATTGATAGTCGGCGGTCGCATTGCCGTAGTAGTTCGGGATGTCCAGCGTCCGGCCGATGTAGCGGGCGCCGATCTGCAGCGCCGTGCCGTCGGTGGCCAGCGGATCCGCGACGATACGATAGGGATTGAACCCGGCTTCGCCGGACAGGCGGGCGAAGGCCGACCGTCCGTAGAAGCCCTGCGCCGACGCGGTCGCCTTCGGGCCCGCATCCCAGAGGGCGGTATCAAGCCGCTTGAAATTCTCATTGAAGGCCAGCGTCCGCCCCCGCGTCGGATCATCGCTTGCGGCCGGACGGCCCAAGGTCTGGGCCTGTCCCGGTGCTCCCGTGGCGGCGGCCATCGCCGCGCCGAGGAAGGGCGTCTTGAGGAGGTCCCGGCGCGGCCATGTCATCTGCTGCATCTGCTCCATCCTGGACTTAGTCGCCATTCATCGTGCCGCGGCAAGGCGCAGCGCCTTGGCATGGACGCGGACGACCTGGCCGACGCTGTAGGCGTCGATTGCGGCCTTGCGGAAGGCGGCGTGCTGTCTCTCCTCCGCGATGGTGTCATGGTAACGCGCCATCGCCGCGACCAGGGCATCAGGGTCGGCCGCCGGGACCAGCGTGCCGAGCCGTGGATCGGTGAGGATCTCGCTTGGCCCGAAGTCGCAGTCGATCGCGATCACCGGCAGGCCAAAGCGCAGGGCCTCGCAGATCGCCAGCGACCAGCCTTCCCAGCGCGAGGTGGCGACGAACACGTCGCTCGCCAGCAGGGCATCCTGGGGATTGAGCGGATGGTATTCGATCGCCGCGACCGCGCCGAGCCCCAGGCGATCGATCTGCGCGCGCAGCGCAGCCTCGTCGCTGCCATAGCCGACCAGCTTCAGCCTGGCGTCCGGACGCAGGGCATGCAGGCGGGCGAAGGCATCGACAAGGATATCCTGGCCCTTCTGGTAGTCAAACCGTCCGACATTGACGAAGGTGACGAAGGGCGGACTGACCGTCGGCGCGTCGTTCGCCTTCGGGAAATCCCGCACCGGGTTCGGCACCCAGATGCAGGGCATGGCGGCGCCGAACATGACCTTGAAGGACTCGAGCTGCCGCCTCGACGTGCCGAACACGTAGGACAGGTGGCGAAGGACCAGGGCCTTCATCAGGAAGAACATGAATTTGGCCTTCCGGTGGCTGCGTTCCCGCTGCAGGTTGCCATGAAGGTGCATTGCGATGTTCGGCCGCAGCCCGAGGCAGGCAAACCACACCAGGACGGTGGGTTCGACCTGCGGCACGACGATGATGTCATAGCGTCCCCGGCGGATGACATCTCTGAGGATTGTCAGGAGGGAGAGGTGGCCTTCGGCAAACCGCCGGATCGCATGATAGCGCCGTGGCTCGGCGGGATAGCCCTTCTGGTCGGAGGTATACAGGACGTCGACCTCATGCTCGGCGCCATGCTTCTCGGCGAGTTCGGTGCAGATCGCATCGACGACGATCTCAATCCCGGCGAAGCTGGGTGTTGCCAGCTGGACGTAGAGGACTTTCAGCCTTCCCGGCGTATCCTCGCGCCGTGCTCCACCCTGCGTCACTCCAGCCGTCATGAGGCATCCTTCCTGAGGGTATCGAACATGCGCCAAGTACCTGGGCCATAGCATGGTGGGCTCGGTCGCACACGGCGGGCGGGTCAGAAATCGGTTACCCCGCAAGGCGTGTGGCGGGTGTGTGTGTCTGTGCCAGGGCGGTCATGGGAGACACCTCACGAGCGGCTGCCAATGTTCGCCGAGATGGTCCGATGCCTGTGATCGCCAGGAGACGAGGCAATGGTAGCGGAGTGGCAGGCCACGCTGAAGGCACGTTCGGTGGCGTCCAGCCGCGGATGGGCGACCGCGATGGACTTCGCACCCGGCGGAGGACCCACCTGAGATAAGGGTTCGAGACCGGCACCATCGTGCCTGCCGCCTCGATGCGCCGCGTACCGGCCACCGCAGGCTTACGCAGCGCGGCAGTCGCCTGCCGGGCGGCCAGGAGGACCCGCTAATGCAGTGATACCGCCCCTCCGAAGGCGCTGGGATGCCAACAGCACGCAGTCTCGACCTGCCCACGGACAACGGCGGGCGGCTCGGCAGACGGTGGCGTTCTGATCGCACGGCGCAACCTTTGCTGGGTGGCAGGGAAGGGCAGTGCTGGACGATGCCGGGGCAGATCTTTCCGGCCAGGCCGGGATGCGCGCCCGGCAAGGATAGGCCGGCATTGCTGGCAGGTGCAGGCCTGCCCTTCAATCCGGCACACCTTGCCCCTGTTCACCAGCGCCTGGATCGCTCGGCCGCAGGTTTGCAGTGCGACCATTCAAATCCGCGCCAGCTTTTCCAAGTCTGGTTGAAATATTGGGTCGGAAGAAGGTGCGCTGGCTCGTCATGGCCATTCAAATTTCCGACTGTGATATGAATCTAACCTGACCCACCTCTCATGGTCTGATATGCCCTAGTTCCTAAGCACCTCGACAGCTTCCGAAGAACTGAACGCTACGTAAATCAAGATGATCGGTGGGCGCGCCGTGACGATGCCGCGAGCCATTTTTGTCGTGCCCAGAGTGCAGGCAAGATGTGGCAACGAAGAATTCTGCAGATGCGCGGCCTGCAAGAAGCGCAAGGCACAGGGCGAAATTGATGAGCGAAATGTACCAAGATGGTAAGTATGCTGAAGCGAATCCAACTTGGCATGAAGAAGACGCCGTTTGGAAAGCTCAACAGATCAAGTCGATATTGATTGACAATGGGGTTAAATTCGAGAACCTGTGCGAGGTGGGATGTGGCGCCGGAGGCATCCTGGTGGAGCTCTCAAAGGCGTTTCCAGATGTCCGTTTTACCGGCTACGATATCTCTCCTCAGGCCCATGAAATGGCGGCACGAAAGAAATCCTCCAAAATCCATTTCCAGTTGAAAGATTTATTGGCAGAAGAAGGCCTTCAATTTGATATTGTTTCGGTTATCGATGTCATTGAGCATGTAGAAGACTACTTGGGCTTTGTGAAAAAATTGAAGCGGTACGGTACCTTCAAGGTTTTCCATATTCCACTCGATTTGTCGGTTCAGTCATTAGCAAGAATGAAACCGATAATGAACCTCCGAAAAGCCGTCGGTCACATTCATTACTTTAACAAGGATCTCGCCCTCGCTGCCCTCGTTGATTGCGGATATGATATTATTGATTGGCGTTACACAGCAAGCCGTCTGGAGCTTCCCAATCAGGCAGTCAGCAGCCGGCTGATGGCCAATCCCCGCAGATGGCTGCACAAGGTCAGTCCTGATTTAGCTGTGCGGATTCTGGGCGGATACTCACTCATTGTCTTGGCCAAATGATAATGAGCGTCAGAGCATCCTCACGAGATTTGCTTCACCTCAGCCGATGGTGCCGGCCCGTCCAACGTGCTGCAATGTAGGATGCAGGTTGATCCGTGCTCGTGCGAGGCTGCTGCCGGCCAGTGATCCAGCTCCTTCGCCAGCGGGCCCGCAAGCAATCGGGCCGGCCTGGTCCATGCACCAGACTGGTCAGAAGGTGGCCATCCGGTTGGGCGAGAGACTGCACCATGCCATCGAAGAGCAGCCCGGCGGCCTTCATCCGGAAGAATACCGAACCCGAAGCGGTAGCCCGGGGTGACGGATGCAGTGCCCAACGCAACTGATCCGGCTCAGGCCGACCAGGGCGTCCTTGATTTGCAGGAGACGCGGGGACCAACGCGGAGGCGCCTACGTCGGACAATGCTCTGATCCGCCGCTTATCACCGTGTGGTTCCTCGGCCGATCCATCCGCAGGCCGATCCCATCCTTGAATTTGACCTGAGGAATGCACGACCGGCGATGTGCCGATATGTAAACGAAACGGAAATACCTTGCCGCGAGATTGAGGCGACGGACAAGGATGATACCCAATGGCCAACGCCCTTCGGGCTTCGGATGTTGATCGCGCCCTGGGTATTCAGCCCGATCTCGTGAATGGCAACTGGTCGACCATCCCGGCCATGATCGAGCAGGCCCGTTATGCCGGCGTCGATACCCTGCGCATCGCGGCACCGACCACCAACAACCCCTACGGTCAGTTCGACACCTTGGCCGAGGCTGGCCTCAAGCTGGAATTCGTCGCCGACACCCGGGTCAGTCCGCAGGCCAATGTCACGGCTATCGCGGACTTCATCATCAAGCATCCCGGCAGCGTGGCCTTCGTCGAAGGGCCGAATGAGCCGAACAATTTCAACGTCACTTATGCCGGCATGACCGGCATCCCAGCCGCGGTTGCCTGGCAGGCCGATTTCTACGCGGCGATGAATGCCAACCCCGTCACCGCCGGGATCTTCGTGGCCGGCATGTCGTCCTGGCCGGCTGTCGCTGCCGCCAGCGACGGCAACAACATGCACATTTATCCCAACCGCGGGGGGCAGCCTGGTGCAGCGCTGGCCGAAGGGCTTGGCGTGCAGAATGCGGTGGATCCCGGCAAGCCCTTCGTCATCACCGAGATCGGTTGGTTTACCGCACCAGGCGTGACCGATCCCAACCCCTTCGTGGATGGTGTCGACGAGACGACGCAGGCCAAGCTGCTGCTCAACGCCTATATGGATGGGATTCGGCAGGGGGCGAAAGCCGTCACGCTCTATTCCTTAAGGGACTGGATCTACACCGACACCGGCGCCCATTTCGGCATTTTCCACTCGGATGGAAGCCCGAAGACCGCAGCAACCTCACTGCACAATCTGCAGACCATCCTCAGCGATGCCGGTGCCAACGCCAGCAGTTTCACGACGCAGGCGCTGGGCTACACCCTGGAAGGTCCCGGCGATGTCACATCGATGCTGATGGAGAAATCGTCGGGAGACTATGTTCTGGCCATCTGGCGCGAGCCGGATGTCTGGAACGAGGTCGCCGGTCAGGCCATTACCCCGGCCGGGGTGACGGTCACCCTGCAACTGCCAGGCAAAGCCAATGCGGCCGTCTATGATCCGATGAGCGGCCCCGCCGCCGTCCAGACCGCCGTCGGCGTAACCAATCTGCAGATGTCGGTGACCGACCACCCGATCTTCGTCAACCTTTCGGCCCTGTCCGATGCTCCTTTGGGCACCGCGCCACCGCTGTCTGGCGTCCTGGCCTCGCAGATTTCGGTAGCGCCGGTGGAGTTCGGCGGGAGCACCTACCAGACCTACAGCGCCATCCCGTCATGGGGCAAGGTGGTGGGAGCAACCCTGAAGCCGGCCGTATGGGACGCCGGTTATGCCACCAAGCTGGCCTTCGACAACTTCGTCAGCCCCACGGTCAGCCTGGCAAAATTCGGTGGCAGTGACTTCGACCTCATGCTGGTCAGCACCAAGCGTGGCTCGGTCAGCCTCGGCAACGGGGACGACCATGTCACCTGGGTCGCTCACAGCGACCGGCCGAGCACGAGCGCTGCGCCTTCGAGCAATACCATGACCATCAAGACGGGCGGCGGTGACGACGTGGTCAAGATCACCGCGGCCGGGCTCTCCTCCCTGGCCGACGCGGACAAAATGAATAATGGGCGGCTCTACGACCCCACCTATGATGGAAAATACTCCACCGCGAACGTCACCTTCGGCAGCGGCCATGACAGCGTCACCGTTGACGGCAAGACGGCACTGGTGTTGCACGCCGGGGCTGGCCAGGCGACCGCGAGGGGCGGCGCCGGAAACGACGTCCTCCACGCAGGATCCGGCAGCGGTGATTTCGCAGGCGGTGATGGTGCCGACACCTTCATCTTCGGCAACAGCAATGGCCATGTCACCATTCAGGATTTCGCCAGCGGCATCGACCATCTGCAGTTCCCGAGCCTGGCCAAACCCAGCATTCACATGACCGTCGCCACCGAATCAGGCGTCGCCGGCCTCCTGGTCACCTATGATGCTGTCGGCCACAGCGTATTCCTTGCTCATGCGAGCAAGCTTGGCGCGACCGACATTCTTTTTGTCTGAAAGGACATTTGCGGGCAGGTCACCGAGAAGGATTGAGAGGAAGACGGCATCGGTGTCCAGGCGTTAGCAGGGCGCGGAGGTTGGGGCTGCCGAGGCCCGAACGGCAGCACCGTCTGACGCCGATGATGCCGTCTTCGCTGTGATCGACAGTTTCGTCTCTTCCGCATTGTCGTGCTCATCTGCAACACCCGGGCTTGCTCACAGCAACGTCGCCATCCTTGCTGCAGGGATGTTCCGCGCAATCGGCCGCGAATTGGCCTCTCATGCGCTTGGCGCTCGGGTCCAGCAAACGGCTGGGCTCGAGGCAAAGGGCGGAACATTGTGGTTCGGTGCGGCAGGTTGATTCCGCATGCCCGAACTGTGGCCCGGTCGGGATAGCACGGCCACGAGGCGCCAGTGTGACTCCCTGCAGCAAACTGCTGGTTCTTCCATGGCATCCGACGTGTCCGCATCATGCGGGTCCTCCACGACCTCCCAAGGGTTGGGATGCAGTGTCTGACCTCCATTCGGCATGCCGAGCCCTGTCTCGGTTTGATGGCGGAATTTCCGGTGATAAAGCGGCGCGTGGTTTGAGGGTCGTGTAAGACTGGAGGGGCTTGAATTTACAGCAGTAGACGGTTCGCTCAATGACGAATAAGCAACCCACAGTTTCATTATTCAAGCATCAAAATGATGGACTCGTTATCGATGCGCTGCGTCGCACGGATGCGGACTGGGTTGCTGTACACAGCGTTGTTCTTCAGAGGGAGGAGCTGTGCTTCCTATCCGGGAATGAGTACATCATCTTGCATTCGCATTATGGCGTCATCCTGTTGGACATATTGCCAACCACCAGAACGAGCCATGAAGCCTCGGAAGTGCTGAAAGCATCCGTCAGCCACGAAGCCGCAGCGGAATTCCCGCCGATTCAAATCTGGGGAGTCGAGCATAATAATATTGATGCTCTGGCAGAGCGGCTGAATGACATAACGCGTCAGGATGAACCCAACTTTTTGCCCAATGATCCTGATTGGACAGAAACCGTAAGAGCTGGTTTGCATGGCGCCCTGCTCAGGCGGCCAGCCAAGACCGAACATCTGTCTCCTTCCGTTGATTGTGCCCCGACGCGAAGCAGCAGAACAAGGCCGAGGAACGCCATCGTGCCGGCAGTCGCGGCCGGCGTGGCGTGCCTGATGATACTGCTGCTGGTCGGACGCAATCTCCCCGGTCATTCCCCACCCGACGTAAAGCCGCATGTTGTTTCTGCGCCTGCCTTCAGCGAGGCCCCCCCGGTCCCCCATGCCGAAGCGGAGCGGGTGTCCGGGCCCGTTCAGGTGGGACAGGTCGCACACCCGGCCACCATTGCCGCAGCCGAGATTGCGGCACCGGTCCTTGTCCCACCCATACCCTCGGCGACCTGGGCTTCGCCGCCGCGAGCACCGATCCTGCCCCCGGCACCTGCCCTGCCGGTCATGCCGCAGGCCGATGCCCACGTCGGCCAGGATCATGACGATCACGACCGCGTGGCACGACGGCCCTTGCCAAAGCTGAACGCCGCGCCGCGACCGAATGCAGACAAATGCCAGGCTATCATCATGCGTGCCCAGCTCGGCGCGTTGGAGCCCAGTGATATTCAATTCCTGCGGCGGGGTTGCTGAAGCCCCACTCAAGCGCTCGCAACGGCAGTGGCCGCGAGGGCTATCGAAGCCGGTGGAGCGGCGTCGGTGATCCGACCATCGCAGTACCTGATGGTGCAGGAAGTCGGCGCATCACGACCCAGGAAAACCGGTGCCAGACCTATCCGGCAGGAACAGGCCCCATTCAGTCGGCAGCCGGATGGTCCTATGCCCGGAGTCGACGCTGCCGAAAGACGCCGCGTGGTGAGGCAGCCTGAACTGTGGCGTTCGTTGCGGCCCGCGGCCTCTGCGCAGGGTCAGGGCGGGCAGCGCGCCCCCATCCGCGTCCCGGGGGAGACAGTCACCCGCCATCCCCATCCGCATTATGCGCAAACTCCGGCACCAACCGGCTCAACTGCGCCAGCGCCGCCCCGGTATTCCCCGCCCGGCTGCTGGCCGCGATCTCGTCGATCGCCTGCCCCACCAGCCCGGTATCCGCCGTCCGCGGCGTCGCCATCAGCAGGCCGCGGAACTGGGTCGGGCGGGGCGGTTCCTGGCCGTGGAACAGTTCCTCGTAGAGCTTCTCGCCGGGGCGGAGGCCGGTGAAGCGGATGTCCACGTCCTCCTCCGGGCGCAGTCCCGCGAGGCGGATCATGCGGCGGGCGAGGTCGACGATCTTCACCGCCTTGCCCATGTCGAGGACGAAGATGCCGCCCTCGGCCAGGCCCGGAGGCTGGTCGTCGCGGTCCTCGGCGCCGATGACGCTGGCCTGCAGCACCAGGCCGACGGCCTCGCGCACGGTCATGAAGTAGCGGCGCATGTCGGGGTGGGTGACGGTCAGCGGCCCGCCGCGTTCGAGCTGGCGGCGGAACAGCGGCACGACGCTGCCGGTCGAGCCCAGCACGTTGCCGAAGCGGACGGTGACGCAGCGCATCCCGCCCGAGGCGCGGGCCTCGCGTTCGAGGGACTGGCAATACATCTCGGCCAGGCGCTTGGAGGCGCCCATGACGCTGGTCGGGTTCACCGCCTTGTCCGTGGAGATGAAGACCATGGCGCGGCAGCCGACCGCGCGGGCGGCGTCGGCGACGACGCGGGTGCCGAGCGCATTGGTCTGCAGGCCTTCCAGCGGGTCGTTCTCGACCATCGGGACATGCTTGAGGGCGGCGGCGTGGAAGACGAGTTCGGGCTTGAGTTCCTCGAACAGGCGGCGGATGCGGGCCTCGTCGCGGACATCGGCCAGCACCGCGCGGCGGGGGACGTCCGGGTGGCGCTCGCGGAGCTCGAGGTCGATCTCGTACAGCGCGTATTCGCCGTGGTCGAGCAGCGCGAGCTGGGAGGGGCCGAGGGCCGCGACCTGGCGGGCGAGCTCGCCGCCGATGGTGCCGCCGGCGCCGGTGACCAGGACGCGGCGGCCCTGGATGAGCCGGGCCATGCCCTCGCGGTCGAGCGGCACCTGCGGCCGGTCCAGCAAATCCTCGATGGCGACGGGGCGGAGGTGGACGGGCAGGGCGGGCTTGGTCGGGTCGAGCTTGTCCTCGAGCCGGCGGGCGGCGGGGTCGAGCGAGGTGATGGAGGGGGCGCGGCGGACCGGGACGCCGTGGCGGTCGGCGGCGTCGAGCAGGCGTTCGAGGGCGAGGCCCTGCACATGCGCGGTCGACAGCACGATGAGGGCGGGGAGGCGCTTCTCCTCGGCCATGTGGTCGAGCACGGTGGTGATCTCGTCCGCGGTGCCGAGGATGGGGTGGCCCATGATGCGGCGGCCGGCCTGGCGCGAGCGCATCGAGAGGATGCCGATGACGCGGTAGCCCGGGGTGCGCTCCTGGGCGAGGCCGCGGATGAAGAGGTTGGCGCCGTCGCCGGCGCCGACCAGCAGCACCGGCTGGGCGGTGCCGGTGCCCTCGGCGCCGCGGCGGCCGCCGGGGCGGGCGTGGTGCAGCCGGCCGGCGACCCGCGGGGCGCCGAGCAGGGTGCCGAGGGTGATGGCGTGGATCAGCGGGAAGGCGATGTTGGGCGGCTGCCAGGCGCCGAGCAGGTGCAGGCCGGCGGCGAAGATCAGCGCGCCGACCAGCGCCGCGACCGCGATGGCGATGACGTCCGGCAGCCCGGCGTAGCGCCAGTACTGCTGCGGCAGCCGCACCGGCAGGCCGGCCGCCAGCAGCGACAGCGCGGCGCCGGGCAGGGCGGCGGACCACCAGGGCACCGGGTCGGGCGGCCAGGCGCCGGGGGCGGCGAGCAGCATCGCCGCCGGCAGTGCCAGGCAGGCCAGGAGGGAATCGAGGAGGAGGTTGAGCAGAATGCGGTGCGGCGCGCGGCGGGCCATGGCGCCGCTATAGGCCAGCCGGCGCGGCTTGACCATTGCCGCCTCCGACCGGGAGCGGGGCGAGGCGGCGATAGAGGCCGACCAGCCGGGCGGCCTCCGCGCCCCAGGCGTAGCGGGTGAGGGCGGCGTCGCGGCCGGCGGCGCCGAGCCGGGCGCGGAGGTCGGGGTCGGCCAGTGCGGCGATGGCGCCGGCGATGGCGGCGGGGTCGGCGGTCTCGACCAGCAGGCCGCAGCCGGCGTCCTGGATGATGCCGGCGACCTCCTCGGCGAAGGCGGGGGCGATGACCGGCAGGCCGGCCAGCATGGCATCGAACAGCTTGTGCGGCAGGGCGAGGCGGTGGTTCTCCTCGCCGGGCTGGAACAGGACCAGGCCGATGTCGGCCTCGGCCAGCAGGGCCAGCGCCTCCGGGTGCGGGTGCCAGCCGAGGTGCTCGATCCGCCCGGCGAGGCCGAGGGCGGCGGCGCGGGCGCGGAAGTCCGGCTCGGAGCCGTCGGTGAAGCGGCCGATGAGGCGGAGGCGGGTGCCGGGCGGGGCGAGGGCCATGGCCTCCAGCAGCTGCGGCCAGCCGCGGCTGCGGCCGAGCGCTCCGGCATGGGCCAGCGTCGGCGGGCCGGGGCGGTGCCGGCGGGGGGCGATGGCGATGGGCAGGGCGTAGTTGCGGACCGCGACGGCGCCGGGGAATTCCGCGGCCAGCCCGTCCTTGGCGACCACCACCGCATCGGCGGCGCGGCCGGCGGCGCGGCAGAGCAGGCGCAGCGCGGCGCGGCCGGCCGGGCGGGCCCAGCGCGGCAGCCGGGCATCGAGCCGGCTCGGGTAGTGCTCGTGCACGTCGAGCACGCAGCGGGCGCCGCAGCGGCGGGCGGCGAGCAGGGCGGCGGCCCAGGCATCCGGCTCGCTGGCATGCAGCACGGCGGAGCCGTCGGCGGCGGCGCGGCGGGCCAGGGCGGGGATGCCGCGCAGCCGGCCGGCCCAGCCGGGGCGGCGGGGGTAGCACTCGATCGCCTCGCCCTCGATCGCGGCCTGGGGCCCGGGCGGGCCGGGGGCGAGGTGGCGGACCCGCCAGCCGGCGGCGGCGAGCGCGGCCCCCTCCTTGCGGACCACCCGCAGGTCGTCCGGCGGATGCGCCGCCGAGAGCAGCAGCACCAGCGGCGGCGTCATGCCGGGCGCCGCAGGAAGGCGCCGAGATGCGCCGCCATGCGGGCCCCGGCCCTGCCGTCCCACAGCGGGATGGGCCGCGCCCGCGGCCAGTCGCCGGCCAGCACCGCGGCCACCGCGGCCGGCAGCCCGGCGGCGGCGACCAGCCGGTTGGAGCCGGCGGCCAGCGTCAGCGGCCGCTCGGTGCTGGGCCGCAGGGTGAGGCAGGGCAGGTCGAGCGCCGTCGCCTCCTCCTGCACCCCGCCGCTGTCGGTCGCCACCAGCCGGGCGCGCGCCAGCAGGCCGAGGAAGTCGAGGTAGGACAGCGGCGGCAGGCCGAGGATCCCGGCCGGCATGGCCAGGCCCCAGCGGTCCATCCGGGCGGCGGTGCGGGGGTGCAGCGGCCAGGCCAGCGGCAGCAGCCGGGCGGCGCCGGCGAGGCCGTCGAGCAGCGACGCCAGCGCCGCAGGGTCGTCGACGTTGGCGGCGCGGTGCAGGGTGACCACGCCGAACCGGCGCGGCTGCAGCCCGGGCGGCAGCGGCCGGTCCCGCGCCGAGGGCAGCTGCCGCAGCAGGGTATCGACCATGGCGTTGCCGACGGCGCGGACCCGCCCGGCCGGCCGGCCCTCGGCCCGCAGCCGGGCGGCGCTGGCCTCGTCCGGGGCCCAGTGCAGGCTGGCCACGGCATCGATGGCGCGGCGGTTGATCTCCTCCGGCATGTCCTCGTCGGAGTGGCCGCCCGGCTCGGCCTCGGGGCAGCGCAGCCCGGCCTCGAGGTGGGCGACCGGCAGGCCCAGGGTGCGGGCGGCCAGCGCCGCCGCCAGGGCGCCGTCCACGTCGCCGGGGACGATGACGCAGGCGGGGCGGCGGGCCTCCCAGCAGGCGGCGGCGGCCATCATGGTCCGGCCGATCAGCGCAGCATGGCCGCCGCCGCCAGCGATGCCGAGGCTGATCCCGGGCGGCGGCAGGCCGAGCTGGGCGAGGTGGTCGCCGAACAGCGCGGCGTCGTGGTGCTGGCCGGTGTGCAGCAGCACCGGGCGCAGCGGCAGCCCGGTCTCGTCCAGCGCATGCCAGAGCGCCGCCAGCTTCGGCAGGTTCGGCCGGGCGGCCGCGACCAGGTGCAGCTCGGCCGGGTCGCCCGCCGGCAGGCTCATGCGGCGGCGCCCTCGACCACCTGGCAGAAGCCCTCGGCCAGGCGGCGGCGGTCCCAGCGGGCCTCGGCCTGGGCCCGGGCGGCGCGGCCGAGCGCGGCGCGGCGGTCCGGGTCCGCGGCCAGGGCGGCCAGGGCGGCGGCGAGGGCGCAGGCATCGCCCGGGGCGGTGGCGATGCCGCAGGGGCCGAAGCCGCCGCCCTCCAGCAGCCGGGCGGCGCGGCCGCCGAGGTTGGCGACCACCGGCAGGCCGGCGGCAAGGTAGTCCATCAGCTTGTTCGGCGCGGTCCATTCGGCGAAGGCGGCGACCGGGGCCAGGCACTGCACGCCGATCTGGCTGCCGGCCAGCAGCCCGGCCAGGCGGGGCTTCGGCAGCGGGTCGAGCAGGCGGAGGTTGGGCAGCGCCGCCGCCGCGGCCTGCAGCCGCGGCTTCTCGGCGCCCGCGCCGACCAGCAGCAGCACCAGCGGCGAGCCGCCCGCCCGCAGCAGCCGCGCCGCCGCGACCAGCTGGTCGAGCCCGTTGGCCGGGCCATGCGCCCCGGCATAGACCGCCAGCGGCACCCCCGGCGCGAGCCCGTCCGGGCGCCAGGGGCGGACATGCGGGCCGAAGAGATCGAGGTCGCTGCCATTGGGCAGCACCCGCAGGGTCGCCGCGGCGGCGCCATGGGCCAGGGCGGTCTCGGCCATGCCCTCCGAGAGGGCGACGACCGCGGCGGCCCGGCGGCAGGCGGCATCGGCCAGCCGGTCCATCCCGGCCCAGACCAGCGGCGAGCCGAGGCCCATGGCGCGCGGCAGCTCGGGCCAGGGGTCGCGGATCTCGAAGACGAAGGGCAGGGCGCGCAGCCGCCGCGCGGCCAGCGCCGGCAGCGCGACGCTGAGCGGGGTGGAGCTGGCGACCACCACGTCCCAGGCCCCGGCCAGCGCCAGGCCGGTGGCCCGGGCGGCATAGCGGAGGAAGGCGCCGGCCCGCGCCGCCAACCGCAGGTGATTGCCGCAGGGGATGGCGAATTCGACCACCCGGAAGCCGCCGACCGGCCCCGCCCGCCGGCCGTGGCGGTAGCCGCCGGCGAGGCCGGTCACCGCGCCGGCATACTGGCCGCAGGCCATGGTCACCGCATGGCCGCGGGCGGCCAGCGCCTCGGCCATGGCGAAGCTGCGGGTGGCGGTGGCGCCGGCCGGGGTGGAGAAATGCTGGTGCAGGTAGAGGATGCGCATTCAGCCCGCCCAGCAGGCGCGCAGACGGTCGATGACCCGGGCCTGCCGCGCCGGGGTCAGACCGCTGCCGGAGGGCAGGCAGAGCCCCCGCTCGAACAGCCGGGCGGCGACCGCGCCGCCGCTGCGGCCGGCATGGCGGAAGGCCGGCTGCAGGTGCATCGGCTTCCACACCGGGCGGGTCTCGATCCCCGCCGCCGCCAGCGCCAGCCGCACCGCCTCCCGCCCGGGGGCGCCCTGGCCCGGGTCGAGCTGGATCACGGTCAGCCAGCGGGTGCCGCGGCTCCAGTCGGGCTCCGGCATGAAGCCGAGGCCGGGCAGGCCGGCGAGCCCGTCGTGGTAGCGGCCGAAGATGGCGCGGCGGGCGGCGATGCGGTCCTGCAGCGCGGCGAGCTGGACCATGCCGATGGCGGCGAGGATCGAGGAGAGCCCATAGGAGTAGCCGGTGGTCTCGTGCTCGTAGTGCGGCGCCGGCTGCCTGGCCTGGTTGGCCAGGCCGCGCGCCATGGCGATCAGCCCGGCATCGGCCGAGGCCAGCGCCCCGCCGCCGCCGGCGGTGACGATCTTGTTGCCGTTGAAGCTGAAGGCGGCGAGCCGGGCGCCCTGGCCGGCCGGGCGGCCGTGCTGGGTGGCGCCGAGCGCCTCGGCGCTGTCGGCCATGACCGCGACGCCCCAGCGGTCGCAGAGGGCACGGATGACCTCGAGCTCTGCGCTCTGGCCGAAGAGGTCGACCGGGACCACCGCGCGGGGCAGCCGGCCGCGGCGGGCGGCGCGGCTGAGGTCGCGTTCCAGCAGGTCGGGGTCGAGGGTCCAGCTGTCCGGCGCGACGTCGAGGAAATGCGGCCGGGCGCCCATCTGCACCGCCGGGGCGATGGTGGCGACATAGGTGAGGCTGGCGGTCCAGACCGCGTCGCCCGGCGCGATCCCGAGGCAGCGGTAGCCGAGGTGCAGCGCCGCGGTGCCGGAGCTGACCGCGAGCACGTGCGGCTGGCCGGTGGCGTCGGCGAGCGCCGCCTCGAAGGCGGCGGTGGCCGGGCCGGCGGGGGCGACCCAGCCGGATTGCAGCGTCTCGGCGATGCCGGCGAGTTCCCGCCCGGTCAGGTGCGGCGGCGAGAGCAGGATCGGCCCGTCCGCCGGCGTCCGGGCCGGGCGGGGCAGCAGGCGCAGCGCCGCCGGCGTGGCGGGGCGGGCTGCGTCGGGGTCAGTGGGAACGGCCCGGGGGGTGGGCATGGCAGCCGCCTTCGGTTCCGGTTGACGATTCGTGAATCGCACGGAACGATATGACGGCAAAATGGAAAAAACTACAGCAATCCACGCGTGTGGCGGGAGAACCTGCCAATTTCCGCAACCTCGTGGCGCGACGCGGCGCCCGGGGCGCCCCGCCGCGCCGGCCCAGGCCGGGTCAGGCGTTGCCGATGGTGGCCGCCGCCTCGCCGCGGCGCGACTGCCAGAGGGCGACGAAGTCGATCGGCGCCAGCATCACCGGCGGGAAGCCGCCGTCGCGGGTGACGTCGGCCAGGATGTTGCGGGCGAAGGGGAAGAGCAGCCGCGGGCATTCGACCAGCAGCACCGGCTCGAGCTGGTCCGGCGGGACGCTGATGGTGAAGATGCCGCAGTAGACCAGCTCGGCGATGAAGCAGGCATTGCCGTCGGCCTGCGCATCGGCGCGGATCTGCAGCGAGACCTCGAAGACGTTGCCGCCTTCCTGGATCGGGCGGGCCTGGACGTCGAGCTGGAGGTCGACGCGCGGCTGCTCGCGCAGGGTGGCGAAGATCTCGGGCGCGCCGGGGACCTCGAAGGAGAGGTCCTTGGTGTACTGCATGTTGAGGACGAGGGGGCCCTGGGGCGCGCCCTGGGTTGCGCCCTGGGCGGAGTCGCCATTGGCGGGGGCATTCGGCGGCGGCGGCAGGTCGGACATCGGGGGGCCTTTCGGAGTAGCGCGGGGCGCGGCCTAGCATGCGCCCCGGCGGGTGTCAGGGTCCGGACAGGATCAGGGCTTGACCACGCTCGGGTGGTACTGGCGCCAGACGATATCCTCGGGATGCGGCCCGGTCGGGTCGCAACGGAGCCACTCGCCGTTCATCTTGCGCTCTCCGGTCATCGCCAGGATGAAGCCCCAGTGGGAGACCACGAGGGTGTGGCGCCATTCCGGCAGCGCCGCCATCTCGGCCCGGAACAGCCGGGCGCGGGCCTCGATCTGGTGGTCGGGCTCCTCCACCGCGGGCCACCAGATCTCGTCGATGTGGGTGAGCTCGACCTGCGGGAAGGCGAAGCTGAGCGCGGTGCGGGGGGAGCCGATGTCGCAGGAGAAGGCGTAGCGTTCCCGCACCGTGGGGGTGACGGTGATGGGCAGGTTGCGCTGCCGGGCGATCGGCGCCGCGGTCTGCAGCGCGCGGGTATAGGGGGAGGCGATGATGCGGTCGATGCGTTCGCTGGCCAGGGCCAGTGCCGCCGCCTCGGCCTGCTGCTGGCCGAGCTCGGTCAGCTTCGGGTCGGGGATGCCCGGGTCCTTCTTGGTGGCCGAGAAGTGCAGGTTGAACTCGCTCTGCCCGTGGCGCAGCAGGATCATCGGGTGCGGTTCCGGATAAGGGGGAAGGCGGCGATAGCGGCAGGCCGGGCGGGAGGCAAGGCTCCGTTCATGGGGCAGAGTTTATGGCCCGTTCAGGCGCCGCCCCGTTGCGGCAGGACCAGGGCCCGCCTAGATAGATGAAAAGGAGTCCACGATGACGGGCGGCTTTCCGGTCGATCTGATCCTGTTTGCGATGGTGGCGGCATTCCTGGTGCTGCGGCTGCGGAGCGTGCTCGGCAAGCGCACCGGCTTCGAGCGCCCCGCGGCGCCGGAGCCGCGCGCCGACGGGTTCGACCCGCGCGCCAAGGCGCCCGAGGCGGTGCCGACGGCGGCGCAGGCGGCCGGCCGGGACCACCGGGTGGTGCCCGATCCGCGCTCGCCGCCGGGCCAGGCGCTGGGGCGGATCGCCGCGGTGGACCGCAGCTTCGACCCGGCCCGCTTCCTCGACGGGGCCGAGGGCGCCTTCCGCATGATCGTCACCGCCTTCGCCGCCGGCGACCGGCAGACGCTGCGCGGGCTGCTCTCCGACGATACCTATGCCGGCTTCGAGCAGGCGATCACCGCGCGCGAGGCGGCCGGCGAGACCCAGCGGACCGAGGTGCGGGCGGTGCACGAGATGGCGATCGACGCGGCCGACCTGCGCGGCACCACGGCCGACGTGACGGTGCGCTTCGTGACCGACCAGATCAACCTGACCACCGGCCGCGACGGCGAGGTGGTGACCGGCAGCGATGCGGTCACCGAGCTGACCGATGTCTGGACCTTCCAGCGCGACCTCAACGCCAGCGACCCGACCTGGAAGCTGGTGGCGACCCATAGCGCCTAGGCGCTGGCTGGCCGCCGCGGGCCTCGCCCTGGCGCTGGGCGGGCCGGCGCGGGCGGATGACTACGCGGCGGTGCCCGGCTGGCCGGGCGAGGATCCGGCCGCCGCGCTGGTGCCGCTGCTGCGGTCCTGCGGCGCGCTCGAGGCGCAGCCGCCCTGGACCGCCCTCTGCGCCGCCGCGGCGGCGGCCGACGATCCCAGGGCCTTCTTCGAGCATTGGTTCCGCCCGGTGCCGCTCGGGACCGGGCTGCTGACCGGCTACTACGAGCCCGAGCTGCGCGGGGCGCAGGCGCCGGGCGGGGCCTATCAGGTGCCGCTGCATGCGCTGCCGCCGGCCGGGCCGCTGCGGCTGCTGGACCGGGCGGCGATCGAGGCCGGCGGCCTGGCCGGGCAGGGGCTGGAGCTGGTCTTCGTCGACGATGCGGTCGATGCCTTCTTCCTGCAGATCCAGGGCTCGGGCCGCATCCGCCTGGCCGATGGGCAGGTGCTGCGGCTGGGCTATGCCGGGCGCAACGAGCACCCCTACCGGGCCATCGGCCGCAGCCTGATCGCCCGCGGCGCCATCGCCCGGGAGGCGATGTCGATGCAGGCGATCCGCGCCTGGCTGGCCGCCGCCCCGCCGGCCGAGGCGGCGGCGCTGCTGCGGGAGAACCCGGCCTACATCTTCTTCCGCCCCATCCTCGACCTGCCGGCCGAGGCCGGGCCGATCGGCACGCTCGGCGTGCCGCTGACGCCGGGACGGTCGCTGGCGGTGGACCCGGCCTTCATCCCGCTGGGGGTGCCGGTCTTCCTGGCGACGCGCGACCCGGTCGACGGCACGCCGGTGCGGCGGCTGGTGGTGGCGCAGGATACCGGCGGCGCCATCCGCGGCCCGGCCCGCGGCGACCTGTTCTGGGGCTGGGGGGAGGCGGCGGCGGCGCGCGCCGGGCTGATGCGGGAGGAGGCCGGGATGGTCGTGCTGCTGCCCCGCGACACGCCCCGCGACACACCGTGACCTCATCTGCGCAGGCGGTGCTTTCGCCGGGGGCTTGCCGCGCCTAGATTGCGGTCATGCTCCAGACCCGGCCGCGCGTCGCGCTTTTCGTCACCTGCCTCGTCGACCTTTACCGGCCGAACGTCGGCTTCTCCGCCATCGCCCTGCTGGAGGAGGCGGGCTGCCAGGTGGAAGTGCCGGCGACCCAGACCTGCTGCGGCCAGCCGGCCTACAACACCGGCGACCGCGCGACGGCGAAGGAGCTGGCCCGCGCCGTGGTCGACGCCTTCCTGCCCTACGACTATTGCGTGGTGCCGAGCGGCAGCTGCGGCGGCATGATCTCCCACCACTACCCCGCGCTCTTCGCGGATGACCCGCAGTACCGCGGCAAGGCGGAGGCGCTGGGCGCCAAGACGCATGAGCTGGTCTCCTTCCTCACCGACGTCCGCGGGATGACGCGGGTGGCGGCGCGGCACGAGGGCGTGGTGACCTACCACGACAGCTGCTCCGGCCTGCGCGAGCTCGGCGTCAAGGCGCAGCCGCGGGGCCTGCTGGCCGGGATGGCCGGCACCACCGTCACCGAGATGGCGGATGCCGAGATCTGCTGCGGCTTCGGCGGCACCTTCTGCGTGAAGTACCCGGACATCTCGACCCGCATGGTGGCCGACAAGGTGCGCGCCATCGCGGCTACGGGTGCGGATACCCTGCTCGCCGGCGACCTCGGCTGCCTGCTGAACATGGCGGGGCGGCTGAAGCGGGAGGGCGTGCCGGTGAAGGTGCGCCATGTGGCGGAAGTGCTGGCCGGGCGCACCGGGGATGCGCCGGCGATCGGGGAGGTGTCATGAGCGCGGCGCTGCTGGGCGACGGCGTGACCATGCAGCCGGGCGACCCGCTGCTGGCGGAGGTGGCCGCGCGGGGCTTCGCGCTGCTGCGCGGCGAGGCGCTGGCGGCGCGGCTGGGCGCGGCGGGCGAGGCGGCGGCGCTTGACGAATTCGCCACAAGCTGGGAGCGGCTGGAGACCGACGGCTTCATGGCCGACGGCGGCCGCTACCGCCGCCGCCGGCTGGCCAATTACGCCGCCCGCGCGGGCGTCCCCGGCCATGTGCGGGGGCCGCACCGGCCGCATTTCCAGGCGGTGGTGCACAACAGCCTCAATGGCGGGGTGGAGCGCTGGTTCGCCCCGGTGGAGCAGCCGATCGGCGACGGCGCCACGCTGCATGCGCTGCTCGATGTCGGCCGCGCGGTCGCCGACCGGCAGGTGCCGGGCAAGGACTGGTTCGTCGAGGTGCACCAGTTCCGCATCGAGGCGGTGGCCGGCGCCCCGGGCTACCCGACGCCGGAGGGGGTGCACCACGACGGCGTGGACCTGGTGCTGATCGGCATGGTGGCGCGGACCAACCTGCTGGGCGGCGAGACGCTGATCACCAACAACGCCGGCGGCGAGCTGGCCCGCTTCACCCTGCAGGACCGGCTGGACACCGCCTTCATCGACGACGCCCGGGTGATGCATGGGGTGACGCCGGTGCAGCCGGCGGATCCCGGGGCGGCCTCCTGCCGGGACGTGCTGGTGATCACCTGGAAGCGGGCGTGACGGCGGAGCCGGTGCCCAGCCCGCGCTGGGATGCGCGCTTCCTGGCGCTGGCCGCGCATATCGCCGAATGGTCGAAGCACCGCACCACCAAGGTGGGCTGCGTCGTGGTCGACGACGACCGCCGCATCCGGGCCACCGGCTTCAACGGCTTCCCCCGCGGGGTGACCGACCTGCCGGAGCGGCTGGCCGACCGGCCGACCAAGCTGCTGCTCTCGGTGCATGCCGAGGGCAATGCGGTGGCGACGGCGGCGCGGGCCGGGGTCTCGCTGGCCGGGACCACGGCCTACGTCACCCATCCGCCCTGCGCGGCCTGCGCGGCGCTGCTGACCCAGGCGGGGATCAAGCGGGTGGTCTTCGTCGGCCAGCTGCGCGAGGACTGGGCCGAGAGCGAGGCGGCCGGTCGGGTCATCATGGCCGAGGCCGGGGTGGTCTGGCAGCGGGGCGTGGCCGAGGGCGGATAGGGGCCGGAGGCTGCCGGCCCGGGACCGGGTTGGGGACGAGCCTGCCGCATTTCGGCTTTCAGAATCGATTCAGGTCGTCGACAAGCATCGTTTCGGCATTGAAGCAGGCGCTGCGCCAGATATGCGGCATGAGGATCGGCGATGAGTAACGACCAGGCTCCTGTCCTTATCAGCTCGCTCGCCGCCGGACATCCCGCGGTGGTTTTCGAACAGGTCAAAGCCTACAACAAGGCCGTCTCCGACTGCCGGCATGTGCTGCACGTCAACAACGACACCGTCCGGCTGGGCTTCTTCGACAAGGCCAGGGCCGCGGGGATCGATTTCGGCTCATTCGGGAACCTCACGATCAATCCCACCCACCTGTTCACGAGGCGCCCGACATTCCTTGGGGCGCACGTGCTCAATGTGGAGTTCGCGATGCGGGCCGGCATACCCTTCGGCCATGTCTACCTGCATACCGATGCCGACCTGCCGTTCCGTCCCGGGCTCGGCGAGCATATCCGCCGCCATGACCTGGGGCTGGCGCCGAGCAGGCCGGTCGGCGCCGGCACGCCGCGGGACGAAGCCTTCCTGGCCCATACCGACCTGCAGAAAATGCTGGAAAAGATCGGCGGGAGATTTTGGACCATCCGGTACGAGGGCTTCTTCGCGACCCGTGCCATCTTCTACGAGCTGTTCTTCTTCCTGATGGCGCACATCCCATTCGACCACGACAACTTCTGGCGCGGAGACTACCCCTACGAGGAGTACCTGCTGCCGACGGCCGTCGAGGTGCTGCATGCGAAGAACAACTGGCGGCGGACGAGAAACGCCGTGCTGACCGCCAATTCGGCCCCCGGCTTCAACCTGGCCTCGCGCCAGCCCATCGGCATCGAGGATTGCGCCCGGCTGGCCACGCTGCCGGAGGATGTTTTCGCCATCAAGTTCATCCCCGACGACATGGCCTCCCCCGTGCGGCAGTGGATCCGCGGGCAGATGGGCTATGCCATCTAGGGATCGGGACCCGGTCCTGCCATGGGTCCTGGCGGGCCCCACCATGCAACCCCGGCCCCGCCCCGGGGCTTGTGGCCGTCAGACCGGATGGGATGACGGCAGCATGCGACGCAGATCTTGGCTGGGTGCTGCGGCGGTGCTGGCGCTGCCACGCCTGGGCAGCGCCCAGGGCGGGATTCAAGGCGGGATCCAGGGAGGAGCCGGAGGCCAGCCGCTGCGCTGCGCCGTCGGCCCCTTCCAGCCGACGGCGGGCGACACCCGCCGGGCCTACGAGCCCTTCTTCGCCCGGATGGCCACGGCCGTCGGCCGGCCGCTCGCACTGACCGTCACCACCGACTGGGCCGGCATCGCGGTGGCGCTGGCCAATGGGCAGGTCGACCTCGCCTGGATGGGCCCCTGGGGCTTCGTCCTGGCCAAGGACCGCGCCCGGGCCGAGGCGCTGGCGGTGGTGCGGTACCAGGGCCGACCCACCTACCACGCCCTCATCCTGGCGCGGGCCGGAGCGACGATCGCCCGATTCCCCGAGGATGCCAGGGGGATGTCGATCTCCTTCGCCGATGCCGGCTCGACCAGCGGCTGGCTGGTGCCGCACTACTGGTTCAGGACCCAGGGCATCAATCCGCGCACCTACTTCCGCTACCGCGACGGCGCCTCGCATCCGGCCAACGTCATCGCCGTCGCCAATGGCCAGGTCGACCTGGCGACCGACTACGACCGCAACCTCGCCGCCATGCTGGCGGCCGGGCGGGTGAGCGCGGCGCAGGTGCAGGAGGTCTGGCGCTCCGAGCCGCTGCCGAACGACGCGCTGGCGGTGCGGGCCGACCTCGACCCCGGGCTGAAGGCGGCGCTGCGGGAGGCCGCGCTCGGCCTCGATGCCGCGGCGGCGGCGCAGGTCATGCCACCGGACTACACCGGCTGGGTGGGTGCCGGGCCCGACAGCTACGCCATGATCGAAGCCGCGGGCCGCGCGCTGGGACGCATCGGCGGTGGATGATCCGTCGCACCGCCTGGGTGCTGGCGCTGGCGGCCGTCTATGGCGCCTGCATCGCGGTGGTGGAGCCCGACCTCGGCCGGCTCTGGGCCGGGCTGCCGCGGCTGGCCCGCTGGCTCGGCGGCGCCTTCCCGCCGGATTTCTCCGGCTTCGACGACATGCTGCGGCGGGCGGCGGAGACCGTCGCCATCGCCACCCTCGGCACCACCCTGGCGGCGCTGCTGGCGCTGCCGCTGACCCTGCTGGCGACCCGGCCGGTGGCGCCGCTGCCGGCGCTGTACCACCCGGCGCGGGCGGTGCTCGACACGCTGCGCGGCATCGACGGCTTCGTCTTCGCGCTGCTCTTCGTCGCCGCCGTCGGGCTCGGCCCCTTCGCCGGGGTGCTGGGCGTGGCGCTGCATGCCTCGGGCAGCCTCGGCAAGCTGTGGTCCGAGGCGCTGGAGACCGCCGACCCGGCGCCGCTGGAAGCGGCGCTGACCGCCGGTGCCAGCCGCGCCCAGGCCGCCGTGGTGCTGCTGATCCCGGATTGCCTGCCGCTGCTGGCCTCGGCCCTGCTCTACGTCTGGGAGGCGACGATCCGCACCTCGACGGTGCTCGGGCTGGTCGGCGCCGGCGGGCTGGGGCAGGAGCTGAAGAATGCGGTCGACCTGCTCGACTTCGCCCGGGTGCTGGCGATCCTGATCGTCATCGTGGCGCTGGTCATCGCCGCCGACCGGCTCTCGGCCGCCCTCCGGCGGCGCCTGGTGTGATGCTGGAGGTCGCGGGGCTTGTGGTCGCGCTCGGCGGGCGGGAGGTGCTGCGGGGCGTCGACCTGTCGGTCGCGGCCGGTGAGGTGGTGACACTGGAGGGCCCCTCCGGCGCCGGCAAGACCACCTTGCTGCGGGCCATCGCCGGGCTGGTGCCCGCGGCGGCCGGCCAGATCCGTTGCGGCGCGCCGGCCGGGCTGGTGTTCCAGCAGCATGCGCTGGCGGCGCGGCTCTCGGCGCGGGACAACGTGCTGGTCGGGGGGCTCGGGCGGATCGGCTTCTGCCGGGCGGCGCTGCGGGCCTGGCCGCGGCCGATGCTGGCCGAGGCGGATGGCTGCCTGGCGCGGGTCGGGCTCGAGGGGCTCGGGGCGCGGCGGGCGGGGAGGCTCTCGGGCGGGCAGCGCCAGCGCGTCGCGGTGGCGCGGGTGCTGATGCAGCGGGCGAGGCTGCTGCTGGCCGACGAGCCGGTGGCGAGCCTCGACCCGGAGAATGCCGCCGCGGTGCTCGACCTGCTGCGCGGGCTGGCGCGGCGGGAGGGCAGGGCGGTGCTGGTGACGCTGCATCAGCCGGAGCTGGCCCGGCGCATCGCCGACCGGCGGCTGCGGATGGAGGAGGGACGGCTATGGCCGCTGTGACGCGTATCGACGGTGACGGGCCGCTGCTGGTCTTCGGCGGGCCCTATTCCAACCTCCAGGCTCTGCGGGCGCTGCTGGCGGAGGCGGCGCGGCTCGGCATCCCGCCCGCGCGGATGCTCTGCACCGGCGACGTGGTGGCCTATGGCGCCGATGCCGCCGGCTGCATCGACCTGATGCAGGCGAGCGGCATCCCGACCGTGCTCGGCAATTGCGAGGAGAGCCTCGCCCCCGGCGGCGAGGATTGCGGCTGCGGCTTCGAGGAAGGTACCGCCTGCGACCTGCTGTCGCGCGGCTGGTTCGCCCATGCGGCGCGGCAGGTGACGCCGGCGCAGCGGGGCTGGATGGCCGGGCTGCCGCGGCGGATCGAGGTCATGCTGGGCGGCCGCCGGCTCGCCGCGGTGCATGGCGGGGCCGCGGTCATCAACCGGTTCCTCTTCGCCTCGGAGCCGGAGGAATGCCTCGCCGGGGAGATCGCGGCGACCGGGGCGGAGGGCGTGCTGGCCGGGCATTGCGGCCTGCCCTTCACCCGGCAGGTGGGCGGCCGGCTGTGGCACAATGCCGGGGCGATCGGCATGCCGGCGAACGACGGCACGCCGCGGGGGTGGTTCTCGCTGCTGACGCCGGGGCCGCGGGGGCTGCGGGTCGAGCACCGGGCGCTGGCCTACGACCATGCCGGCGCCGCCGCGGCGATGCGGCGGGCCGGGCTGGCGGCGGGCTATGCGGATTGCCTCGGCAGCGGGCTGTGGCCCTCCTGCGACGTGTTGCCGGCGGCGGAGCTGGCCCGGCGCGGCCAGCCCATCGCGGCCGGCGCCGAGGTCTGGGCCTAGATCGCCAGATCCTTGGTGTTGTAGTCGCGGATCACCCGCTCGACGGTTTCCGGCGTGAAGCGGAAGTCGTCCTCCAGCCCGGCGAAGGGCCGGTAGCGGAAGACCGGCTCGTCCGGGCGGGCCTGGTGGCGGGCGTCGATCGCCACCTGGATCACCGCCGAGCGGTCGAAGATCCGCTGGTCGTCATAGACGGCGTTGCTGCCTTCCTGCGCCAGCGCCGCCTTCTGGCCGAGCACGGCGCTGCGGCGGTGGAAGCCGAAGGTGAGGGAGATCCGCAGGTCGGGCGAGGTATTGGCGAAGGAGCCATGGACCATCTGGCGGTTCACCATGGTCACGTCGCCGGCGGCGCAGACCAGCGGCACCGCGCCGGGCAGCTGCTCGCTGCCGCCATTGGCGGCGACCATGGCCTTGATGTCCGCCTTGCCCCGCTTGTGCGAGCCGGGGATGACCCAGAGGCAGTTGCCCAGCGTCGTCGGGTAGAGCTGCACCTGGTAGTTGAAGCCGTGGATGCCCTCATCCCAGTTGGGGCTGTCCCAATGGGTGACGCCGTCCTGGTGCCAGGCGACCGAGCCGCCGAGGCCCGGCTGCTTGACGAAGATGGCGTCGTTGTAGGGGACGAAGTCGGCGCCGTTGATCGCCTGCGCCGCGGCCAGCAGCTTCGGATGGCCATACAAGCGCAGGCCGGCGGGCATCGACTGGCACATCGCGTACATCAGGAAGACGACGTATTCGGGCGCCCCGGCATCGGGCTTCGGCTGGGCCATCTGCGCCGGGTGGCGGCCGCCGAGCGCCTGGGTGCCGCCCCAGGGATCGGCGAGCGGCCGGGTGAAGCGGTAGGGCAGCCTGGCGTAGTCGAGGCCATGGGCGGTGCGGCCCTGGGAATCCACGCGGGAGTCCGGACCGGTCGGGGCGCGGTCCAGCATGACCTGGGCATCGGCCCGCAAGGCCGCGACCTCGGCGGGATCGATGACGCCTTCGAAGATGTAGTAGCCGTGGCGCCAGTAGGCGGCCTGGATGTCGGGGTGCAGGTCGCCTCCGGGCGTCAGGCGGAGCGGGCCGCGGTTGCCGATCTCGGCGGCGAGCGCCTCCCCGGCGGCGCGGTAGGCGGCCATGCCGGCGGCATGTTCGGTGCGGGTCAGCGGCTGCGGGCCTGCCGCGGCCGGGGCCAGGACGTTCATGGCGGTTCACTCCCTTTGCTTGGCCGGCATGGTCACCGAGGAAGCGGCCCCGGCGCAAGCGGGATGGGGAGGGGCCGGCCTAGCTGCGGACGAAGGCGCAGCCGCCCTCGGCCAGCGGCCGGAAGGCCTGCTCGCTCTCGGTGGTCTGCAGCAGCTTGTAGTAGTCGAAGGCGCCGCGGCTCTCCTCGGGCTTCTTCACCTCGAAGAGGTAGGCCGGGTGCAGCTTGCGGCCATCGGCGCGGATGCTGCCGGGGCCGAAGCAGTCGTCGTCGCAGGGTGTCGCCTTCATGCGGGCGACGGTCTCGGCGCCATTGGCCTTGGCGGCGGCGACGCCCATCTCGGCCGCGACCTTCAGGTAATGCAGCACCGCGGCATACCCGCCCGCGTGGTTCATGCAGAGCGCGTTGTTGCCGATGTTCGGGCGGACGCGGGCGCTGAAGGCGCGGGTGCGGTCGTTGAGGTCCCAGTAGAAGGTCTCGGTGCAGATCAGCCCCTGGGCGGTGGCAAGCCCCAGGGCATGGACGTCGGGCAGGAACATCAGCAGCGAGGCGAGCTTGATGCCGCGGCGGCTGAGGCCGAATTCCGCCGCCTGCTTGATGCAGTTGACGGTATCCGAGCCGGCGTTGGCCAGGCCGATGACCTTGGGCTTCGCCGCCATGGCCTGCACCAGGAAGGAGGAGAAATCGGAGGTGCCGGGGAAGGGGGTGCGGGCGCCGCCGAGGATGCTGCCGCCGGCGGCCTTCACGAAGGTGCTGGTGTCGCGTTCCAGCGCATGGCCGAAGGCGTAGTCGGCGGTGATGAAGTACCAGCTGTCGCCGCCCGAGCGCACCGTGGCGCCGCCGGTCGATTTCGCCAGCATCCAGGTGTCGTAGGTCCAGTGCACCGTATTGGGCGAGCACTTCGACCCCGTGAGGTCGGAGGTGGCGGAGGAGGTGTTGAGGAAGACCTTGTTCTTCTCCCGCACGATGTCGTTCACCGCGAGCGCCACCGAGGAGGCGCCGCCGTCGACCACGACGTCGACTCCCTCGCGGTCGATCCACTGCCGGGTGACGTTGGCGCCGACGTCCGGGCGGTTCTGGTTGTCGGCGAAGATGACTTCGACGTTGAAGCCGCGGTTGCCGAATTCGGCGGCGGCCTGGCGGATGCAGGCCAGCTCGGTCGGGCCGGTGACGTCCCGGTAGGTGCCGGAAAAGTCGCAGAGCAGCGCGATCTTCAGGGTATTGGCGGCCTGGGCGCGGGCGCTGCGGAAGGGCAGGCCGCCGAGGGCGGCCGTGGCGGTGGCGGCCTGGAGCAGGCCGCGGCGTGACGTGGTCATGGTTGTCCTCCCGCACGGCTTGGAAACGCCGCTTGGCCGGCAAGCTACATCGTTCCGCGTGCAATCTCCAGGGGCGGATTGCGGGTGCCGCGAAGCTGGCGGATGCTGGCCGCAAGCAACAGGAGGAAAGCCATGGCCGAAGCCCCCGTCGTGCGGTTCGAGGTGGTCGATGGCGTCGGCGTCATCACCGTGGATTATCCGCCGGTGAATGCGCTCGGACCCGGCGTCTCCGACGGCATCGTTGCCGCGGTGGACCAGGGCGAGGCGGACCCGGCGGTGCGGGCGATGGTGCTGATCGGCGCCGGGCGCAGCTTCATCGCCGGCGCCGACATCCGCCGCTTCGGCAAGCCGCGCCCGGCCTCGCCGCGCCGCAGCTACGACGCGCTGGACGCCGCCACCAAGCCGGTGGTCGCGGCCATCCATGGCTATGCGCTGGGCGGCGGGCTGGAGAATGCGCTCTGCTGCCATTGGCGGATCGCGGTGCCGTCAGCCAAGGTCGGGCTGCCGGAGGTGCTGATCGGCATCCTGCCGGGCGGCGGCGGGACGCAGCGGCTGCCGCGGCTGATCGGGGCGAAGCCGGCGCTCGAGATGATCGTGACGGGCCGGCACGTGCCGGCGCCGGAAGCGCTCACGCTCGGCATCCTCGATGCGCTGGTCGAGGGCGACCTGCGCTCCGAGGCGATCGCCTTCGCCCAATCCGTGGTCGGCAAGCCGATGCGCCGCATCAGCGCCATGCCGCCGGCGGCCGCCGAGCCGGGGCTGTTCGAGGCGATGCGGACGTCCATCGCCCGCCGCGCCCGCAACCAGCAGGCGCCCTACCACTGCATCGCGGCGGTGGAGGCGGCGGCGAGCCTGCCCTTCGCCGAGGGCATGGCGGTGGAGAAGCGGCTGTTCGGCGAACTGGAGAACTCGGACGAGGCCCGCGCCCTGCGCTACGCCTTCTTCGCCGAGCGCGAGGTGGCGCGCATCCCCTTCCTGCCGAAAGATTTGCCGCTGCCGGAGATCCGCACGGCGGCGGTGGTCGGTGCCGGCACCATGGGCGGCGGCATTGCCATGGGCTTCGCCGATGCCGGCATCCCGGTGAAGCTGCTCGATGCCTCCGCCGAAGGGCTGGCCAAGGGCGTGGCGCGCATCCGCGACAACTACGCCGTCAGCGTGAAGCGCGGCAGCCTGACCCAGGCG
Source organism: Paeniroseomonas aquatica (assembly GCF_030409335.1). Classification (GTDB taxonomy): domain Bacteria; phylum Pseudomonadota; class Alphaproteobacteria; order Acetobacterales; family Acetobacteraceae; genus Belnapia; species Belnapia aquatica. Next base: position 35,752 of record NZ_JAUFPN010000165.1, read on the forward strand.
CAGATGGACCAGCGCCTGCCGCTGGTCGAGCCGGTCGAGAGCTACGAGGCGATCGCCGGGTGCGACGTGGTGATCGAGGCGGTCTTCGAGCAGCTGGACGTCAAGCAGGCGGTCTTCGCCGAGCTGGACCGGGTGATGCAGCCGGAGGCGATCCTGCTGACCAATACCTCGGCCATCGACATCGACCGCATCGCCGGCGCGACGCGGCGGCCCGAAATGGTGGCGGGCGCGCATTACTTCGCCCCGGCCAATGTCATGAAGCTGCTGGAGGTGGTGGAGGGGCCGCGGACCTCACCGACCGTGCTGGCGACCGCGATGAAGCTCGGCCGGACGCTGGGCAAGATCAGCGCCTATGCCGGGAATTGCGATGGCTTCGCCGCCAACCGCAGCCGCATCGGCTTCACCATGGAACAGAACATCATGGTCGAGGAGGGCGCCCTGCCGGAGCAGATCGACCGGGTGATGGTCGACTTCGGCTACCCGATGGGGCCCTTCGCGGTGAACGACATGTCGGGCCTCGACGTCAGCTACCTGACGCGCCGCCGGCGGCAGGCGGAGGACCCGAACTACCGCATGCTGCCGATCCCCGACCGGCTGGTCGAGGCCGGGCGCAAGGGGCAGAAGACCGGCGCCGGCTGGTACCGCTACGAGAAGGGCGACCGCACGCCGCATGTGGACCCGGAGGTGCATCGCCTCATCCGGGAGGCCGCCGCCGAACAGGGGATCGCGCAGCGCGCCTTCTCGGATGAGGAGGTGCTGCACCGGCTGCTCTTCGCTTCGGTCAACGAGGTCTGCCGCATCATCGAGGAGGACAAGGCGCTGCGCGCCAGCGACATGGACGTGATGTGGCTGAACGGCTTCGGCTTCCCGCGCTACCGCGGCGGGCTGATGTTCTGGGCGGATGGCATCGGGGCGCGTGCGATCTACAACCAGGTCGCCGCCTGGCACCAGCGCTACGGCGACCGCTGGCGGCCGAGCGCCCTGCTGCAGCGGATCGCCGAGGCGGACGGGCTGCTGCGGGAGGCGAAGGCGCCCCGGCTCGGGTAGAGCCGGGGCGGCGGCGCGCTACCGGAAGACCGGCGGCGCGTCGTCCTCGGGCAGGTCGGGCAGCGGCACCTCGATGCGGACGGTGCTGGGGTCGACGCCCGAGCCCTTGTCCAGCCAGTAGGTCACGCTCTCCGGCCAGAAGATGACGATGGCGACGAGGATGAGCTGCAGCCCCACCCAGGGGATGGCGCCCCAGTAGATGTCGCTCGACTTCACCTCCTTCGGGGCGATGCCGCGCAGGTAGAAGAGCGCGAAGCCGAAGGGCGGGTGCATGAAGCTGGTCTGCATGTTCACGCAGATCAGCACGCCGAACCACACGAGATCGATGCCGAGCTTGGCGGCGATGGGCGCGAGCAGCGGGATGATGATGAAGGCGATCTCGAAGAAGTCGAGGAAGAAGGCCAGGAAGAAGATGAAGACCTGGCTGAAGATCAGGAAGCCGGTCTGCCCGCCCGGGAGCTTGGCCAGCATGTGCTCGATCCACAGGCTGCCGTCGACGCCCTGGAAGACCAGGCTGAACACCGTCGCGCCGATCAGGATGAAGATCACCATGGCGGTGATCCGCATGGTGTTCTCCATCGCCTGGCGCAGCAGCGACCAGGTGAAGCGGCCGTTCATCCAGGCCAGCACGATGGCGCCCATCGCGCCCATGGCGCCGGCCTCGGTCGGCGTGGCGAGGCCCATGAAGATGGTGCCGAGCACCAGGAAGATGAGCACGACGCAGGGCACCATGCCCTTGACGACGCGCCAGATCAGCGGCCAGCCGCGGCTGCCCAGCGCCTCGTCCGGCAGGGCCGGGACCTTGTGCGGGGCGAAGATGCTGACGCCGACGATGAACAGGATGAAGAGCAGGATCTGCAGGATGCTGGGGCCGATGGCGCCGGCGTACATGTCGCCGACCGACTTGCCGAGCTGGTCGCCGAGCACGATCAGCACCAGGGACGGCGGGATCACCTGGGTGATGGTGCCCGACGCCGCGATGACGCCGGTCGCGATGCGCATGTCGTAGCCGTATTTCATCATGATCGGCAGGCTGATCATGCCCATGGCGATCACCGAGGCCGCGACGGTGCCGGTGATGGCGCCGAGGATGGCGCCGACGATGATGACGGCATAGGCGAGGCCGCCGGGGATCTTGCCGAAGAGCTGCCCGGTGCCCTCCAGCAGGTCCTCCGCCAGACCGCAGCGTTCCAGGATGGCGCCCATCAGGGTGAAGAAGGGGATCGAGAGCAGCAGGTCGTTCTGCACGATCCCGAAGACCCGCAGCGGCAGGTTGCCGAGGTAGGCCGAGGTGAAGAAGCCCAGCTCGATCGAGATGAAGCCGAAGAACAGCCCCACGGCCGAGAGGCTGAAGGCCACGGGGAAGCCGAGGATGAGGAAGACCACCAGCCCGCCGAACATCAGCGGCGCCATCACGTCCATGTCGATCGTCATTGGGGCAGGGCGTCCTGGCGGGGTGGCGTGGCGGGGATCACTGCTCGGGGCGGTGGTACTCGACCACCACCTCGGCAGCGGGCTGGATGCCGCGCAGCAGCGCGATGCGCTTGATGAGCTCGGAGAAGCCCTGCAGCGAGAGCAGGACGAAGCCGATCGGCAGCAGGATCTTCACCGGCCAGCGCAGCAGGCCGCCGGCATTTGGGCTGCCCTCGTGGCGCACCCAGCTGTCGAGGAAGAAGGGCCAGGTCATCCAGGCCAGCAGCAGCACCGCCGGCAGCATGAAGAAGATGAAGCCGAAGACGTCGATCCAGAGCTGGGTCCGGCGGGAGACGTTGCTGTAGAGGATGTCGACCCGGACATGCTCGTTGCGGAACAGGGTATAGGAGGCGCCGAGCATGACGATGGCGCCGAACAGGTACCACTGCACCTCGAGCCAGGCGTTCGAGCTGTAGGAGACGCCGTAGCGCACGAAGGCATTGCCGGCGCTGATGGTGCAGGCAGCCAGCACCGCCCAGTCCGCCAGCTTGCCGACGCCGCTGTTCAGCCGGTCCACGCCGCGGCTGAATGCCATCAAGGGACCCATGGCCCGCCGTCTCCCCTAGCGCCGCTGCTGTTCCTGGGCGTGCATGAAGTAGCCGAAATTGTCGAAGCCGCTCTCGGCGACGCGGAACCACTGGTACTGGCTGTCGCGGAAGGCGCGCCAGGGCTCGTAGACCTTCTTGAAGGCGGGGTTCCTGGCCGCGGTCTCGTCATAGAGCTCGAAGGTGGCCTTGTAGCAGGCCTGCATCACCTCGCGCGGGAAGGCCCGCAGCTGGGTGCCGGCGGCGACCAGGCGGCGCAGCGCCGGCGGGTTCTGCACGTCGTACTTGGCCATGGTCTCGATCGTGCTGTCGCGGCAGGCGGATTCGAGCACGTCCTTGTAGAGCTGCGGCAGCTCCTCGTACTTCGCCTTGTTGATGTAGAAGGACAGGTTCAGCGAGCCCTCCCACCAGCCGGGGTAGTAGTAGAAGGGGGCGACGCGGTTGAAGCCGAGCTTCTCGTCGTCATAGGGCCCGATCCATTCGGCGGCATCGATCGTGCCCTTCTCCAGCGCCGGGTAGATGTCGCCGCCGGCGATCTGCTGCGGCACCACGCCGAGCTTCTGCAGCACGTTGCCGGCGAAGCCGCCGACCCGGAACTTCAGCCCGCGCAGGTCCTCGACGGTCTTGATTTCCTTGCGGAACCAGCCGCCCATCTGCGCCCCGGTATTGCCGGCGGGGATGGAGACGATGTTGTAGCCGTCGAAGAATTCCTTCAGCACCTCGCGGCCGCCGCCGGCCTGCAGCCAGGCGTTGTTCTGCCGCATGTTCAGGCCGAAGGGGACGGCGCCGTCGAAGGCGAAGGTCGGGTCCTTGCCGACGAAGTAGTAGCTCGCGGTATGCGCGCAATCGACCGTGCCGGTCTGCACCGCGTCGGCGACGGCGAGGCCGGGCACCAGCTCGCCGGCGGCGAAGGTGCGGATCTGGAATTTGCCGTCGGTGAGTGCTGCGACCCGCTTCCCCACGTGCTCGCCGGCGCCGTAGATGGTGTCGAGCGACTTCGGGAAGGAGGAGGCGCAGCGCCAGCGGATCTCGGGCAGGGCGCCCTGGGCCAGGGCCGGGGTGGACAAGGCGACCGCGCCGGCCGCGGCGGCACCGGCAAACAATCCACGACGATCCATGCGATTCCTGGCCCCCGAGCAATTCGGCATGCGCGCCTTCGGCGCTTCCCGCTTCCCTATAGCCTCATTGCACGAATGTTAAGTGAGTGTTTTGCCATGATGACCCCCCGGCGCCTCTTCGCGCGGGTCGCGAGTGGGGTACACTGTCCGCCGTGCAACCGATACGCGCCCGCCCGTGCTGACAGGCCTCCTTCTCTGCATCCTGCTGCTGGGCCTGCTGGCGCTGGCGGCGGTCGGGCTGGGGCGGCACCCGCTCGCCGGGCGGGTGGTGCATGGCGGTTGCCTCGCGATCAGCCTCGGCTTCGCCGGGCTGGCGCTGGCCGGGCTCGGCTTAGGCCTGCCGGAGGCGCCGCTGGCGCTGCCCATCGGCCTGCCCGGGGCAGGGGCGGCCAGCCTGCTGGCGCTGGACGGGCTCTCCGCCTGGTTCCTGCTGCTGCTGGGGGTCACCGGGGCCTGCGCCTCGCTCTATGCCCTCGGGGCGCCGGCCGGGCCGCCGCGCAGCCTGCCGCCCTTCCCGCTGTTCCTCGCGGGCATGGCGATCTGCCTGGCCGCGGCCGATGCCTTCACCCTGCTGCTGGGCTTCGAGCTGATGTCCCTCGCTTCCTGGGCGCTGGTCGCGGCGGATCACGCCGAGGCGGAGAACCGGGCGGCGGCCCGGCGCTACCTGATGTTCGCGGCGCTGGCCGGGGCCTGCCTGGTCCCGGCCTTCGGCCTGCTGGCCGCCGGCGCCGGGGGGCTCGACTTCACCGCGCTCCGGGCTGCGCCGCCCGAGGGCTGGCGGGCGGCCGCGGTGCTGGCCCTGGCGCTGGCCGGGGCGGGGGCCAAGGCCGGGCTGGTGCCGCTGCACGCCTGGCTGCCGCTGGCGCATCCGGCGGCGCCGAGCCATGTCTCGGCGCTGATGTCGGGGGCGATGACCAAGGTCGCCCTGTACGTGCTGGCGCGGCTGCTGCTCGACCTCTGCGGTCCGCTGCAGCCGGCCTGGTGGGGTGTGCCGCTGCTGGCGGCCGGCGCCTGCTCGGCGCTGTTCGGCGCCCTCCGGGCCAACATGGAGGGCGACACGAAGGTCCTGCTGGCCTGCTCGACCATCGAGAACATCGGCTTCATCACCGTGGCGCTGGGCCTGGTGCTGGCCTTCCGCGGCGCCGACCTCGGGCCTCTGGCGGCGCTGGCGGCCGGCGCCGCGCTGCTGCACGCGCTGAACCACGGGGTGTTCAAGACCCTGCTGTTCCTCGTCGCCGGGGCGGTGGCGCATGGCGCGGGCAGCCGGAAGCTGGACCGGCTGGGCGGGCTGATCCATGCCATGCCGGTGACGGCGCTGGCGGCGCTGGTCGGCATGGCGGCCGCCGCCTCGCTGCCGCCGCTCTCGGGCTTCGCCAGCGAATGGCTGCTGCTGGAGGCCCTGCTGGCGGGATGGCGGGTCGGCGACATCGGCTTCCAGGTGGTCGCGGCGGCGGCGACCGCGCTGGTCGCCATGGCCGCGGCGCTGGCGGCGGCGGCCATGCTGCGCTGCTTCGGGCTGGTCTTCCTCGGCCGCATCCGCAGCCCGCGGGCGGCCGGGGCCGAGGAGGTCCCGCGGCTCGAGCGCCTGTCGCTGCTGCTGCCGGCCGGGCTGACCGTGCTGCTCGGGCTCTTCCCCGCGGCGATGCTGGGCCTCGCGGCGCCGGCCATCGCCGTGCTCGCCGGGCCGGCGGCGCTGCCCCCGGCGCGCGGCCTGGCGCTCACCGCCGGGGAGGGGGCCTCGACCTACCTGCCGCTGGCGGTCGCCGGGCTGCTGGTGGCGAGCCTCGTCACCGTCTGGTTCCTGGTGCGGCGGCGCTCGACCGGGGCGACGCTGCGCGGGCCGGTGTGGAATTGCGGCTTCATCGACCCGCCGCCCTGGCTGCCCTTCGGCGACCCGCTGAGCCAGCCCGGCGCCGCCGGCATGGCGCAGCCGCTGCGGCGGATGCTCGGGGGCTCGCTGCTGGGCGCGACCGAGACGGTGCTGATGCGCGCCCCGGGCGACCCGCGCCCGGGGCATTACGCCGCGCAGGCCGCCGACCCCTCCGAGGCAGGGCTGCTGGCGCCGCTGGCGCGGCTGCGGGATTCGGTCGCCGGCCGGGCGGAGCGGCTGCGCGAGCTGACCATCCGCGGCTGCCTCGGGCTCAGCTTCGGCACGCTGGTCGGGCTGCTGGCGCTGCTGGCCTGGCTGGAGGGAGGCTGAATGCTGCTGCTCGGCGCGGTGGTGGTGCAGCTGCTGCACGTCGCCCTGATGCTGGCGGCGGCGCCGCTGCTGGTCGGCGTGGTGCGCTGGCTGAAGGCGCGGATGCAGGGGCGGCGGGGCGCCTCGCCGTTGCAGCCGTGGCGGGACCTGGAGAAGCTGCTGCGCAAGCGCCCGGTGCTGGCGGCGAATGCCTCGCTGGTCTCGGAGGTGGCGCCCTATGTCGCCTTCGCCGCCAGCCTGGTGGCGGTCGCCTGCGTCCCGAGCTTCTCCCGCGGCATGCTGCTGGCGCCGGTCGGCGACCTGATCCTGCTGGCCGGGCTGCTGGCGCTGGCGCGGATGGCCCTGGCCCTGGTCGGGATGGATGTCGGCACCGCCTTCGGCGGGCTCGGCGCGGCGCGGGAGATGAGCTTCTCGGTCTTCGCCGAGCCGGCGCTGCTGCTGTGCGTCCTGACCTTCGCCATCCTGGCCGGGACCACCAACCTCGACCTGATCGCCGCCACCTTCCGCGACGGCGGGCTCGGGCTGCGGGTCTCGCTGGCGCTGGCGGCCATGGCCATGCTGACCGTCGCGGTCGCCGAGAATGCCCGCATCCCCGTCGACAACCCGGCGACGCATCTGGAACTCACGATGGTGCATGAGGCGATGCTGCTGGAATCCTCCGGCCGGCACCTGGCGCTGTGGGAGTACCAGGCGGCGCTCAAGCTGACCCTGTGGCTGGCGCTGCTGGCCGCGATCTTCGTGCCCTTCGGCGCGGCGCCGGCCGGGGCGGGGCCGCTCGCCTGGGTGCTGGGGCTGGCGGCCTGGCTGCTGAAGATGGGCGTGCTCTGCCTGGCGCTGGCGGTCTTCGAGAGCGCGATCGCCAAGATGCGGGTCTTCCGGGTGCCGGAGTTCCTCGGCGCCGCGCTGCTGCTGGCGCTGCTGGCGGCGGCGCTGCTCTTCGTCTCGACCGGGCTGGCGTGAGGCGCGGATGAGCTTCGGCCAGCTCCCCTACGACGTCGCCCACCTGTTCGGCGGCGCCATGCTGCTGCTGTCCTTCATGCTGCTCTATCAGCGGCGGGTGACGGCGGTCATCAATGGGCTGGCGATCCAGGGCGCCATCCTCGCCTGCGCCGCCGGCTGGCAGGGCTGGGTGCAGGGGGCGCCGCAGCTCTACCTCACCGCGCTGATCGCCCTGGCCGCCAAGGCGGTGCTCATTCCCCTCGCGCTGCGGGTGCTGATCCGCCGGCTGGCGATGGACCGCACGGTGGATACCGCGATGGGGATCGGACCCAGCCTGATCGCCGGCGTGGCGCTGGTGGCGCTGGCCATCCTGGTGGTGCTGCCGATCACCGCCGGCGTCCGTGCCATCGCCCGGGAGGATCTGGCCCTGGCGCTGTCCGTGGTGCTGCTGGGGATGCTGATGATGATCACCCGGCGCAACGCCATCCTGCAAGTGGTCGGGCTGATGAGCATGGAGAACGGCCTCATCCTCGCCGCCGTCGGCGTCGCCGGGATGCCGCTGGTGGTCGAGCTCTCGACCGCCGCGCTGGTCATGGTGGTGCTGGTGGTGGCCGGGGTCTTCGTCTTCCAGATCCGCGAGCGCTTCGACAGCGTCGATGTCTCGCTGCTCGACCCGCATCGCGGGGAGGGGCGGTGATGCTGCCCGAGGTCTCGCCGCTCGATTTCCCGCTGCCCTGGGCGGTGGTCTTCCTGCCCTGGCTCGGCGCGCTGCTGCTCGGCTTCCTGCCGCGGGAGAGGCCGGCGGCGCTGGCCAATGTCGGCGTCTCGGCGGCCTCCTTCCTGCTGGCGCTCGCCCTGGTGTGGCATCCCGGCGGGGTGCAGGGCTGGACCCAGGTGGATGCGCTGAACACGCCGCTGGTGGTGCTGTCCTTCCTCATCGGGCTGACGACGGCGGTGTTCTCCTGCGGCGCGGTTGCCGCCGAGCGCTTCGATGCGCCGCGGCTGCGGGCCTACCACGTCGCCTTCCAGGTCTTCATGGGGGCGCAGGCGCTGGCGCTGCTCGCCGACAACATGGGGGTGATGTGGGTGGCGATCGAGATCGCCACCATGGCCAGCGTGCTGATGGTGGCGGTGCACGGCACGCCGCCGGCGATCGAGGCGGCCTGGAAGCTCTTCATCCTGTGCGGCGTCGGCATCGCCCTGGCGCTGCTCGGCACCATCATCCTCTACCTCGCGGCGCAGCCCTTCGTCGGCCATGGCGACGACGGGCTGTCCTGGACCGTGCTGATGGGTCTCGCCGCCCGGGCCGATCCCGGCGTGCTGAACCTCGCCTTCGTCTTCCTGCTGGTCGGCTACGGCACCAAGGCCGGGCTGGTGCCGCTGCATTCCTGGCTGCCGGATGCCGAGGCCGAGGGGCCGATCGCGATCTCGGCGGTGCTGTCGGGGCTGCTGCTGAACGCGGCGCTGCATGCGGTGCTGCGGGCCAAGGCGATCGTCGGCGCGCATGCGGATGCGGTGGCGCCGGGGCGCTTCCTGCTGGCGCTGGGCCTCGCCTCGCTGTTGCTGGCCGCCTTCGCGCTGTGGCGGCGGCGCGACGCCCGGCGCTTCTTCGCCTGGAGCAGCATCGAGCACATGGGCGTGGCGGCGATCGCCTTCGGCCTGGGCGGGCCGGCCGGCAACCTCGCGGGGTTGGTGCACATGCTCGGGCATTCGCTCTGCAAATCGGCGGTCTTCTTCGGCCTCGGCCATGCGGTGCAGCTGCGCGGGTCGCAGAAGATCGCGGATATCGCCGGGCTCTGCACCTCGCATCCGGCGCTGGGCTGGGGGCTGGCGGTCGGCATCGCGGCGGTGGCGGGGCTGCCGCCCTTCGCGCTGTTCGCCAGCGAATTCCTGTTGCTGGTCGAGATCGCCGGGCATTACGCCTGGCTGGTCCTGCCGGTCGGGTTCGGGCTGCTGACCGCGACGGCGGCGAAGATCCACACGCTGCAGGCGCTCTGCCTCGGGGCGCCGACCCCGGACGCGGCGGCGCCGGCCGCGGGGCGCTTCGAGGAGTGGTTCACCCTGGGGCCGCTGTGGCTGCACCTGGTGCTGGCGCTGCTGCTGGGGGTGGCGCTGCCCGGGCCGCTGGCGGGGATGCTGGGCGTGGCGGCGGGGATCCCGGGATGAGCGACACCGAAGGCCGCGACGGGCCCGACCCCGAGGCGCCGCCGCCGGACGGGCCGTCGTTCGCCGGGCGCGGGGCGCTGCCCGAGGTGCCGGCGCCACCCTCGGCGGCGCCGGCCGGGGCGCCGCCGCCGCCGGATGGCGCCGTCTTCGCCCTGATCCGCCAGGGCCGGGCGCAGGACTGCCGGCCGCATCCGCGCCACCTGCTCGATCCCGGCCGGTGGCGCGCCATGGCCGAGGCCCTGGCCGCGGCGCCGGAGGTCGCGCTGCTGGCATTGTGGGCGGAGCCCGGCGTGGTGCACGCTTGCTTCCTGGCCGAGGACCAGGGCCGCGTCATCATCGCCTCCTGCCCCGCCGCCGAGGGGCGCTACCCCGCGCTCTCGCCGGCCCGGCCGGGGGCGGTGCGCTTCGAGCGGATGGTGCGCGACCTCTGGGGGCTGGTGGCCGAAGGCGCGGTCGACCTGCGCCCCTGGCTGGACCATGGCCGCTGGCCGCTGGTCGGGCCGCTCGCGGCCAGCCCGGCGGCGAATGCGGCGCCAGCGGTGCCGCAGCCGGAATTCCTCACCGTCGAGGGCGAGGGGGTGCACCAGATCCCGGTCGGGCCGGTGCATGCCGGGATCATCGAGCCCGGGCATTTCCGCTTCCACGTCCAGGGTGAGACGGTGGTGCGGCTGGAGGCGCGGCTCGGCTACCTGCACAAGGGCAGCATCGGGCTGATGCTGGGCAAGCCGGCGGCGGTCGCGGCGCGATTCGCCGGGCGGCTCTCGGGCGATAGCACGGTCGCGCATGCCTGGGCCTTCGCCATGGCGGTCGAGGCGGCGCTGGCGGTGGTGCCGCCGCCGCGGGCGCTGGCGCTGCGGGCGGTGATGGCCGAGCTGGAGCGGCTGCACAACCACCTGAACGACTGGGGCTTCGTCTGCAACGACGCCGCCTTCGCCTGGCTGCACGCCCGGGCCGGGGTGCTGCGGGAGGGGGTGCTGAGGGCGGCGGCCCTCGCCTTCGGCCACCGGCTGATGATGGACCGGGTGATCCCCGGCGGCGTCGCCGAGGATCCGCGGCCGGGCGGCGACGCGGCGATCCGCGCCGCGCTGGCCGTGGTGGCGGCCGAGCTGCCGCAGCTGACGGCGGTCTACGAGAGCCACGCCAGCCTGCAGGACCGGGTGGTGGGGACTGGGGTGGTCGGCGCCGGGCTGGTCGCGCGCTTCGCCGCCGGCGGCTACGTGGGCCGCGCCTCGGGCCGCGCCTTCGATGCCCGGGCGGTGCCGGGCTACGCGCCCTATGCCGATGTGGCGGTGCCGGTGCTGGCGGCGGGCGACGTCGACGCCCGGGTCCGCATCCGCATGGCCGAGATCGGGGAGAGCCTGCGGCTGGTCGACGCGCTGCTGGACGCTCTGCCGGAGGGGCCGCTTTCGGTGCCGCTGCCGCAGCCGGCCGGCGAGGGCCGGTTGGTCGAGGGCCGGTTGGTCGAGGGTCTGGGGCTGGTCGAGGGCTTCCGCGGTGAGTGCCTGCACTGGGTGGCGATCGACGCGGGCGGGCTGCTGCGGGGGGTCTTCCCGCGCGACCCCTCCTGGCTGCAGTGGCCGCTGCTGGAAGCGGCGGTCGAGGGCAACATCGTCGCCGACTTCCCCCTGTGCAACAAGAGCTTCAACTGTTCCTACAGCGGGGTCGACCTGTGATGCAGCCCCTGAGGCGACTGCTCTGGCCACGGCTGGGCCGCAGCCTGTTCAGCCCGCCGCTGTCCGACCCGGCGCCGGCGGTGCCGGATGCGGTGGTGCAGGCGCTGGTCGAGCGGCTGGAGGAGGCGGCGCAGGCCCGGCTCGGCCGCAGCCTCTCGATCCGCCAGGTCGATGCCGGCTCCTGCAACGGCTGCGAGCTGGAGATCAACGCGCTCGGCAACGTCCTCTACGACCTCGAGCGCTTCGGCCTGCGCTTCGTCGCCAGCCCGCGCCATGCCGACGTGCTGCTGGTGACCGGGCCGCTGACCCGCAACATGCGGCAGGCGCTGGAGCGCACCGCCGCCTGCACGCCCGAGCCGAAATGGGTGGTCGCCGCCGGGGATTGCGCGGTGGATGGCGGGATCTTCCAGGGCAGCTACGCGGTCGAGGGCGGCATCGGCGCGGCGCTGCCGGTCGACCTGCTGATCCCGGGCTGTCCGCCGACGCCGACGCAGTTGCTGGAAGGGCTGCTGGCCCTGCTGGCGGCGCAGGCGCCGAAGGCCGCCGCACGGCGCTAGCGGGGAAAAAGACGCGGGCCGGCCGGATGAAACCAGCCGGCCCGGTGGCGGCCCTCGCGGGCTGCCAGTCTGGCAACGGCTTGCCGGGAAATAGCCGTTGCCGAACGTCGCGTATCCAGGGCCAGGGCGCCGAAGCGCCGGCGGCTCCGGGACGACGACTGCATCATCCGGGATCACATCTCTACGGGAGATGTGAGGAGTCTTAACCTTCCTCCATGCGGCTGCGCGCCGCGGTCCGGCCGCCGCGTTGCCCGGGGCGGCCGGGCTGGGTAGCCTGCCGGCCAAAGGCGAAGGGATGGACATGGCAATGGACGGCAATGCGGGGCTGCTGGTGCGCCGGCTGGCGGGGGCGATCGGGGCGGAGGTGAGCGGCGTGGCGCTGGCGCCCGACATGTCCGAGCCCCTGGTCGCCCGGCTGCGGGCGCTGTGGCTGGAGCATGGCGTGCTGGTCTTCCGCGACCAGCAGGCGCTGCATCCGGCGGCGCTGGCCGGCTTCGCCCGGCGCTTCGGCGAGGTGGTGGAATACCCCTTCATCAAGGGCCTGCCAGAAGCGCCGGAGGTGATCCCGGTGGTGAAGCTCGAGCACGAGACGGCCAATTTCGGCGGGCTCTGGCACAGCGACACCGCCTATCTCGAGCAGCCGCCGATGGCGACCATGCTGATCGCCCGGGAGGTGCCGCCCTTCGGCGGGGATACGTTGTTCGCCAGCGGCACCGCGGCCTATGCGGCGCTCTCGCCCGGGATGCGGCGGCTGCTGGAGCCGCTGAAGGCGGTCAACAGCAGCGCCAAGGCGGATGTGACGAAAACCCGGGAGGACCGGCTGAAGGACGGCGCGCGGGACGACGCGCGGCCGGTCTACGAGGCCGAGCACCCGGTGGTGCGGACCCATCCGGAGACCGGGCGGCGGGCGCTGTACGTCAACGGCGGCCATACCAGCCGCTTCGCCGGCATGACCGAGGCCGAGAGCAAGGCGCTGCTCGACTTCCTCTTCGCGCATCAGGTGCGGCCGGAATTCACCTTCCGCATGGGCTGGGCGCCGGGGACCCTGGCGCTGTGGGACAACCGTTGCGTGTTGCACAACCCGGTCAACGACTACCACGGCTACCGGCGGGTAATGCACCGGGTGACCCTGGCCGGCGACCGGCCTGCCTGAGGGGGCGTCCTTCGCGCTCATTGCCGCGGTGAATGGTGGCGATGGCCGCGGGGCATGGGACATCGGGGGCGGGGCGGCCTATCTGGGGTGCCAGTCAGCCGGCCCCGTCAGGCCGGCGCCCCCTGCAGGAGCGATCCCATGATCGACGTCCGTCCCTTCGCCAGCCTCGGCGGTGCCAACCATGGCTGGTTGAACGCCAAGCACCATTTCTCCTTCGCCGGCTACCATGACGCCGCCCGCATGAACTGGGGCCGGCTGCGGGTCTGGAACGACGACGAGATCGCCGCCGGCACCGGCTTCGACCCGCATCCGCACCGCGACATGGAGATCATCACCTATGTCCGGGAGGGGGCGATCACCCACAAGGACAACCTCGGCAACACCGGCCGCACCGAGGCCGGCGACGTGCAGATCATGTCGGCCGGCACCGGGGTGGTGCACAGCGAGTACAACCTCGAGCCGGAGGCGACCCGGATCTTCCAGATCTGGATCATGCCGGACCGCCGCGGCGCCAAGCCGAATTGGGGTGCGAAGAGCTTCCCGAAGGAGCAGCGCGACGCCGGCTTCGAGGTGCTGGCCAGCGGCCGGGCGCAGGATGCCGAAAGCGGCGCGCTGCCGCTGAACGTCGACGGCGCGGTGCTGGCGGCGAGCCTCAAGGCCGGGCAGACCCTGCGCCAGCCACTCGGCGAGGGCCGCGCCGCCTATCTCGTGCCGGCCAAGGGCCGCGTCACGGTGAATGGCGTGGCGGTCGGCACCCGCGACGGCGCCGGCATTGTCCAGGAGGCGGTGATGGAGATCACCGCCGCGGAGGATGCGGAGCTGGTGCTGGTGGAGGTGGCGGCGGAGTAGCCGCGACCGCCAGCAGCGCCCGGCGCAGCACCCCGACCGGGTCCTGCCCCGGGCCGCGCGTCACCAGCGCGCGGTGCCCGCCGGCGGACTGCACGAAGCAGGCCCCGGGCAGCCGGGCCGAGGCGAGGGGCACCAGCCCGTCGTTTGGCCCCGACCCCTGGGCCTCCATCCAGCGGGCGAAGGGCCGGTAGGCTTGGTCCCGCAGCCTCCAGCGGGGATCGAGCACGGTGCCGAAGGCGACCACCGGCACCTGCCCGACCAGCGCCGCGATCGCCGCGGCGTGCTCGCGCATCCAGGCCGCGCGGGCCGGCGTGGTCAGGTCGTGCAGCCCGGCGCCGCCGCCCAGCCCGGCCAGGCGCAGCAGGTGATGCGCCGCCCGGTGCAGCGACCGCCGGCCGCAGACCGCATCGGCAACCGGCGAGCCGAAGAAGGGCGATTGCAGCGCGACGAAGCCGCGGCAGCGGGCGGCGACGCCGGGGCGCAGCAGGGCGGCCAGGGCTTCGAGCCCGCCCTTGCTGTGGCCGACCAGGATGGCCGGGCGCGGATCGGCGACGACGGCCGCGGCGATGCGCCCGGCATTGGCGGCGACCGGTGCTCCGGTCGGCAGCGCCACCACCTCGGTGGCGACGCCGATCCGCCGCAGCCAGGCGAGCTGGCTGGCCATGTAGTCGAGCCTCAGGCTGGCGACCAGCTCGCCCAGCAGCCCGTAGCAGATCAGCACGCGCTGCCCGGCCAGCCGGGCGGCGAGGGCCCGGTCCTCGCCGGAGTCCTCGCCGGCCGCCGTCACCTCAGTCGATCTTCACGACCAGCTTGCCGAAGTTCTCGCCCTTCAGCAGGCCGATGAAGGCCTGCGGGGCTTGCCGCAGCCCCTCGACCACATCCTCCCGCCAGGCGAGCCGGCCGGACGCCATGTGGCCCAGCAGCTCGGTGCGGAACTGCGGGTAGCGCGGCCAGCCGCTGTCGCTGACGATGAAGCCCTGGATGCGCAGCCGCTTGCGGACGGCGGACATCAGGTTGGGGCCGGGGGCGGGGCTGGTGTCGTTGTATTCGGCGATCATGCCGCACATCACCATGCGGGCGTGGTCGTTCAGCCGCGGGAAGACCGCGCGCTGCACCGCGCCGCCGACGTTCTCCCAGTAGACGTCGATGCCGTTCGGGCAGGCGGCGTCGAGCTGGGCATCGAGGTCGCCGCGGTGGTCGATGCAGGCATCGAAGCCCAGCACCTCGGTCACGAATTCGCATTTCTTGGCGCCGCCGGCGATGCCGACTACCTTGCAGCCGCGGATCCTGGCGATCTGCCCGACCACCTGGCCGACCGCGCCGGAGGCGGCAGAGACCACCACCGTCTCGCCGGGTTTGGGCTGGCCGATGTCCTCGAGACCGACCCAGGCGGTCAGCCCCGGCATGCCCAGCACGCCGAGGCTGGCCGAGAGCGGCGCCTCGCCCGGGTCGATCTTGAACAGCCGGCCCGGGGCGACGCTGGAATAGCGCTGCCAGCCGAAGCCGCCGAGCACGGTGTCGCCGGGGGCGAAGCCCGGGACGTCGGAGGCGACGACCTCGCCGGCGGTCTGGCCCTCCATGACGGCGCCGATGGCGACCGGGGCGGAGTAGCTCTTCGCATCCGACATGCGGCCGCGCATGTAGGGATCGAGCGAGAGGTACTGCGCCCGGACCAGCACCTCGCCCGGCTTGGGCTGTGGCACCGGGGTCTCGACGATCTCGAAGTCCTCGGCGACCGGGGCGCCCTGCGGGCGGCGGCGCAGCAGGATCTGCAGGTTGGTCTCGGCCATTGGGGGGTTCCTCCTCGGGGGACGGCGGCAACATTGCCCCGCGCCGGTTGCGGGGGAAGGGGGCAGGGCCAAATCCCCCCGATGACCGAACCGATGCACGATGCCGGCAGCGCCCGACCGACCGAGCGGGTCGCCGATTACCCCCGCCCGCCGCGGCTGGAGGCAAGCACCCGCCGCATCCGCATCGTGCTCGGCGGGGAGACCATCGCCGAGACCACGGCGGCCTGGCGGGTGCTCGAGACCTTCCACCCGCCCGGCTGGTACCTGCCGCCCGATGCTTTCGCCCCCGGCGTGCTGCGCCCGGCGGCCGGCCAGAGCTTCTGCGAATGGAAGGGGCTGGCGCGCTACTGGACGCTGGCGGCCGGCGGGCGGGTCGCCGACCGCGCCGGCTGGAGCTATCCGCAGCCGACGCCGGGCTTCGCCCCGATTCGCGACCATGTCGCGGTCTATGCCGGGCGGATGGATGCCTGCTTCGTCGATGCGGAACGGGTGGCGCCGCAGCCCGGCGGCTTCTACGGCGGCTGGATCACCGCGGAGCTGGTCGGACCCTTCAAGGGCGGACCCGGGACCTTGGGCTGGTAGGCCCGGGCCCGCCAACGGTTTCGTGATCAGCCCCGCCGGCTGCCGTTCTGGGGCCTGAAAACCGCCGAGTTGCAAAATGTTGGGGAGGCGACCGGGCCAGGATGACGGTCCGGAACGGCACCCGCCTGGCAGGCCGGCCTGCGGGAGTGGTGGCAGGAGGCCGCCGCAACGCGGACTGTAACGTCGTTACTGAAATCGGGATCGAGACCTATGCGCAGCCTCATCGTCACCCTGATCGCCACGGCTGCCCTCGCCGCCTGCGCCGAAAGCGGGCCCGCCCCCACCGGCCCGACCGCCGGCGGCGGCGCCACGCCGCTGCAGCAGCGGGTGCTCGAGCAGCCGCACAGCGCCAATGCCTCGGGCGGCACGCCGACCATCACCGGCACCAATTCGCGCGGCCAGCCGATCATCGAGCGTGGCCCCGCGCCGGGCACCGACATCGGCGGCACCCCCTCGACGCCGCGGCCGGTCGGCTCGCGCGGCGACAAGGGCGGCTGAACCGCGGCCGTTCCGGCGACGGTCGTCGGAGCCGGTCGGCGGGGTGACCCGTCAGCCGTCCTCGGCGGCCTCGCGCAGCCAGTCCGCGGTGGTGCGGGCGGCGGGTCGGGCGGTGCCGGCATAGGGGTCGATCCCGCCGAGCGTCGCCGCCGCGGCGCGGCAATCCTCGCACATCTCGAGCACCGCCAGCCGGGCCGGATCGGCGAACATCCAATGCCGGCTGCCGGCGAGCTTGGCCTTCACCCGCTCGATCGTGCTGCGGGTGCCGAAGGGCTTGGCGCAGCGGGTGCAGCAGAAGGGCTCCTCCTGCTTCACCACCTGCGGCTGCGCCGCCTCGGGAGCGAAATTGAGGCGGGGCGCGAGGCTGATCACCTGCTCCGGGCAGGTGGCGACGCAGAGCCCGCATTGCACGCAGGCATCCTCCAGGAAGCGCAGCTGCGGCGTCTCCGGATTGGCCGAGAAGGCCCCGGTCGGGCAGACCATGGTGCAGGCGAGGCAGAGGGTGCAGCCGGCGGCCTCGACCACGGCGGCGCCGAAGGGGGCCAGCGCCGGCATCGGCAGCACCGCCGGCGCGGCGGGGCCGGCGGCGGCGTGCAGCGCCGCCAGGGCCTGGCGCAGCACCTCCCGCGGGGTGCCGAGCGGCAGGAAGCTGGCCGCCTCGCCGGTGCCGCGCATGGCCATGGCCGGGGCCAGCGCCTCGGCCAGGGTGAAGGGATCGTCGGTCTCGATGGCGGCGGCGCGGGGCGGCGAGGTCGGGCGCCCGAGGCCCTCCAGCAGGGTGGCGGCGTAGTCGAGGTTGCGGAACAGCCCCTCGCTGCCATGGCCGCGCCGGGCCGGCAGCAGCACCCGCACCCCGGCGGCGCCCCAGGCGAAGGCGGCGGCCAGCGTCGCCAGGTCCAGCACGCCGCACTCGTTCAGCCGCAGCGGCAGGACCCGGGCGGGCAGGCCATCGCCGTGGCGGGCCAGGGCCTCGATCAGCGGCTCGCCATGGGCCGCGTCGTGCAGCAGCAGGACGGGATCGCGGCCGCCTGCCTCGGCATGGCCGAGCAGCAGGGCGCGGAGCCGCGCCAGGGTGGTGGCCGGCGGCGGCAGCGCATAGGTGACGGCGCCGGTCGGGCAGACCGCGGCGCAGGCGCCGCAGCCGGCGCAGATCTCGGCGCTGATCCGCACGCTGTCGCGGAGCAGCCCTTCGCCGGGGGTGATGGCGCCGGTCGGGCAGAGGTCGAGGCAGCGGGTGCAGCCGGTGCGCTTGTTGCGGCCATGGGCGCAGAGCCCGGCCTCGAAGCTGACGAAGCGCGGCTTGTCGAATTCGCCGACCAGCTCCCGCGCCTCGAGGATGAGGCGGTCGACCGCGGCGGCATCGGCTGGATCGGCCCGGAGGTAGCCCTGCCGGACGCCATGCGCCGGGAACAGCGGCGGGTCGCCGGTCAGGTCGAGGATGACGTCGCAGCGGCTGCGGGCGCCGTCGCGCGGCGGCCCCCAGGCGAAGGCGGCGCGGGAGGCCGGGGAGGCGGCGGCATGGCCGTCGACCACCACCTCGAAGGCGCCGAGCCAGCCGGTGGCGCTGCGGGCGCGGCCGCGCAGGATGGGGAATTCGGCCCGGCCGGGCGGGGTGACCGCCTCGGCGCCGGTCAGCAGCACGGTCAGGTCCAGCCGGTCGGCGAGCCGCCGGGCGGCGGCGATGGCGACCTCGTCGCGGCCGAGCACCAGGGTGACGCCCTCGCTCGCCAGCGGCACCAGCGGGGTCTCCGGCAGCGGGATGGCGGCGGCGGCCAGCAGCCCGGCCATCTTCGGCCCGGCGGCGGCGCCTTCCTCGGCCCAGCCGGCCTGTTCGCGGACGTTGACGAAGCTGAGCGGGGCGGTGGCGCCGGCGGCGGCGGCCTCCTCGGCGAAGAGCGGGGCTTCCTGGGTGCAGGCGACGGTCACCGGCCGGCCGGTGCCGACCGCGGCCAGGAAGCGGTCGAGCTGGCTGCGGCAGAGGTGCTCGGCGGTCCGCAGCTCGGTGCCCTGCGCCGCGCAGCCGCGGGCGAGGGCCCGGCCGTCGAGGCGCATGCTGTCCTCGCAGCTGCAGACGAAGGCGATGCGTTCCGACATAGGCTGGCGATTCCCGGCGTTCATCCGGCTTTGCGCACCGGGGTCGGGCGCATATATGCCGCGTCCCGCCCGGATGCGAGGCTTCCCCTGGAGGTTCATGGTCACGACCCGTTCCCTTTCGCTGCCCGGCGTCTTCACCCAGCATCGGCTGCGGGAGGGCGGCGATGCCCTGGCCGAGGCGGTGCGCCTGGCCGGGCACGGCGCCGGGACGCTGGCCTGGGTCTCCGCCTATGCCCGGGCCGAGGCGGCGGTGGTGCTGGAGCCGGAACGGCCGCTGGGGGCGGCGCGCCTGGCGCTGCTGGCGGCGGGGAATGCGCTGGTCGATGCGCTCGGGGTGCTGGGGCCGCCGGAGGTGCCGCTGGCCTGGCGCTGGCCGGGCACCCTGCTGGTCAATGGCGGCGCCTGCGGCCGGCTGCGCCTGGCGGCCCCGCCCGGCGTGGCCGCGGCGGCGGTGCCGGACTGGCTGGTGGTGGGCTTCGAGGTGGTGCTGGCGCTGCCGCCCGGGCCGGAGCCGGGGCGCGATCCCGGCCGCACCGGGCTCGAGGAGGAGGGCTTCGCCGGGATCGCCGCCGCGGCCCTGACCGAGGCCTGGGCGCGCCATCTGATGTCCGGGCTGGATCGCTGGGAGGCCGAGGGGCCGGGGCGGCTGATGGCGGATTTCCTCGCCCGGCTGCTCGACGGCCAGGACGAGCCGGGGCTGCGGCGGGCGATCGACCCGGCGACCGCCGCGCTGCTGCTGGACCGCCAGGGCGTGACGACCCGGCAGGGGCTCCCATGAAGCTGCCGCGCACGATCCGGCTCGACCCCTCGGACCTGGTGGTCTTCGACCGGGCGGCACCGGCCGGGGAATGGGCGGTGCCCGGCGGCTTCGCCTTCTGGGACGAGGACCCGGCGGCGCTCGCCGGCAAGCGGCGGCAGGAATTCCGCGCCGGCTTCCTCGGCATCGGCAGCTTCGGCTGGTCGACGCTGGTGGAGGTGGCCGAGGCCCAGGAAACCGCGGTCGAGGCGGCGGTGGCGGCGCTCTCGGCGCATATCCGGGCGCGCTACGGCGCCCCGGATGCGGCGGCGGCCGAGGCGGCGGCGCGGGAGGAGATCGGCTTCGCCGCCGCATTGTGCGACCATCCGCCGGGCACCGTGCTGGCGCTGAGCCGGGTGGTGGAGGCCGGCGCGGTGCGCGA
The DNA here is from genome assembly GCF_030409335.1 of Paeniroseomonas aquatica. Lineage (GTDB taxonomy): Bacteria > Pseudomonadota > Alphaproteobacteria > Acetobacterales > Acetobacteraceae > Belnapia > Belnapia aquatica. The sequence continues at coordinate 55,614 of NZ_JAUFPN010000165.1, forward strand.
GCGCTTCCGCAGCCTGCACCGGCGGGAGGCGCCGCACGGCGACTTCGGCGCGCTGCCGGTCTTCGGCATCCTCGAGGTCAGCGGCGAGGACGAGCCCGAGCATCCCGACCTCACCCGCCTGGCGAAGGACCCCCCATGATCACGCCGGGCGATTTCTGGCTCTCCTCAGGCCATCACCTCTGCGACCGGGACGAGGCCGGGCGGCTGGTGCCGACGCCGGACCTTTGGCGGGCCTTCCTCGCCCGGCCGGAGCTGGTGCCGCCGGAGGAGGCCTGCGACGCGGAGCTGGCCCTGCATACCGGTCTGCTGGCGGCCCCCCTGCGGGCGGTGCCGGCGGTCGAGGTGGCGGCGCTGGCCGATGCCGATGCGCGGGAGAATTGGGCCGTGTTCCTCGGCTTCCGCGACCGGGTGCAGGCGGAGCCGACGCTGGAGGCGGCCTGGCTGGCGCTGTTCCGCGGCTCGGTCGCCGGCATCCCGCCGCTGTTCCTGCAGATGCTGACGCATCTGGTGGCCCGCGCGGCGCTGGAGGGGGTGGGTGATCCCTTCATCCTGCGCGCGGCGGAGGCTTTCTTCCGCACCCAGCGGGCGGCGATCCACCCCGGGGCGCTGCTGCTGGCGGACGAGGAATTCCTCGATGCCAAGGCCGGGGACGGCGACCTCGGCGCCATCGGCCGGCTGCTGACCGAGGCCGGGGCGCCGCCGCGGGAGGTGGAGCTGGAGGTGCTGTCGGAGGCCAACGCCGCCGAGTATCCCGCGCGGTCCGATGCGCATGACCTGGCGCTGGACATCGCCGAGGGCCGGCCCGGCCAGCACGGCATGGCCCGCGCGCTCGAGGCCTTCATCGGCCATGTGCTGGGGGAGGCGGTGGCGATCCGGCCGGTGCCGGTGATCGACGACCGCAACTGGTCCTGGCATGTCGGCCTCGATGCCGAGGCGACCGCGATCGCCAACGACCTCTGGAAGGGCGCCAAGGTGAAGCAGGCGCGGCTGGCGCGGATCCTCTGGCTCGGCGTGCTGGAATTCGCCGAGAGTTCCCGCGTGCTGCCGCGGGCCGTCGGCAAGCCGGTCTACCTGGCGCTGGCGATGGATGCGGCCCAGCGGGTGCGGCTCAAGCCGCAGAACCTGGTCGGGCTGCCGCTGAAGACGCGGGGGGAGGCGGCGTGAGCGGGCACCTGGAGGTCCCCGGCTCGATCCGCATCCCGGTGGCCGTCCTGGCCGAGCGGCGGCCCGGCGTGACGCAATGGGCCGCGTGGTCCTGGCGCGCCGTCGAGGTGCTGGAAGCGGCGCCCGACCTGCCCGCCTGGACGGTGCTGCGGGAGGCCGAGGGGCGGACGCTGTTCCTCGCCGGCCGGGCCGAGGTGCTGTTCTGCCCGACCGATACGCCGAACTACCGGGACAACCTCGCCGCCGCGGCGCCCAGCATCTGGGTGGTGCTGCGGAACGTGGAGACCGACCCCGGCCTCAGACTGCATGCGGTGACGGTGGATGCCGGGGAGGCGCATCTCTATGCCGATACCGGCAGCGACCTGCTGGAGGCGCTGCCGCTGCCGCCCGGGCTGCGCGACCGGCTGGAGGCCTTCGTCGCCGAGCACCATGTCGAGCGGATGCAGCACAAGCGCCGGCGCGACCGGGCCGATCCGGAGGCGCTGGCCAAGCGGCCCGGCCTGCGACGGGATGGGGATGACGCGGGATGACGGTGCGGGAGGAAGGCTTCCTCAGCCGCTGGTCGCGGCGGAAGCGGGGCGTCCTGCCGGAGCCGGAGGCGCCGCCGCCCGCGCCAGGGGCCGAACCCGCCGCCGAAGCTGCGCCCGGGCTCCCGGCCGCCCCGCCGGCCGAGGCCTTCGACCCGGCCGGCCTGCCGCCGGTCGAGAGCCTGACCGGGGCCAGCGACTTCACCGCCTTCCTCCGCCCCGGTGTGCCGGCGCCGCTGCGGCAGGCGGCGCTGCGCCGGGCCTGGACGCTGGACCCGGCCATCCGCGACTTCATCGGCCCGGCGGACTATGCCTGGGACTACAACGCCCCGGATGGGGTGCCCGGCTTCGCCCTGCAGCTCGGCGGCGACGTGACCCGCATGCTGGCCCAGGCGATCGGCGCGCTGGAGAAGCTGGCCCCGCCCGAGGAGGCGCCACCGGTGGCGCTGGCCGAGGTGGCGGTGCCGCCCGACCCGGACGCGCCTGACCTGGAGGAGGCCGCTGCACCGGCGTCCGGCGCCGGGCCGGACCCGGCCATGCCTCCAGCCCAGGCCCCAGCCCTCGCGCTGGTTGTGGAGGGGGTCGCCGCTGCCCCACCTCTGCCCCCGCCCCGGCGGCATGGGCGTGCCAAGCCGGTTTGAATTCCCGGGCGGCGCCCCATCTGCAGGGCGGTATCCTTCTCGTGAGACGTATCTCGCTTGCCAGTACCGCGGCCGGTCTGGCACATCGGCGCTGCATCGGCCCTGCGCTAACTTGTTGAAGAATAGTGAATGAAGCCTGCCGGGGAGACCGAGGACGTCGTGGTGGATCCGCTGGATAGCGAGCGGGGACGGCTTTTCGCCCTCCTGGGGCGCCTGCTCGCGGCGCCGCCGGATGCGGCGTTGCTGGCCGGCCTGGCCGCCCTGCGCGGCGACGACTCGGCCCTGGGCACGGCCCTCGGGCGGCTGGCCGAGGCGGCCTCCCGCGCCGATGCGGCGGCGGCGGCACGCGAGCATTTCGCCCTCTTCGTCGGCGTCGGCCGGGGGGAGGTGCTGGCCTATGCCTCCTACTACCTCACCGGCTTCCTGCACGAACGGCCGCTGGCCGAGTTGCGTGGCACCCTGGCCCGGCTCGGCATCGTCCGCGCCGAGGGGATGGCGGAGCCCGAGGATCAGCTGGGCTTTTGCTGCGAGGTGATGGCGGGGCTGCTGGAAGGCCGCTTCGGCGGGGAGCCGCCCGAGGCCTTCTTCGCCCGCCACCTGGCGCCCTGGGCCGGGCGCTGCTTCGCCGATATTGCCGGGGCGGAGTCGGCGGCCTTCTACCGCGCGGTGGGCCTGCTGGGCGGCAGCGTGATCGAGATCGAACAGGCCGCCGCGGCTTTGCCGGCGTGACCAGGAAAGAGGATTGCCGATGACCGACAAGACGGGTGCCGAACGGCGCGGCTTCCTCCGGGCGCTGGGGCTCGGCACTGCCGCGGCCGCGGCCGGCAGCGCCTCGGCCGGGGCCGCGGTGGTGCAGCGGGCCGATACCGTGCCGGCCGGCCAGGCCGCCAAGGAGAACGACGCCCAGCGCCGCGCCGCGCGCTACGTCGAGAGCGATGAGGTCAAGGCCTTCTATCGCACCAACCGCTACGAGCAGTAGGGCCGCAGCATGCTGATCAAACGCGCCGATGGCCGCGCCGCCAGGCAGCGCCTGTCCTCCGCCTACCAGGGTCTCTCGGGCGGCGGCATGGATCGCCGCGGCTTCCTGCGCCAGGCCGGGCTCGGCGGCGCCGGCCTGGCCGCGCTGGGCAGCCTCGGCGCCGGCCGCGCCCGGGCGGCGAACGAGGCGACGCCGGACCTCGCCGACCGCAACGCGCCGCTGCAGCGGATCAAGAACGTCTGCACCCATTGCTCGGTCGGCTGCACCGTCACCGCCGAGGTGCGCCACGGCACCTGGGTCGGCCAGGAGCCGAGCTACGACAGCCCGATCAACCGCGGCACGCATTGCGCCAAGGGCGCCTCGGTGCGCGAGCTGGTGCACGGCGACCGCCGGCTGAAGTACCCGATGAAGCTGGTCGGCGGGGAATGGCAGCGGCTGAGCTGGGACACCGCGATCTCGGAGATCTCGGCCAAGCTGCTCGAGGTGCGGGAGAAGGCCGGGCCGGACAGCGTCTTCTGGCTGGGCTCGGCCAAATTCACCAACGAGGCGGCCTACCTGTACCGCAAGCTGGGCGCCTTCTGGGGCACCAACTCGGTCGACCACCAGGCCCGCATCTGTCATTCCACCACCGTCGCCGGCGTGGCCAATACCTGGGGCTACGGCGCCCAGACCAACAGCTACAACGACATCCGCAATGCCAAGACCATGATCATCATGGGCGGCAATCCGGCGGAGGCGCATCCGGTCTCCTTGCAGCACGTGCTGACCGGCAAGGAGGTCAACCGCGCCAACCTCATCGTCATCGACCCCCGCTACACGCGGACGGCGGCGCATGCGACCGAGTACGTGCGGCTGCGCCCGGGCACCGACATCCCGCTGATCTGGGGCCTGCTCTGGCACATCTTCGAGAATGGCTGGGAGGACAAGCAGTTCATCGCCCAGCGCGTCCACGGCATGGAGGAGATCCGCGCCGAGGTGGCGAAGTGGAAGCCCGACGAGGTGCAGCGCGTCACCGGCGTGCCGGGCGAACAGCTCAAGCGCGTGGCGCAGATGTTCGCGACGCAGAAGCCGAGCACGCTGATCTGGTGCATGGGCGCGACCCAGAAGACCGTCGGCACCGCCAACGTGCGGGCCTATTCCATCCTGCTGCTGGCGACCGGCAACGTCGGCGCGACCGGCACCGGCGCCAATATCTTCCGCGGCCATACGAACGTGCAGGGCGCGACGGACATGGGCCTCGATGTCACCTCGCTGCCCGGCTACTACGGCCTCGACGAGAATGCCTGGCGGCATTTCTGCCGGGTCTGGGGCGTCAGCTACGAGTGGATGCAGGGCCGCTTCGGCAGCAAGGCGCTGATGGAGATGCCGGGCATCCCGACCACGCGCTGGTTCGACGCGACGCTGATGCCGGGCGAGCAGGAAAAGACCGCCGCCGACGGCGAGGCCTATGTCGCCCAGCCGCATAGCCTGAAGGCCATGATGGTCTTCGGCCACGGCGGCAACACCGTCACCCGCATCCCGGAATCGATCAAGGGCCTCGAGAAGCTCGAGCTGCTGGTCGTCGCCGACCCGCATCCGACCACCTTCAGCCAGGTCTCGAACCGCAAGGACGGCACCTACCTGCTGCCGATCTGCACCAGCTTCGAGATGGACGGCACCCGCACCGCCTCCAACCGCTCGCTGCAGTGGGGCTACAAGATCGTCGATCCGATCTTCGAGAGCCGCAACGACTACGACGTCATCCATGCGCTCGCGCAGAAGCTCGGCTTCGGCGCCGAGATGTTCAAGACGATCGAGGTCAAGGACGGCGTGGTCAGCGCCGAGAGCATCCTGCGGGAGATGAACCGCGGGCTCTGGAGCATCGGCTATACCGGGCAGTCGCCCGAGCGCCTGAAGCTGCACATGGAGCACCAGGACAAGTTCGACCTGGTGACCTTGCGCGGCAGGCCCGGCACGCCGGTGGAGCACGACACCTACGGCCTGCCCTGGCCCTGCTGGGGCACGCCGGAGATCAGGCATCCCGGCACCCACATCCTCTACAACACCAACCTCCACGTGAAGGACGGCGGCGGCACCTTCCGCGCCCGCTTCGGCGTCGAGCGCAACGGCCAGACGCTGCTGGCCGAGGGCAGCTGGTCGAAGGGGAGCGAGATCCAGGACGGCTACCCCGAGTTCACCGTGGCGATGCTGAAGCGCCTCGGCTGGTTCGACGACCTGACCGCGGCGGAGAAGGCCAGCATCGCCGCGAATTTCGGCCCGAACATCGACCGCGCCGCCTGGTCCACCGACCTCTCGGGCGGCATCATCCGGGTGGCGCTGGAGCATGGCTGCTCGCCCTTCGGCAATGCCAAGGCCCGCGCCGTCGCCTGGAACCTGCCGGATCCGGTGCCGGTGCACCGCGAGCCGATCTACACCGCCCGGCCCGACCTGATGGCCAAGTACCCGACCCTGCCCGACCGCCGCGGCTTCCGCATGCCGCATCTGGGGCAGAGCATCCAGGCCCGCAGCACCACTGTCGTGAAGGACTTCCCCATCATCCTGACCAGCGGCCGGCTGGTGGAATACGAGGGCGGCGGCGAGGAGACGCGCTCCAACAAGTGGCTGGCCGAGCTGCAGCAGGAGATGTTCGTCGAGATCAACCCGGCGGATGCGACCGAGCGCGGCGTGCGCGACGGCGGCTGGGTCTGGGTCGCCGGGCCCGAGAACGGCGCGCGGATCAGGGTGAAGGCCCTGGTGACCGAGCGCGTCGGCCGCGGCGTCGCCTTCATGCCCTTCCACTTCGGCGGCTTCTACCAGGGCGAGGACCGCCGCGGCTTCTACCCGCCGGGCACCGACCCGATCGTGCTGGGCGAGAGCGTCAATACCATCACGACCTATGGCTACGACCCGGTGACCTTCATGCAGGAAACCAAGGTCACGCTCTGCCAGATCAGGAGCGCCTAATCATGGCCCGGATGAAATTCCTCTGCGATTCGGACCGCTGCATCGAGTGCAACGCCTGCGTCACCGCCTGCAAGAACGAGCATGAGGTGCCCTGGGGCATCAACCGCCGCCGTGTCGTCACCATCAACGACGGCAAGCCGGGCGAGCGCTCCATCTCCATGGCCTGCATGCATTGCACCGACGCGCCCTGCGCCGCGGTCTGCCCGGTGAGCTGCTTCTACACGACGGCGGACGCCATCGTGCTGCACGACAAGGACCTCTGCATCGGCTGCGGCTACTGCTTCTACGCCTGCCCCTTCGGCGCGCCGCAGTATCCGCGGGTCGGCAATTTCGGCGGCCGCGGCAAGATGGACAAGTGCACCTACTGCGCCGGCGGGCCGCAGCAGGACAACAGCCCGGCGGAATACCTGCAGTACGGCTCGAACCGCATCGCCGAGGGCAAGCTGCCGCTCTGCGCCGAGATGTGCTCGACCAAGGCGCTGCTGGCCGGCGACGGCGACATCATCGCCAGCATCTACCAGGAACGGGTCCAGCGCCGCGGCTACGGCTCGGGGGCCTGGGGCTGGCGGACCGCCTACAAGGAGGTGCTGCCGGCATGACCTCCTTCCTCGCCGGGGCGGCGCTTGCCCTCTCGCTGGTCGCGGGCGGCGTCGCGGCCCAGAATTCCAACCAGAACTCGAATGTCGCGCCTGCCGGCGGCGCGCCCGAAGTCCAGGCGCCGGTGCCCGAGGTGGGCAGCGGCCGCGGCGGCGTCGGCGGCGGCCAGGTGCCGAACAGCACCGAACCGCAGCAGCCGACCGGCACCCCGACCGCGCCGCAGGCGACGGTGGCGCCGACCCCGGTCGCCCCGATCGTGGCGCCGCCGCCGCTGGGCGAACGCGGCCAGCAGGACGCCGCCGAACTGGAGCTGCGCGCGCTGCTGCGCGGCGAACACATCTCCGGCCGGGTCAGCATCCCCGATGCCAAATCGGGCAACCTCATCCAGCCGGAGGGCCGCGAATGGCGCGCCTTCCACAACCGGACCCTGACCTGGGTCGCCGCCATCGCGGTGCTCGGCATGGCCGGGCTGCTCGGGCTGTTCTTCCTGTTCCGCGGGCGGATCCGCATCGGCGAGGGCTGGTCGGGCCGCACCCTGGTGCGCTTCGGGCTGCTCGAGCGGGTGAACCACTGGATGGTCGCCAGCTGCTTCATCATCCTCGGCCTGTCCGGGCTGAACCTGACCTTCGGCCGCTGGCTGCTGCTGCCGCTGATCGGGCCGGAGGCCTTCACCGCGGTGAGCCAGGCCGGCAAGATCGCCCACAATTTCCTGGCCTTCCCCTTCACCGCCGGGCTGGTGGTGATGCTGCTGGTCTGGCTCCGGGACAATATCCCGAACAAGCTGGACCTCGCCTGGATCAAGGCCGGCGGCGGCTTCGTCGGCCATGGCCATCCGAAGGCCGGGCGTTTCAATGCCGGGCAGAAGATGGTCTTCTGGGTCACGGTGCTGGGCGGCGGGGTGGTCGCGGCCTCGGGCTATGTGCTGATATTCCCCTTCGCGGTCACCGACATCGCCGGCCAGCAATGGGCGCACATGGTGCATGGCGTGCTCTCGGCGCTGATGGTGGCGGCGATGCTGGCGCATATCTACATCGGCACCCTCGGCATGGAGGGGGCCTTCGATGCCATGGGCACCGGCCGCGTCGACTACAACTGGGCCAAGGAGCATCACGCGCTGTGGGTGGAGCAGGAACTGGCCAAGGCCCACGCGGTCGCCGACATCGGGCAGCCGCAGGCCAGGGCGGCCGGCGCGGACTGACGGCGGCCCCATGCGGATGATCGGCCTCGCCGGCTGGAGCGGGGCCGGCAAGACCACTTTGCTCGCCAAGCTCATCCCGGAGCTGACGGCGCGCGGGGTCGGCGTCTCCACTATCAAGCACGCGCATCACCGCTTCGACGTGGACACGCCGGGCAAGGACAGCTGGGTCCACCGCGAGGCCGGGGCGCGGCAGGTGCTGGTGTCCTCGGCCAACCGCTGGGCGCTGATGACCGAGCTGCGCGGCGCGGCGGAGCCGGAGCTGCGGCAGCTGCTCGGGCAGCTCGCGCCGGTCGATCTCGTGCTGGTCGAGGGCTTCAAGCGCGACCGGCACCCCAAGATCGAGGTCCACCGCGCGGCCAACGGCAAGCCCTGGATCCATCCGGAGGATCCGGCGATCGTCGCGGTCGCCAGCGACCTGGCGCCGGAAGCGACGCTGCCCTGGGCGCCGCTCGACGATGCGGCGGCGATCGCCGATCTCGTGCTGCGGCACGCGGTGGACGCAGCTGGCTGGTAGGGAGCGGCGGTTATGGCCCAGCTATCCGATGACTGCTTCGCCTTCGGCGGCCCGCTGCTCTCGGTGGAGGCGGCCGAGGCCCTGATCACCGGCCGCGTCCCGCCGCTGGGCGGCGAGGAGAGCCTGCCGCTGCTGGCGGCGCTGGGCCGGGTGCTGGCACGCGACCTCCTGGCGCCCGGGCCGCTGCCGCCCTTCTTCAACGCCGCGGTGGACGGCTATGCCTTCCGCCATGGCGACCTCGCCGCCGGCGGCCGCAGCTTCCTCGGGCATGACGGCCGGGTTGCCGCCGGACACAGCCCGGACCACCCGCTGCGTCCCGGCACCGCCGCCCGCATCTTCACCGGCGCCCCCATGCCGCCCGGCGCCGATACCGTGGTGATGCAGGAGGATGCGACCGCGGAGGCGGACGGGGTCTGGGTGCCGGCCGGCCTCAAGCCCGGGGCCAATGCGCGGCCGGTCGGGGAGGATGTGGCGCAGGGTGCGCTGGCCCTGCCGGCGGGTCGGCGGCTGCGGGCGCCGGAGATCGGCCTGGCCGCGGCGCTCGGGCTGGCGGTGCTGCCGGTGGTGCCGCGGGTGCGGGTCGGGGTCTTCTCCACCGGCGACGAGCTGGCTTCGCCGGGGCGGCCGCTGGGCGCCGCCCAGACCTACGACAGCAACCGCTTCTCCCTGCTGGCGCTGCTGGCGAAGCTGCCGGTCGCGGCGACCGACCTCGGCATCCTGCCGGATGAGGCGGCGGCGACCGCGGCGGCGCTGCGGGCGGCGGCGGGCAGCCACGACCTGCTGCTGACCTCGGGCGGGGTCTCGACCGGTGAGGAGGATCATGTCCGCGCCGCCATCGAGCAGGGCGGCCGGCTGGTCTTCTGGCGGCTGGCGGTGAAGCCGGGGCGGCCGGCGGCCATGGGCGTGGTCGCCGGGACGCCGGTGGTCGGGCTGCCGGGCAATCCGGTCGCCGCCATCGTCACCTTCCTGCACCTGGCGCGGCCGCTGGTGCTGCGGCTGGCCGGCGCCGCGGCCGAGCCGCTGCCGCGCTTCCCGGCCGAGGCGGGATTCAGCTACCGCAAGAAGGCGGGGCGGCGGGAATACGTCCGGGTGCGGCTGGTGGCCGGAGCGGGGGGCGGGGCGGCGCTGCCGGTCGCCCGGAAATTCGGCCGCGAGGGCGCCGGGCTGCTCACCTCCCTGACCGAGAGCGAGGCCTTCGTCGAATTGGCCGAGGATGTGCTCACCGTGGCGCCGGGCGACCCGGTGCAGGTACTGCCCTTCGCAACATTGTTCTGATAAGACCATCTGCCTGCAAGGAATTCCGATTTGGCCAAGCGGCCCGCAAAGACCACCGCACCGAAGCCCCCGAGCACCAAGGGGATGGGCAAGGCGGCCATGGCGCGCATCGCCGACCTCGTCGGCCGCGGCGCGGCGCCGGCCCGCATGCAGCGCGAGGTGGAGGCGATCGTCGCGGGCATGCTGGCCGGCGACGAGGACCGGCGCGAGGCGGTGAAGCAGGTGATCGAGGAGCTGCGCGACGACATGCTGGCCGGCGTCGCCGACACCGCCGCCATGCTCGAGGATATCGAGCATCCCGACGCCGCCTCGGCCCGCAACGCCGACAAGACCCTGGCGGCGATGCAGGCGGCGGCGGATGCGCTGGTGGAGGCCTGCGCCGGGCTGTAGCGCCGCGGCGCCCGCGCTCAGACCGGCAGCCGCAGCCTCGCCCGCAACCCGCCGAGCGGGCTCTCCTCGAGCAGGATATCCCCGCCATGCGCCCGGACGATGTCCCGGGCGATGGCGAGGCCGAGGCCGGTGCCGTCCGGCGAGCCGCTGCTGAAGGGGCGGAAGGCGTCCTCGCGCTCACCCGCCGGGATGCCCGGCCCGTCGTCGTCCACCGTCACCTGGGCCCAGAGCGCATGGGCATCGCGGTCCGCCCCCACCCCGCCCGGGCCGCCCGGCTCGGTGCGCGCCACCGTGTCCACCGCGACCGCGATCCGCTTCGCATGCCGGCGCGCGTTGTCGATCAGGTTGGCCAGGCTGCGGCGCACCGCATCCGGCCGCAGCGGCAGGGCGAGGCTGGCCGGCGAGGCCACCTCCACCGCCGCGCCCGAGCGCCGCGCCTTGGCCGCAACATCCTGCACCAGCTCGACCAGGTCGGCCGGGCGGACCTGCTCGGTGCCCTCGCCCCGGGCGAAGGTGAGGTAGGCGGCGATCATCCGCTCCATCTCCTCCATGTCCTGGGTGAGGGCGGCGATGTCCTCCTCGGTCTCCGCCGCCCGCGGCAGCATGGTGATGCCGAGCCGCATCCGGGTGAGGGGGGTGCGCAGGTCGTGGCTGATGCCGGCCAGCATCTCGGTCCGCTGGCCGACGAAGCGGCGGATGCGCTCGCGCATGCGGTTGAAGGCGGCGGCGGCCTGGCGGACCTCGCTGGCGCCCTCGGGCTTGATGGCGCCGAGGTCGCGGCCGAGGCCGAAGGCATCGGCCGCCGCGGCCAGCCGCCGGATGGCGCGGACCTGGTTCTTCATGAACAGCACCGCGACGCCGGAGAGCAGCAGCGCCGAGCCGACCAGCCAGATCACGAAGAGATAGAGAGTCGCGGTGAACAGCCGTTTGCGCGGCGCCTCCACGTGCAGCACGCCGTCCGGCAGCTGGACGCGGATGATGATGCTGCGCGGGTCGGACTGCCAGTCGGTATCGAAGCGGGCGCGGACCCGTTCGCCCAGGGCGTTGTTCAGGTCCTCCTCCAGCGGCAGCAGCGACCGGCTGGAGCGGCGCTCGCCGGGCTGAATCTGGCCGCCCTGCTCGAAGGCGAGGCCGAGCTCCAGCCGCCAGGCGGCCTCGCGGAAGATCCAGGGGTGCTGCTCCGGCGGCTCCCGCCGGATCAGCTCGGCGACGAAGGCGACGTCGCCGGCGACGCCGCCGGTCAGGCGGCGCGAGATGACGTCGAGGTGGCCGCCGTAGAAGAGCTGCAGGGCGACCGCCTGCAGGATCAGCATCGGCACCAGGATGATGAGCACGGAGCGCGCCAGCAGCGAGCGCGGCAGCAGGCGGCGCAGCCCGGCGGTCAGGCGATTGGCCATGCCTACGCGGTTCCGGTCACGGGGATATCCGGGTCAGGGGCCGGGCCGCAGCACGTAGCCGCGGTGGCGGACGGTATGCAGGAAGCGCGGCTCGCGCGGGTCGGGCTCGATCTTGCGCCGCAGCCGGGTGACCTGGACGTCGATCGCCCGCTCGCCGGCCTCGGGCGTGCCGAGGGCGGTGCCGATCTCCTCGCGGCTGAGCACCTCCCCGGCGCGGCGGGCGAGCGCCCCGAGCAGGGCGGCCTCCCCGCCGGTCAGCCGGATGGTGCCGTCCGGGCCGCGCAGCTCGGAGCGCTCGGCATCGAACCAGCGCATGCCGAGCTGGACCGGGGCGGCGGTGAGCGGCTGCGCCGGCGGGGCGACGCGGCGGAGGATGGTGCGGATGCGCAGCGCCAGCTCGCGCGGGTCGAAGGGCTTGCCGAGGTAGTCGTCGGCGCCGGATTCGAAGCCGGCGACGCGGTCGTCCGGCCCGCCGCGGGCAGTGAGCATCAGCACCGGCACGTCGTTGCCGGCGCGGCGCAGGGTCTCGACCAGCTCGAGCCCGGTCTCGCCCGGCATCATCACGTCGAGCACCAGCAGGTCGAAGGCGACGGCGGCGAGCTGGGCGCGGGCGGCGGCGGCATCGGCGGCGATGCTGACGCGGAAGCCCTGCTCGGCCAGGTAGCGCTGCAGCAGGGCCCGCAGCCGGGCGTCGTCGTCCACCACCAGCAGATGGGCGTTGTCCACAAGGGTGGTGGCCTCGGCAGGCATGGGATGGCGGTTCCTCTCCGGTGCAGGGCGGGCTGGGCGATTCCTGCGGCATGACAATAGGCCGGATCAGGTTCGGCGCATCAGCCTCTATTGCGGATCGGTCCCGCCGGTGCGGACCGGCCGGCGCTCAACCGTTCCGCTGCGGGTGTATGGTGCCGGGATGGCCGTGGGAAGGGGCAGCGCCCCGGGCGGTGGCGGGCGCCGCGGCGGCCAGGGCGGACGGCCGCGGGGAGGCTGGGCGGTCGGCCGGCCGCTCCAGCCGCTCGAGCTGGGCCCGGGCCTCCGGCCCCATCAGCCCGCGCATGACCCGGCGGAAGCCCTCCACCGCCACCGGCCCGGCCTCGCGATAGGCCCGCATCACCCATTCCCGCTGACGCTCGAACAGCCGCCGCTCCAGCGCCTCGCCCCGCGGCGAGAGCGAGAGCAGGCGCTGGCGGCGGTCGTTGCGGCCGGTGGACTGCAGTACGTAGCCGTCGTCGATCAGCGGCGTCAGCACCCGGCCGAGCGACTGCTTGGTGATGCCGAGGATGCCGAGCAGGTCGCCCACCGTGATCCCCGGCCGGCGGCCGACGAAATGCAGCACCCGGTGATGCGCCCGGCCCATGTCCAGCTCGGCCAGGATCGCATCCGCCCCGGCGGTGAAGTCGCGGTAGCCGAAGAAGAGCAGGTCTTGGGCGAGCCGCAGCTCCTCCTCCCGCAGGAAGAGCAGGTTGCGGCCGGCGCCGACCGGGGCCGCCGTCGGCGCCTCGGGCGGCTTGGTGTCAGTCTGGTCCGGCATGGCAGACATGCGGGTTCCTCAGGCCAGGTTTGGTCAGTGACCTTGACATAATTTTTCCGACCATTCTAGTTTGGCCGGGCTGGAAGCAACGATATTGCGGGAGTAGCCATCATGGCGCTAGTTCCTTACGACGACCGGGACGGCTGGATCTGGTGGGACGGTGATTTTGTCCCCTGGCGGGGCGCCCAGCTGCACGTGCTCTCGCATGGGCTGCACTATGCCAGCGCCGTCTTCGAGGGCGAGAGGTCTTATGCCGGCAACATCTTCAAGCTGCGGGCGCATACCGAAAGGTTGATCGCCTCGGCCCGGATCCTCGGCTTCGACATTCCCTGGGCCGCCGAGCAGATCGATGCCGCCTGCCAGGCGACGGTGGCGAAGAACGGCCTGACCGATGCCTATGTCCGGCCGATCGCCTGGCGCGGCTCGGAGGAGATGGGCGTCGCCGCGCGGGGGACGAAGATCCACCTGGCGATCGCCACCTGGGAGTGGGGCGCCTATTTCGGCGTCGAGCAGCGGATGGCGGGCGTCCGCCTCGGCATGGCGAAGTGGCGGCGCCCGGCGCCGGACACCGCGCCGACCGCCTCGAAGGCCGCGGGCCTCTACATGATCGGGACCATGAGCAAGCACGCGGCGGCCGACGAGGGCTACGACGACGCGCTGATGCTGGACTACAAGGGCGACGTGGCCGAGGCGACCGGCGCCAACGTCTTCTTCAACATGGGCGGCGAGCTGCACACGCCGACCCCGGTCTGCTTCCTCGACGGCATCACCCGCCGCACCGTCATGGGCCTCGCCCGCCGGCAGCAGATCAAGGTGGTGGAGCGCACCATCCGGGAAAGCGAGATCAAGGACGCCTCCGAGGTCTTCCTCGCCGGCACCGCCGCCGAGGTGACGCCGGTGCGGGAGATCGCCGGCACCGCCTTCACCCCGGGCGAGCTCACCCGCCGGCTGATGACCGACTACGAGGCGCTGGTCCGCCTGAGCCCGGCCGAAGTGGCGCAGAACGGCGCCTGAACAGGGCAGGGGGGCCGGCGGGCGGGCCGGGTGGCGCCGCCCGCCGGTGATCCGCCCCGCGGGGAGATGCGCATGGATGCCGCCTGGCTGGCCTCCGCCACCGGCTTCGCCCTGGCGATGACCGCATCGCCCGGGCCGAACAACGCCATGGTCGCCGCCTCGGCGGCCAATTTCGGCCTGCGCCGCAGCCTGCCGCACGTGCTGGGCATCGCGCTCGGCTTTCCGGCGATGCTGGTGCTGGTCGCCTTCGGGCTGGCCGAGGTGCTGGCGGCCTCGCCCGCCCTGCAGGCGGCGCTGCGCTGGGTCGGCACCGCCTGGATGCTCTGGCTGGCGTGGAAGATCGCCACCGCGGCGCCCGCCACCGCCGAGGCCCCGCGCCGCGGCCGGCCGATGACCCTGGTGCAGGCGGCGCTGTTCCAGTGGGTCAATCCCAAGGCATGGATCATCGCCGGCGGCGCCATCCTCACCTACGGCCGGCCCTGGCTCATGGCCGTGCTCTTCGCCCTCACCGCGCTGGTCAGCCTGCTGGCCTGGGCGGCGCTCGGGCTCGGCACCGCGCGGCTGCTGCGGACGCCGGCGGCGCTGCGCCGCTTCAATTGGGCGATGGCGGCGCTGCTGGTGCTGTCCCTGGTGCCGGTCCTGCTGGGGTAGCGCGCCGGCGCCGGACCGCACAGGGCCGTTTCGATCCGCCGCGGCGCCGCCCGCTGGCGCAGGCATGATGCTGCATCTGCGTAAAACCGCGGCGCCGGTTGCAACGCGGAGGCCTCGACTGCGCTCCTGGCACAGCACGCGACGCGCGGATACCCCAGCAGCCGAGAGATGATGCCAGATATGTCACCGAAAGATGCTCTTGACCTCTCCCGGCGCGGCCTACTCGGCGGGGCCGCGGCGGTCACCGCCGCGCCGGCCGGCGCGCAGACGCGGGCGGCACCTGCAGCGGCCAGCGCTGCGACCTTCCCGACCGGAGCGACGAACTTGTCTCATGTCTCCTTCACCGTGAATGGCGAGCGGCGCCAGCTCGACATCGATACGCGCACCACCCTGCTCGACGCCCTGCGCGAGCACCTGCACCTCACCGGCAGCAAGAAGGGCTGCGACCACGGCCAGTGCGGCGCCTGCACCGCCCTGGTGAACGGCCGCCGGATCAATACCTGCCTGAGCCTCGCGGTCATGCACGAGGGCGACGAGGTCACCACCATCGAGGGGCTGGGCAAGCCCGGCGACCTGCATCCGATGCAGGCGGCCTTCGTGAAGCACGACGGCTACCAGTGCGGCTATTGCACGCCCGGGCAGATCTGCTCCTCGGTCGCCGTGCTGAAGGAGATCGAGGCCGGCATCCCGAGCCATGTCAGCGCCGACCTGAACGCCAAGCCGGGCGTCACCGCCGAGGAGATCCGCGAGCGCATGAGCGGCAACATCTGCCGCTGCGGCGCTTATTCCAACATCGTCGAGGCCATCAGCGAAGTCGCGGGGAGTCAGGCATGAAGCCCTTCACCTACGAGCGCGCCCGCTCCCCGGCCGAGGCCGCGGCGGCGGCGGCCCGCACTCCGGGCGCCAAGTTCATCGCCGGCGGCACCAACCTGCTCGACCTGATGAAGCTGCAGATCGAGACCCCGGGCCATCTGATCGACGTCAACGGCCTTGCGCTGGACAAGATCGAGGCGACCGCCGAGGGCGGCCTCCGCATCGGCGCACTGGTGCGCAACACCGATCTCGCGGCCGATGAGCGGGTGCGGCGCGACTACGGCGTTCTGTCCCGCGCGCTGCTGGCCGGTGCCTCCGGCCAGCTCCGCAACAAGGCGACCACCGGCGGCAACCTGCTGCAGCGGACCCGGTGTCCCTATTTCTACGACACCAACCAGCCCTGCAACAAGCGCCAGCCGGGCAGCGGCTGCGCCGCCATCGGCGGCTACAGCCGCCAGCTCGCGGTGATCGGCAGCAGCGAGGCCTGCATCGCCACCCACCCCGGCGACATGTCCATCGCCATGCGGGCGCTCGATGCGGTGGTCGAGACGGTGAAGCCGGACGGCACCGCCCGCGCCATCCCGATTGCCGAATTCCACCGCCTGCCCGGCGACACGCCGCAGATCGAGACGGCGCTGGAGCAGGGCGAGTTCATCACCGCGGTGGTGCTGCCGAAGCCGGCCGGCGGCACGCATATCTACCGCAAGGTCCGCGACCGCGCCTCCTATGCCTATGCGCTGGTCTCGGTCGCCGCCATCGTGCAGCGCGACGGCACGGCGCGCGTGGCGATCGGCGGGGTGGCGCACAAACCCTGGCGGGTGGAAGCGGCCGAGGCCGAGATCCCGCGCGGCGCCAAGGCGGCCGCCGCGGCGATCATGGCCGGTGCCAGGCCGACCCACGACAATGCCTTCAAGGTCACGCTGGTCGAGCGCACGCTGGGCGCGGTGCTGGCGGAAGCGAGGAGCTGAGCCGATGAAATTCGACACGCCGGCCACCACCAACCCGATCGACCAGCTCAAGGTCGTCGGCCAGCCGCTCGACCGCGTCGACGGTCCGCTCAAGACCAGCGGCACCGCGCCCTATGCCTATGAGCGGCACGATGTGGTGGCGAACCAGGCCTATGGCTACGTGGTCGGCGCGGCCATCGCCAAGGGCCGCATCACCGGGATGGCGCTCGACGCCGCCCGCGCCGCGCCCGGGGTGATCACCATCGTCACCGCCGAGACCGCCGGCAAGCTCGACAAGGGCAAGCGCAACGCCGCCACGCTGTTCGGCGGCCCCGAGGTCGAGCACTACCACCAGGCGGTCGCCCTGGTCGTCGCCGAGAGCTTCGAGCAGGCCCGCGCGGCGGCGCAGCTGGTGCAGGTCGACTACGCCAAGGCCGAGGGCGCCTACGACCTGGCGGCGGCGAAGCAGGCCGGCGTCGAGCCGAGCGAGGGCAGCCCGGACCAGAAGGTCGGCGACTTCGAGGCCGCCTTCGCCGCGGCGCCGGTGCAGTTCGACCGGACCTACACCACGCCCGACCAGTCGCATGCGATGATGGAGCCGCATGCCAGCATCGCCGCGTGGGAGGGCGACAAGGTCACGGTCTGGACCTCGAACCAGATGGTCGACTGGGCCACGACCGACCTGGCCCAGACGCTGGGCCTGCCGAAGGAGCAGGTGCGGATCGTCTCGCCCTATATCGGCGGCGGCTTCGGCGGCAAGCTGTTCCTGCGGGCCGATACGCTGCTCGCGGCACTCGGCGCCCGCG
The DNA here is from genome assembly GCF_030409335.1 of Paeniroseomonas aquatica. GTDB lineage: Bacteria > Pseudomonadota > Alphaproteobacteria > Acetobacterales > Acetobacteraceae > Belnapia > Belnapia aquatica. The sequence goes on from NZ_JAUFPN010000165.1 coordinate 72,998, forward strand.
CGGCGAAGCGCCCGGTGAAGGTGGCGCTGACCCGGCCGATGATGGCCAACAACACCACCCACCGGCCGGCGACGATCCAACGGATCCGCTTCGGCGCCGGCCGCGACGGCAAGCTCACCGCCATCGCGCATGAGAGCTGGTCGGGCAACCTGCCGGGCGGCGAGCCGGAGGATGCGATCCAGCAGTCGCGGCTGCTCTATGCCGGCGCCAACCGGCTGACCGGGAACCGCCTGGCGACGCTGGACCTGCCGGAAGGCAATGCGATGCGGGCGCCGGGCGAGACGCCGGGGCTGATGGCGCTCGAGATCGCCATGGACGAGATGGCGGAGCAGCTCGGCCTCGACCCCATCGAGTTCCGCGTCAGGAACGACACCCAGGTCGATCCGGCCAATCCGGACCGGCCCTTCTCGCAGCGTCAGCTGATCGAATGCCTCCGCCAGGGCGCCGAGCGCTTCGGCTGGGACAAGCGCGCGACCAAGCCCGGCAGCCGCCGCGAGGGCCGCTGGCTGGTCGGCATCGGGGTTGCCGCCGGCTTCCGCAACAGCATGTCGATGCCCTCGGGCGCCCGGGTCCGGCTGGACGCGGCAGGCGTGGTGACGGTCGAGACCGACATGACCGACATCGGCACCGGCAGCTACACCATCATCGCCCAGACCGCGGCGGAGATGATGGGCGTGGGCATGGACAAGGTGGTGGTGCGGCTTGGCGACAGCAGCTTCCCGGTCTCGGCCGGCTCGGGCGGGCAGTGGGGCGCGAACAGCTCGACCGCCGGCGTCTATGCCGCCTGCGTCAAGCTGCGCGAGGCGGTGGCGCAGAAGCTCGGCTTCAACTCCGCCGACACCGCCTTCGCCGATGGTCAGGTGCGGGCGGGCAACCGCAGCGCGCCGCTGGGCCAGGCGGCGGGCGAGGGCGGGCTGGTCGCCGAGGACACCATCGAATACGGCGACCTGGCGAAGCAGTACCAGCAATCCACCTTCGCCGGGCATTTCGTCGAGGTCGCCGTGGATGCGGCGACCGGCGAGGTGCGGGTGCGGCGGATGCTCGCGGTCTGCGCCGCGGGCCGGATCCTCAACCCGAAGTCGGCGCGCAGCCAGGTGATCGGGGCGATGACCATGGGCGTCGGCGGCGCGCTGATGGAGGAGCTGGCGGTGGACAAGCGCCACGGCTTCTTCGTCAACCACGACCTCGCCACCTACGAGGTGCCGGTGCATGCCGACATCCCGCACCAGGAGGTGGTCTTCCTGGAGGAGGCCGATGCGACCTCCTCGCCGATGAAGGCCAAGGGCGTCGGCGAGCTCGGGCTCTGCGGCGTCGGCGCGGCGGTGGCCAATGCCATCCACAACGCCACCGGGCTGCGGGTGCGGGAGTATCCGATCACCCTCGACAAGCTGCTCGACCGGCTGCCCGACGCGGCCTGACCCGAGGGCGGGACAGGCGGCGGGGGAAGGGGGAGCCGACGCGCCCGCTGCCCCGCCGCCGCGGGCACCGGCGGGCTTGACGCGGGGCCCTGCTCCCGCCATCTCGGCGCCATCCTCGCGATGCTGAACCCGCTCCTCCGGCTCCGTTCCTGCCGTATCCTCGCCCTGCTGGCGGCCCTGCTGCTGGCCGGCGTGCCGCCGCATGGGCATGGCGCCGCGGGCGCCTGGCCGGCGGCCGCGGCCTCGGTCACCGCCGACCGTGGCGATGCCCCGGAGCAGGGCGCGGCGCTGGCGGATTGCGGGCTGTGCCACGCGTCCCGGGCGATGATGCCGCATCGCGCGGGAACCCCGGGGCCCCAGGCGCTGCCCGGCACCGTCCTGGCCCTGGCCCTGGTGGCCTCCCCCGAGGGGCAGCCCGGCCGGGTCCCGGCCCGGCCACCGAGACAGCCGACGCCCGCCTAGCCGCGGCCTGTCGGAGGACGGGTGCGGCCATCCGCGTCCCGCCCTCCCGCTGCAAGGCCCGTCATGCCCTTCCCGTCGCTGCCGCGCGCCCTCGCCCGCGCGCCTGCCTCCCTGCGCGTCATCTCCGGCGCGACCCTGCTGGCCATCCTGATCCCCGGACCGCTCGCCCTGGCCGATGCGGAGCACGAGGCGCCACCTGCCCTGGCGGTGCCGGCGCGGCCCCGGGTCGCGGTCCATTCCGACCGCTACGAGATCGTCGCGGTGCGGGAGGCGCCGGACCGGCTGCGGCTCTGGCTCGACCGCATCGAGGGCAATGTCCCGGTCGGTGACGCCCGGCTGGAGCTGGTGCTCGAGGAGGAAGCGTTCTCCGCCCTCCCTGAGGCCGATGGCACCTACCTGCTGGACTCGCCGCGGCTCGCACGCACCGGGCGGCCCTTCGACCTGGTCTTCTCGGTCACTGGCGGCCCGGAAGGCGACGACCTGCTGGCCGGCACGCTGCCGGCGCTGCCCGCGCCCGACCCGCATGCCGGCCCCTTCGAGGACCGCTGGCATGCGGCGCGGGAGTGGCTGGCGCACCAGCCCTGGCTGGTCGCCGGCGGCGGTGCCCTGCTGGGCCTCGCCGCCGGGCTGGGCCTCGCCGGGCTGGGCCTCGCCGGGCGCCGCCGCCGGCCACGGCGCGCCGCCCTCGCCGCCACCCTCGTCCTCCTGGCCCTGCTGCCGACCCTGCCGGCGCGGGCCGGGGAGGGGCACGACCACGACGAGGCCGCGCCCCCGGCCGGCAGCGCGGCGGTCGACGCCCCCGCCCGCCTGCCGGATGGCCGGGTCTTCCTGCCCAAGGTCAGCCAGCGCCTGCTGGAGGTGCGCACCATGACGCTGCGGGACGCCGCCGCGTCCCGCACGGTGACCATGGTCGGCCGCATCGTCGCCGATCCCAACCGCGGCGGCGTCGCCCAGAGCCTCGCCGGCGGCCGCATCGCGCTGCCCGAGGCCGGCCTGCCGCGGCTCGGCCAGGCGGTGCGGCGCGGCGAGGTCCTGGCGGTGGTCGAGCCGGCGATCCCGGTCGCCGACCAGACCACCATCGCCGAGCGCTCCGGCGACCTCGGCCAGCAGATCGCCACCGCCGAGGCGCGGCTGGCCCGCGCCCGCAACCTCGCCGCCTCCGGCGCCGGCACCCGCGTCTCGGTGATCGACACCGAGATCGAGCTGGAGGGGCTGCGCCGCCGCCGCGCGCTGCTGGCGCAGAACCGGGTGGCGCCGGAGGTGATCCGGGCGCCGGCCGATGGCGTCGTCGCCAGCGCCCGCGCCGTCGCCGGGCAGGTGGTGGCGGCGCAGGACGTGCTGTTCCAGATCGTCGATCCCGCCGGACTCTGGGTCGAGGCGCTGGTCTTCGTCGGCGACGCGGCGATGGACCTGCGCGGCGCCACCGCCTCGGTCCGCGGCAGCCCGCCGATGCGGCTCGCGCTGCAGGGCTTCGGGCGGGCGGTGCAGCAGGGCGCCACCCTGGCGCAGTTCCGGGTGGTGGAGCCCATGGCCGGCCTGTCGCTCGGCCAGCCGGTGACGGTGGTGGCCGAGGTCGCCGAGCCTATCCGCGGCCTGGTCCTGCCGCGCGCCGCGGTGGTGCGGGCGCCGAACGGCGAGCAGGTGGTCTGGCGCCACCTCAAGCCCGAGATCTTCGCCGCCGCGCCGGTCCGCATCGAGCCGCTCGACGCCGCCCGCGTGCTGGTCGCCGCCGGCCTCGCCGCCGGCGAGCGCGTGGTGGTGCAGGGCGCCGGCCTCGTGAACCAGGTGCGCTGAGCGATGTTCGCATTGTTGGTCTCCGCCAGCCTGCGCTCCCGCCTGCTGGTCCTGGTCGCCGCCGCGGTGCTGGTCGGCTACGGCCTGCTGGTGCTGCCGCGGGTGCCGGTCGATGTCTTCCCCGACCTCAACCGCCCCACCGTCACCCTGCTGACCGAGGCCGAGGGCTTGGCACCGGAGGAGGTCGAGCGGCTGGTCAGCTTCCCGATCGAGACGGCGATGGGCGGCATGCCCGGCGTCGCCCGCGTCCGCTCGGTCTCGGCCGTCTCGCTGTCGGTCGTCACGGTCGAGTTCGAATGGTCGGCCGAGCTGTACCGGGCGCGCCAGCTGGTCGCCGAACGGCTTTCCATGCTGCGCGCCTCGCTGCCGGCCAATGTCGCGCCGGTGATGGGGCCGGTCAGCTCCATCATGGGCGAGATCATGCTGGTTGCGGTCCGCGCCGCGGGGGTGACGCCGATGCAGGCGCGCGAGGCGGTGGACTTCACCATCCGGCCGCGGCTGCTGGCCATCCCCGGCGTGGCCCAGGTCATCCCGATCGGCGGCGAGGTGCGGCAGTACCGCATCTCGCCCGACCCGGCCGCCATGCTGGCGCTCGGGGTGAGTGCCGAGCAGCTCGAGGCCGCCGTCGCGCGGTTCGGCACCAATACCGGCGGCGGCTTCGTCGACCAGCGCGGGCGGGAATACCTGATCCGCCACCTCGGCCTGACCCAGCGGCTGGAGGATCTGGCGGATACCCCCATCGCGCCGCAGCCGGGCTCGGCCACACCGATCCTGCTGCGGCAGGTGGCGAAGGTGGAATTCGCCGCCCGGCCGCGGCGCGGCGAGGCCGGCTACCAGGGCGGCCCGGCCGTGGTCTTCAGCGTGCAGAAGCAGCCCGGCGCCGACACCATCCGCGTCACCCGCGCGGTCGAGGCGGCGCTGGCGGCGCTGCAGCCGGGCCTGCCGCCCGGGCTCGATGCCAGCCGCGTGCAGTTCCGCCAGGCGGACTTCATCGCCGCCTCCATCGCCAACGTCGAGCGGGTGCTGCTGGAGGCGGCGGCGGTGGTCGCGGTGGTGCTGCTGCTGTTCCTGCTGGACGTGCGGGCGACGGCGATCTCGCTGGTCGCCATCCCGGTCTCGGTCCTGGCGACGGTGGTGGTCTTCCACGCCTGCGGCCTGACCATCAACACCATGACCCTCGGCGGCCTGGCCATCGCCATCGGCGAGCTGGTCGACGACGCGGTGGTGGATGTCGAGAACATCCAGCGGCGGCTGCGGGAGAACGCGGCGCTGGCCGTCCCGCGCCCGGTGCTGGCGGTGGTCGCCGCCGCCAGCCAGGAGGTGCGCTCGGGCATCGTCTACGCGACCGCGGTGGTGGTGCTGGTCTTCCTGCCGCTGTTCGCGCTGCCGGGCATCGAGGGGCGGCTCTTCGCGCCGCTCGGCGTCGCCTACATCGTGGCGATCCTGGCCAGCCTGATCGTCTCGGTGACGCTGACGCCGGTGCTGGCCTACTGGCTGCTGGGCCGCCGGCCGGCCGCGGCGCACCGGCCGGACGGCCCGGTGCTGCGGCTGGCCAAGCGGCTGAACCGCGCCGCGCTGCTGCGCGCCCTGGCCCGGCCGCGGCTGGTCTATGGCGCGGTGGCGCTGCTCTTCGCCGCCGCGGCCTGGGGCGCGGTGCAGCTGCCGCGCGCCTTCCTGGCGGCCTTCAACGAGGGCACCGTGCTGGTCGGCATCGCCTTCCGCCCGGGCATCGCCCTGGCCGAGAGCGCGCGGCTCGGCGCCGTCGCGGAACGCCTGCTGGCCGAGGTGCCGGAGGTGGTCTCGGTCGGCCGCCGCACCGGCCGGGGCGAGCTCGACGAACATGCCGAGGGCGTGCACGTGAACGAGCTCGACGTGGCGCTGCGCCGCTCGCCACGCGGCCGCGCCGCGGTGCTGGGCGACCTCCGCGCCCGGCTGGCGCCGCTGCCGGCCAATGTCAACATCGGCCAGCCGATCCAGCACCGGCTGGACTTCCTCCTTTCCGGCGTCCGCGGCGAGGTCGTGGTCAAGCTGTTCGGCCCCGACCTCGACACGCTCGGCACCCTGGCCGAGGGCCTGCGGGCGCGCATGGCGGGCATCCCGGGGCTGGTGGATCTGCAGGTCGAGCGGCAGGTGCGCATCCCGCAGCTGCGGGTGGTGCCCGACTACGCCGAGGCCTCGCTCTATGGGCTGACGCCGGCGTCGCTGACCACGGCGCTGGAGGGGCTGTCGAAGGGCCGCATCGTCAGCCAGATCGTGGACGGGATGCGCCGCTTCGACGTGGTGGTGCGGCTCGCCGACAGCGACCGCACCACCGAGGGCCTGGGCGCGCTGCTGGTGGCGACGCCGCAGGGGCATGTGCCGCTGCGGCTGGTCGCCAGCGTCGAGGAGGTCGACGGCCCGAACCAGGTGCTGCGCGAGGGCGGCCAGCGCCGCATCACCGTCTCCGGCAACGGCGACGGCGCCCGCGACATGGCGGCGATCGCCGCCGAGCTGCGCGCCGCGATCGACGGCTTCGCGCTGCCGGGCGGCTATGCGGCGGTGCTCGAGGGCAATTTCCGGGCGCAGGAGGAAGCCGCCCGGACCATCGGGCTGCTGTCGCTGGTCTCGCTCGGGCTGGTCTTCGTGGTGCTGCGGCAGCGCTACCGCTCGACGGCGCTGGCGCTGGTGGTGATGGGCAACATCCCGCTCGCGCTGATCGGCAGCGTGGCGGCGCTGTGGCTGGCCGGGCTGCCGCTGTCGGTCGCCTCCTTGGTGGGCTTCATCACCCTCGCCGGCATCTCCGCCCGCAACGGCATCCTGAAGGTGAGCCATACCCTCAACCTGGCGCTGCACGAGGGCGGGCGCTGGGGGCGGCGGCTGATCCTGCGCGGCAGCGAGGAGCGGGTGGCGCCGGTGCTGATGACCGCGCTCTCGGCCGGGCTGGCGCTGGTGCCGCTGCTGTTCGGCGCCGGCGAGCCGGGGCGGGAGATCCTGCATCCGGTCGCGGTGACGATCTTCGGCGGGCTGGCCAGCGCGACGCTGCTCGATGCGGTGCTGACGCCGCTGCTGTTCCGCCGCTTCGGCCGGCCGGCGCTCGAGGCATCGCTGGCGGCGCGGGATGCGGTCCCCGATCGGGGCCCTGCCGCGCGCCCGGTGGAAAGCTTCTGATGGCCCCGCGCCGCGCCCGGGCACAACCTGCCCCGGCCCGGGGGCGGGGAAAGGGCCGCACGGCGGCCTGGTCGTGCTGGCCGATGGCCACCGGATCCAGGCCCGCTGCATCCTGGATCGGCGACCGCCCGGACCAGGCCGCCCCTAGGCGCCGATGAGCGCCTCCAGACCGATCGGGAAGCGCCGCACCCGCACCCCGGTCGCATGCCAGACCGCATTGGCGACGGCGCCCGCGGTGCCGGTGATGGCGATCTCGCCGACGCCCTTGATGCCCAGCGGATTCACATGCGGGTCTTGCTCCGCGACCAGGATCGCCTCCAGCGAGGGCACGTCGGCATTCACCGGGAGGTGGTACTCGGCCAGGTCGGCGTTCATGATCCGGCCGCTGCGCCGGTCGGTCACCGCATGTTCGTGCAGGGCGAAGGACACGCCCCAGGTCATCCCGCCGTAATACTGGCTGCGCACCATCCGCGGGTTGATCACCCGGCCGGCGGCGAAGGCGCCGACCACCCGCGTCGCGCGGATCTGGCCGAAGTCGGGGTCGACCTTCACCTCGACGAAGACCGCGCCATGGGCGTGCATGGCGAAGGCTTTCTGCGCCGCCGGATCGGCGGCGCCCTGGCCCATCGCCTCGAGCCCGGCCAGGCCGGCGCGGGAAAGGATGGCGGCGTAGCTCTCGCTGCGCGCCTCGTCGTCGCGGCGGTGCAGCCGGCCCTCGCGGGCGACCACGCCGGCATTGCCGGCGCCGAACAGCGGCGAGCGCTCGTCGCCGGTGGCCAGCGCCGCCAGCCTGTCGATCACCGCCCCGCCGGCGCCGTGGATGGCGGAGGAGACCGTCGCCATGTGGGCCGAGCCGCCGGCGATCCCGGCATCCGGCAGGTCGGAGGTGCCGGAGCGGAACTCGAGCCGGTCGAGCGGCAGCCCCATCCCGTCGGCGGCGACCTGGGCCAGCGCGGTCCAGGCGCCCTGGCCCATGTCATGCGCGCCGGTCTCGACCAGGCCACTGCCGTCGGCGCGCAGCGTCGCCCGGGCATGGCCGGCCATCATCATCGCCGGGAAGGTCGCGGTGCCCATGCCCCAGCCGACCAGCAGCCCGGCCTCGTCGCGCATCTGCCGCGGCTGCAGCGGCCGGCCCGCCCAGCCGAAGCGTGCGGCGCCCTCGGCGTAGCATTCCCGCAGCGCCTTGGAAGAGAAGGGCTTGCCCGAGGCCGGCTCCACCTCGGCGTAGTTCCGCAGCCGGAAGGCCAGCGGGTCCATGCCGCAGGCGAAGGCCATCTCGTCCACCGCGCTTTCCAGCGCGATGCTGCCGGGCGCCTCGCCCGGCGCCCGCATGAACATCGGCGTGCCGGTGTCGAGCCGCACCGCCTCGTGGCTCGTGTGCAGCGCCGGGGTCGCATAGAGGGTATGGGCGACGTCCGCCGCGGCCTCGATGAAGTCGTCGAAGCTGCTGGTGGCGGTCAGGGTGTGGCTGGCGATGGCGGTGAAGCCGCCGGCGGCGTCGGCGCCCATGCGGATGGTCTGCCGGGTCGGCGCCCGATGCCCGACCGGGCCGTACATCTGCTCCCGCCGCAGCACCAGCTTCACCGGCCGGCCGACCAGCCGGGCGGCGAGGATGCCCAGCACCTGCGGCCCGTTGGCCAGCCCCTTGGAGCCGAAGCCGCCGCCGAGGAAGGGGCTGCGGATGTGGATGTCCTCGGGCCGGATGCCGAAGAGCGCGGCGAAGCGCGCCTGGGCCATGGCCATGCCCTGGCTCGGGGTGTCGAGGGTGAGCCTTTCGCCGTCCCAGGCCGCCACGATGGCATGCGGCTCCATCGCGTTGTGGTACTGCGCCGGCGTCTCGTAGACCGCCTCCATGCGGCGCGGCGCGGCGGCGAGGCCGGCCTCCACCTCGCCCTGCGCGAAGCTGGCCGGGCTGCCGACGCCGACGGCAGCCGGCACGAAGGCCGCGGCGCCGTCCAGCCCGACGCGCGGCGGCTCGGCCGCGTAGCGCGGCGCGAGCAGCGCGGCGCCCTCGGTCGCGGCCTCCAGCGTCTCGGCGATCACCACCGCGATCGGCTGCTGCGGATAGCGGACCGCGTCGTTCTGCAGCGCGTCCAGCCGGAACATGAAGGGCGAGTCCTTGGCATCGGGGTCGCCGGCCAGCGGCGGGCGGTTGGCCGGGGTCATCACCTCCACCACGCCCGGATGCGCCTTGGCCGCCGCGACATCGAGGCCGAGGACCCGGCCGCGGGCGATGCCGCTGGTGGCGAGCACGGCGAAGAGCATGCCCGGCGGGTGGTTGTCGGCGGCGTAGCGGGCCTGGCCGGTGACCTTCAGCGGCCCGTCGCGGCGGGTCAGCGGCTGGCCGATGCTGGAGCCCTGGCGGAGATGCGCGGGCGCGGCGATGCCGGGGATCGGATCAGACATGGGCCTGGGCTCCTGGGAGGGCGGCGAAGGGGGAGGCGGGCAGGGCCGGGAGGCGCCCGGGCGTGCCGGCCGCGGCCAGCAGCAGGGCGCGCGCCACGATCCGCCGCGCCAACTCGATCTTGAAGGCGTTGTCGCCGGAGGGCGCGGCATCGGCGAGCGCCAGCGCCGCGGCCTCGCGGCAGGCGGCCTCCGCCGGCGCGCGGCCGACCAGGGCCGCCTCCGCCGCCCGGGCGCGCCAGGGCTTCAGGGCGACGCCGCCGAGGGCGATGCGCGCCGCGGCGATCCGGCCATCCTCCAGCCGCAGCGCCGCCGCGGCCGAGACCACGGCGAAGGCGTAGGAGGTGCGCTCCCGCACCTTCAGGTAGCGGGCATGGGCGGCGAAGCCGGCGGCCTCGGCCGGCAGCCGCACCGCCACGACCAGGTCGCCGGGCGCCAGCACCGTCTCGCGCTCCGGCGCCTCGCCGGGCAGGCGGTGGAAATCCGCCAGCGGCACCTCGCGCGCCCCGTCGCGGCCGATGATCTCCACCACCGCGTCGAGCGCCGCGAGCGGCACGCAGAAGTCGGAGGGGTGTGTGGCGATGCAGGCCTCGCTCCAGCCGAGGACGGCGTGGAGCCGGTTCTCGCCGCCGCGCGCATCGCAGCCGGCGCCCGGCGTGCGCTTGTTGCAGGCGCTGGCGAGGTCGTAGAAATAGCCGCAGCGGGTGCGCTGCAGCAGGTTGCCGCCGACCGTCGCGGCATTGCGCAGCTGGGCCGAAGCGCCCGAGAGCAGCGCCTCCGCCACCGCCGGGAAGCGGGCGGCGAAGCCCGGGTCATGGGCGAGGTCGGCATTCCGCACCAGGGCGCCGATCCGGACCCCACCATCCGCCGCATGCTCGATCCGGTCGAGCCCGGGCAGGCGGCCGACGTCGACGAGCGTCCCGGGGCGCATGACGCCGCCCTTCATCAGGTCGAGCAGGTTGGTGCCGGCGGCGTGGTAGGCCGCGCCCGGCCGGGCGCCGGCGGCGACCGCCTCGGCGATCGTCGTGGGGCGGAGGAATTCGAAGCGGTTCATGCCGCATCCTCCCGGGCGGCGAGGCGGGCCTGGGCATCGAGCACCGCCTCGGTGATGCCGGCGTAGGCGCCGCAGCGGCAGAGGTTGCCGCTCATGCCCTCCCGCACCCGCTCGGGGTCGTCGCCGGCCTGGCCCTCGGCCAGCAGGCCGATGGCGCTCATGATCTGGCCCGGGGTGCAGAAGCCGCATTGCAGGGCGTCATGGTCGATGAACGCCTGCTGGACCGGATGCAGCTGGCCGCCCTCGGCGAGCCCCTCGATGGTGGTGACGCTCGCGCCATCCTGGGCCGCCGCCAGCACCAGGCAGGCATTGGTCCGCCGGCCGTCCAGCAGCACCGTGCAGGCGCCGCACTGGCCACGGTCGCAGCCCTTCTTGGTGCCGGTGAGGTGCAGGCGCTCGCGCAGCAGGTCGAGCAGCGTGACCCGTGGATCCTCCAGCGCCACGGCCTGGACGGTGCCGTTGACGGTGAGCGAAATTGACAGGGTCATGGGAGACTCCGATGAGGGGGATCCTGTCCGGCGGCAGGAGGCACTGCGGTATTATACGGAGGCATCCTCCGTTTTCAAGGGTCAGGGCGGTGGCAGACGGGAAGGCAGGGGAGCCCAGGCGGCCACGCGCCGATGCCGCGCGCAACCGGGACCGGGTGCTGGAGGCGGCGAAGGCGGTGCTGGGCGCCGGCGGCCCGCGGGCCAGCCTGGAGGAGGTCGCGCGCCGGGCCGGTGTCGGGATCGGTACCCTCTACCGGCATTTCCCGAACCGGGAGGCGCTGTTCGAGGCGGTCTACCGGCGGGAGGTGGAGCAGTTGGTGGAACTGGCCGACCAGCTGTCGGACTGCCCGGACCCGGTCGCGGCGCTGCGGCGATGGCTGCGCGCCAACGTCGAATTCGTGGCCACCAAGAAGGGCATGGCCGCGGCGCTGGCGATCGCCGCGGGCAGCCGGACGGCGCTGACGACCTACACCGCGGACCGGTTGACGGGTGCCGTCCGCCAGCTGCTGGACCGGGCCATTGCCGATGGTGCCGTGCGGGACGATATCGGGCCGGGCGACCTGCTGCGGATGCTGGTGGCGCTCTGCTATGGCTCGGATGCCCCGGGCTGGCAGGAGGACGTGCTGCGGCTGCTCGACGTCTTCGTGGACGGATTGTGCCGGGGGCGCTGAGCCGGGCCCCGGAGCTGCGGGTGTCATGGTGCCCGCAACGGTTCTATCCGCCGGCCCGATGGGCGTCATTCGCTCCTTCGATTGGCAGGCGGCGCTCCGGGGGGCCATTTCGTGCTGCAACGCAGCAAACGGAGTGACCATGTCCAGCCTCTTTTCCGCGGCGACCCTCGGCGGCCTGACCTTGGCGAACCGGATCGTCATGGCACCGCTGACCCGCAGCCGCACCGGCCATGCCGGCATTCCCGGCGCGCTCAACGCCACCTACTACGCCCAGCGCGCCACCGCCGGCGCCATTATCGCCGAGGCGACCCAGATCTCGCCGCAGGGCCAGGGCTATGCCTATACGCCGGGGATCTACACCGATGCCCAGGTGGCCGGCTGGAAGCTGGTGACGGAGGCGGTGCACCGCGACGGCGGCCGCATCTTCCTCCAGCTCTGGCATGTCGGCCGCATCTCCCATCCCAGCCTGCAGCCGGATGGCGGCCTGCCGGTCGCCCCCTCGGCAATCCGGCCCGAGGGCAAGGCCTTCACCGAGGCCGGCTTCCAGCCCTTCGTCACCCCCCGCGCGCTGGCGACGGCCGAGATCGCCGGCATCGTCGAGGACTACCGCCGTGCCGCGGTCAATGCCGACCGGGCCGGCTTTGATGGCGTCGAGATCCATGGCGCCAATGGCTACCTGATCGACCAGTTCCTGAAGGACGGCACCAACCAGCGCACCGACCAGTACGGCGGCAGCATCGAGAACCGCACCCGCTTCCTGCTCGAGGTGGTGGAGGCCGTGGTCGGCGCCCTCGGCGTCGACAGGGTCGGCCTGCGGATCTCCCCGGCTTCGCCGGCGAACGACATCGCCGACAGCGACCCGCAGCCGCTGTTCGACCATGCGGTCGCAGCGCTGGCCCGCTTCGACCTGGCCTTCCTGCACGTGGTGGAAGGGGCGACCGGCGGCTCCCGCGAGAGCACCTTCGACTTCCAGGCGCTGCGCCGGGCCTTCAAGGGGGCCTACATCGCCAACAACGGCTATGACGGCGCCATGGCGGAGGAGGCGATCAGCGCCGGCCGGGCCGATTTCGTCGCCTTCGGCCGGCCCTTCATCGCCAACCCGGACCTGGTCGAGCGGCTGCGCAGCAAGGCGCCGCTGGCTGAGGCGGACCGCGACACGCTCTATGGCGGCGACGCGCATGGCTATACCGACTACCCGCCGCTGCGGCGTGCTGCCGCCTGAGGCGGAGCAGCGGGAAGACCCGATAGGCTGGGCTTCCGGGCGCGATGCATCGGCGACGCGGATGCATGGCGCTCAGGAAGCAATGCTTCGGGGGTGACGGAGGGGCGGGACGGGGCGCGGTCCGTCCCGTGTCGTCCTGGACTGCGATCCGGCAGCTTCGGCGGATCGCTGGCATGGGAACTGGCGGACAGGGTGGGATTCGAACCCACGATACGCTTTTGACGTATACGCACTTTCCAGGCGCGCGCCATCGACCACTCGGCCACCTGTCCATCGCCCCGAAGCGCCCCGCCACCACCGTGGCAGGCCCCCCCAAGGGCGGCGGACCATAATCAAGCGCCCCCGCCGCGGCAACCCGCCTCAGGCCTGAATTCGCCTACTTATCCTCATCCGCGTAGGGATTCGTCGTCCCCCGCATCTGCAGCCGGATCGGCACCCCCGGCATGGTGAAGGCCTCGCGGAAGCCGTTCACCAGGTAGCGCCGGTAATCCTCCGGCAGCTGCTCCGCCCGGGTGCCGAAGACCGTCACCGTCGGCGGCCGCGCCTTGGGCATGGTGGCGTAGCGCAGCTTGATCCGGCGGCCCTCGGACAGCGGCGGCGGGTGGCGCGTCATCATCGTCTCGAACCAGCGGTTCAGCTCGCCGGTCGGGATGCGGCGGTTCCAGAGGGCATAGACCTCGCGCACCGCCGGCATCAGCTTCTCGACGCCGCGGCCGGTCTTGGCCGAGATCGGCACCACCTTGATGCCGCGCATCTGTGCCAGGCTGGCCATCAGCGCATCCTCGAGCCGGCGCTTGGTCGCCTCGCGGTCCTCGACCGCATCCCACTTGTTGAAGGCGATCACCACCGCCCGGCCCTCGCGCTCGGCCAGCCGGGCCAGGCGCAGCTCCTGCTCCTCCATGCCGAGCAGGGCATCGACCACCAGGATGGCGATCTCGCACTCCTTCAGCGCGGCGATCGAGGCGGCGGCCGACATCTTCTCGAGGTGCTGCTCGATCCGCGCCTTCTTGCGGAGGCCGGCGGTATCCACCAGCCGCACCGCGGCGCCGGTCTCGTCGGTCCATTGCACGGCCACCGAATCCCGGGTCAGCCCCGGCTCCGGCCCGGTGATCATCCGCTCCTCGCCGGTCAGGGCATTCAGCAGGGTGGACTTGCCGGCATTGGGGCGGCCGATGATGGCCAGGCGCAGCGGCCGCTCGGCATCGCCGGCGACCGCCTCGCCCTCGGCCGGCAGGGCCTCGCGGATGGCGTCGTGCAGGTCGCCCATGCCGTCGCCATGCTCGGCCGAGACCGGCACCGGGTCGCCGAGGCCCAGCTCATAGGCCTCCATCGCCGCCTGGCCGCCGAAGCGGCCCTCGGTCTTGTTGGCGACCAGGATGACCGGGGTATGCTGGCGCCGCAGCCACTGGGCGAAGGCGCGGTCGGCCGGGGTCAGGCCGGTGCGGACATCGACCACAAAGAGCGCCACGTCCGCCTCCCGCAGGGCGGCCTCGGAGCTGGCGCGCATGCGGCCCTGCACCGTCTCCGGCGCGGCCTCCTCCAGCCCCGCGGTATCGAGGATGCGGACATCGCGGCCGCCGACCCGGCCCTCCGCTTCCTTGCGGTCGCGGGTGACGCCGGGGGTGTCGTCGACGATGGCGATCTTGCGGCCGACCAGCCGGTTGAAGAGGCTGGACTTGCCTACGTTGGGGCGGCCGAGGATGACAAGGGTGGGAAGCTGGGGGGTGGGGAGCATGCGCGCTCCCTACTCCATTCCCGCCCCATTGTCCTGTTCAACTGGCCGGGTCCGGCGCTAGGCGGCGGCCTGGATGGCGGCCACCGCCGCAGCCTCGGTCAGCACGTACAGGACACCGCCGGCCACCGCCGGCTGCTGCACCACCGGACCCGGCAACTCCACCCGGCCGGTGATCTCGCCATCGGCGGGGTTCACCTCGACCAGCTGGGCGGCGCTGTTCGCCACCAGCAGCCGGCCGCCGGCCAGCACCGGCGCGGCCCAGTTGATCGGGTCGCGGCGCTTCTCCTCGTTCTTGAACCGGCCCAGCGGCCGCAACCAGCGCACCCGCCCGTCCTCCCGGCCAAGGCAGGCCAGCTCGGCGCCGGTGGTCAGCAGGAAGAGCCAGTCACCGGCCGCCCAGGGGGTCTCGGCCGCCGCCACATCGCGTTCCCACAGCCGCCGGCCGGACCGCAGGTCGATGGCGATGGTGATGCCGCCGAGGCCGCTGGCGAAGACCCGCCCGCGGTCGATGACCGGCAGGGCGGTGATGGCCGCGATATCGGCCAGCCCGCCGCCGCGGGAGGAGGTGAGCGTCTCGCTCCAGAGCGCCCGCCCGTCGCTCGCCCGGATCGCCGCCAGCTCGCCCGAGGCGAAGCCGGTCACGACGATGTCGCCCTCCACCGCCGGGGCCGGCAGGCCCAGCGCCATGGTGACGGTCGGCTGCCCGCGATAGGTCCAGAGCCGCCTGCCATCCTCGGTCGAGAGCGCCAGCAGGTGGTTCTCGGTGGTGGTGACGAAGATTCGCGCCTCCGCGACGGTAACTCCGCCGCGCGCCGGCGCCGGCAGGTCGACCCGCCAGCGTGGCGTGCCGTCGGCGGGGTTGAGGGCGATGACCTCGGCCAGGCCGGTGACCACATAGAGCGTGCCCCCGGCATAGGCGAGGCCGCCACCGAGGCCGCCGTCGCGGTCGGCCTCGCGCCGGCTGTCGAAGGACCAGCGGCGGCGGCCGTCGAGCGCCGTCAGGGCCGTGACCTCGCCCAGCGCATCCACCGCATAGACGGCGCCGTCGGCAACCACGGGGGGCGCGATCAGCCGCCGGCGATAGGCGGTGCCGGTGCCCACCGAGGTCCGCCAGGCCTGGCTCAGCCGCGGGCCCAGCGCCGGATGGCCCGGAGCATGGCCGATGGTGCCGCCCGCCTGCGGCCACTCCGGATTGAGCGCCGGCGGCGGCAGCGTGACCGGCGCCTGGTTGCCCTCGTCGACGCCCAGCGGCCGTTCCACCACCAGCACCGGCTGGCGTTCGCCCCGCAGCGGGACCTTCCGCTCGCCGAAGATGGAATCGAAGGTGTCGGTGATGGATTCGCAGCCGGCCAGAAGGCCGGCGCCACCCAGCAGGGCGGCCCTTCGCGTCAGGCGTCGCACGCGATTCTCCTGCATCAGCTGCCAAGCCCCGCCAGCAATTTCCCGGCCCGGTCGCGCAGTCCCTGCGGCGCCGTGGCATCCGCCACGAGGGCCGTCAGCAGGCGCCGGGCCTCCTCCGTCTCACCGCGCCGCATCGCGGCGAGCGCCCGAATTTCCTGGACCGAGCTTTTCCAGGCCCCCTCGGCCAGCGGCGCCAGCCGTGCCTCGATCGCGGCCGGGTCACCCTCCTGCAGGGAATGCAGGCCCCACATCACATTCGCCAGGTCGCGGTAGATCCCCTCGGCGGCGCCGTCGCGGGCGACCTCCTCCCACTGGGCCAGGGCGCCGGCGCGTTCGCCGGCCTCGGCCATCAGCGCCGCGGCGCGGAGCCGGGCGAGGGTGCGGTAGCCGGCCGGGGCCTCGGCGGCGATGCCGGCGAACTCCGTGGCGGCCGCCTTGCCGTCGGCGCCGGGCTCGGCCGCGGCTTTGTTCACCGCGAGGTAGCGCTCGGCCACCTGGGCGGCGGAACGCGCTTCCCACCAGCGCCAGCCCTGCAGCCCGGCCACCCCCGCCACCACCAGCAGCATGACGCCGAGCAGCAGCCCGCCGTAGCGGGCCAGCAGCCGCTTCATGCGCTCGGCGCGGAGGTCTTCCTCCACCTCGTCGAAGATGTCGGCCACGCGGTATTCCCCAGGCGGACCGGACCGGTCCGCGTCAGACGCCCCGGCGGACCGGTCCGGTCCCCGAGGCGGGTGTGCAAAGGCCGGTGCCGATACCGGCCGGCGCCGGTGCATAGCAGCCCCTTCGCGGGGCGTTAAGCCCGGGCCGTGTATCGGTCCGGCATGCGCCGTCCGAACGCCCTGCTGCTGGTCCTGCCTTTGGCCCTGGCCGCCTGCGACCCTGCGGGGGTGGCGACCGGGGCGGCGGCCGCGGCCGGCTCCGTCGCGGTCATCGGCCGGACCCCGGTCGATGCGGTGGTCTCGGCCGTCAGCGGCCGGGACTGCTCGGCGGTGCGGCTGGACCGTGGCCAGAGCTACTGCCGGCCGGAGGAGGCGGCGCCCCTGCCGCCGCCCTTCTGCACCCGCAGCCTGGGCCGGGTGGATTGCTGGGGGGAGCCGGTGCCCGGCCGCCGGGGGGTGGCGGATGGCCCGTCCGGCCTGACCGCGGCGCAGGAGGCGCACCGGACCCGGCGCTGGCCGGGGCTGTGGTGACGGGCGGGGCTCAGCCCAGGCAAGCGGCCGAGAGCAGCGCGAAGGCCCGCGCCCGGTGGCTCATCGCATGCTTGGCCTCCGGGTCCATCTCGCCGAAGGTCTCGGTCCCGCCCTCGGGCAGGAACATCGGATCGTAGCCGAAGCCCCGCGCGCCGCGTGGGGGGAAGACCCAGCTGCCTTCGACCTTGCCCTCGAAGCCTTCGGTATGGCCGTCCGGCCATGCCAGCACCAGGGCGCAGGTGAACCAGGCGCGGCGGTCGGGGAAGGGTTCGGCCAGCGCCGCCACCCGGGCCATCGCCATGGCATAGTCGCGGCCGCCGCCCGGCCGCTCCGCCCAATCCGCGGTGCGCACGCCCGGCTTGCCGCCGAGCGCGGCGACGGAGAAGCCGCTGTCGTCGGCCAGCGCCGGCAGGCCTGACGCCCGCGCCGCGGCCAGCGCCTTGATGCCGGCATTGCCGAGGAAGCTGGTTTCGGTCTCGGCCGGCTCCGGCAGGCCCAGCGTGCCGACCGAGACAACCTCCAGGCCATAGGGTGCCAGCAGCGCCGCGACCTCCCGCAGCTTGCCGGCGTTGTGCGTCGCCAGCACCAGGCGGCCGGCGGCGAGCCGGCGATGCGTGGGGTCGGGCATCAGCCGATGCCGACGGCCGCACGCTGCTGGCGGAACAGCGCATCGGTGCCCTGCCGCGCCAGCGCGAGCAGCGCCAGCAACTCCGCCTCGGAGAAGGGCTCGGCCTCTGCGGTGCCCTGGACCTCGACCATGCCGCCCCGCCCGGTGAGGACGAAATTCGCATCCGTCTGCGCCTTGCTGTCCTCCTCGTAGTCGAGGTCCAGCACCGGCGCGCCCTGCCAGATGCCGCAGGAGACCGCGGCCACCTGATCGCGCAGCGGCACGGCGGTCAGGATGTTCATCCGCATGCAGTGGCGGAAGGCGAGATGCAGCGCCACCCAGGCGCCGGTGATGCTGGCGCAGCGGGTGCCGCCATCGGCGGTCAGCACGTCGCAGTCGATGGTGACGGACATCTCGCCCATCGCCTTCAGGTCGGTGACGGCGCGCAAGGACCGGCCGATCAGCCGCTGGATCTCCTGGCTGCGGCCGGACTGCCTGCCGCGCGCGGCTTCCCGATCGCCGCGGCTATGGGTTGCCCGCGGCAGCATGCCGTATTCCGCCGTCACCCAGCCCGAGCCGGTGCCGCGCAGGAAGGAGGGCACCCGGCCCTCGACCGAGGCGGTGCAGAGCACCTCGGTGTGGCCCATGCGGATGCGGCAGGATCCCTCCGCGTGGCGGGCCACGCCGGGCTCGAGCGTGACGGGGCGGAGGGCATCGGCGGCGCGGCCGGAGGGGCGGGTTGCGGGGGGTCGGATCATGGCGCCGTGGGTATCATGGCGCGGGCCGGGAAGGCGAGGGGACTTGACCCGGCCCTGCCGCCCCGCCGGATCGGCCCGAGGCCGCATTGACGCGCTCCCCCCCGCTCCCTACATTATTCCCGTAGAATCAAGGATTTCTGCCGACGATGTTCCCGCCGAAAGCACCCCTTGGGGCAGCCTTGGGTGCCGCCTTCGCCGGCCTCGACAGCCGCAGCGCGACCATCCTGCGCGAGCTGGTCGAGATCTACGTGACCACCGGGGAGCCGGTGGGCTCCCGCACCCTCTCGCGCCGCCTGCCGCTGGGCCTGTCGCCCGCCTCCATCCGCAACGTGATGGCGGATCTGGAGGAGGCCGGGCTGCTCTATGCCCCGCATACCTCCGCCGGCCGGCTGCCGACCGAGCGCGGCCTCCGGTTGTTCGTCGACGGCCTGCTGGAATTCGGCGACCTGGCGGAGGAGGAGCGGGTCGAGATCACCGCCCGCTGCGCCGCCTCCGGCCGGTCGATGCAGGAAACACTGGCCGAGGCCGGGCAGATGCTCTCGGGCCTCGCCGGCGCCGCCGGGCTGGTGGTGGCGCCGAAGTCGGATGGGCTGGTCCGCCACATCGAATTCGTCGGCCTCGGCCCGGGCCGTGCCCTGGTAGTGCTGGTCACCGCCGATGGCCGGGTGGAGAACCGGGTGATCGAGGTGCCGGCCGGCCTGCCGCCCTCGGCGTTGACCCAGGCGAGCAACTACCTCAACGCCCGCCTCGCCGGCCGCTCGCTGGACGAGGCCAAGCTGAACGTGGCCGGGGAGATCACCGCCAACCGCACCGCGCTCGATGCCCTGACCAACCAGGTGGTCGAGGCCGGCCTTGCCACCTGGGCCGGCGGCGGCGGCGGCAGCCTGATCATCCGCGGCCAGGCCAAGCTGCTGCAGAACCTCGATCATGCCGCCCGGGTCGGCGAGATCCAGGCCCTGTTCGAGCGGCTGGAGGCGCAGGAGACGGTGCTGCGGCTGCTGGAGCTGGCGCAGCGCGGCGAGGGCGTGCAGATCTTCATCGGCGCCGAGAGCGGGCTCTTCGACAGCGCCGGCCTGTCGATGGTCGTCGCGCCCTTCCGCAACGGCCAGGAGAAGATCGTCGGCGCCATCGGCGTCATCGGCCCGACCCGGATCAACTACGGCCGTGTCATCCCGGTGGTGGACTACACCGCCCGGGTCATCGGCCGCCTGCTGGGCTGAGCCCGGCGCGCCCACCGGGCCATGGCGCGGCAGGTCCCGGCCTGAACCCGCGCAGGCATGGCGGCGGCGGGTAAAACGGTCGGCTTGCGGGAACGGTGGGGGCGATCAGGCTTTCTGACCCCGACCTCGCCCGCCGCACCCGGGCACATTTTCCCGCAGGGCAGCCAGCTTCAGGGACTCTGCGCCAGGGACTCCGCATGCCCTTCCCGCCGAACCTTGCCCTCGTCGAACCACGCCAGCATGCCGAGCCCGGCGCAGGAGCAGCCGACCTGCCGCGATGCCTGTCCCAGGCTTGCCCTGCCGATCCGCAGGCGGTGCCCGTCAAGAAGCGGGCAATCGGTCCATGTCAGCAATGATCTGGTATCGTCGAACTGGCACCGATGGCCGTGACCGGACCGGCGGGCCGACCGCGGCTAGGGGCGGCCGTTCCACCAGCCTGATGACGGAGCCGGATCTGCGTGCCATCAGCGTCTATCTCCGGCAACTGCCGATGGCGCCGCCCCGGTCACCCGCCGCGGGCGACCCGGCGATGCACGCCGGTGCCGTGACCTTCATCCGTAACAGCCGGTGCAGCCAGGCTCCGGCCGCGACGCTGCGCTAACCCGTTCCAGAAGGATGCCCATGCAAGCGACCTTCCGCCCCAGCCTGTTTCCCACGCCCTTCCTGGGCGGCTTTGAATGCTCGACCCAGCGGCGGGGCGACGGCCGGCGGCTCGATCTCATCGCCGGCACGCGGCACGACCTGCTGGCGGAGGAGGATTACCGCCAGCTGACCGAGCACGGCATCCGCGCGGCGCGCGACGGGGTGCGCTGGCACCTGGCCGAGACCGCGCCGGGCCAGTACGACTGGAGCGCGGTGCTGCCGCTGCTGCGCGCCGCCGAATCCGCCGGCGTGCAGGTGGTCTGGGACCTCTGCCACTACGGCTGGCCCGACGGGCTCGACGTCTTCTCCGCCGCCTTCGTCGAGCGCTTCGCCCGCTATGCCGCGGCTTTCGCCCGGCTGCACCTCGAGGTCACCGGGCGGCCGGCGATGGTCTGCCCGGTCAACGAGATCTCCTTCCTCGCCTGGGCCGGCGGCGACATGCGCCGGCTGAACCCCTGCTGCGAAGGCCGCGGCGGCGACCTCAAGCGCCAGCTGGTCCGGACCGCGCTGGCCGGGGCGGCGGCGGTCAGGGAGGCGACGCCCGGCGCGCTGGTCTTCGCCATCGATCCGATCATCCACATCGTGCCGAAGCGTGGCCACGACCCGAAGCCGGTCGAGACCTACAACGGCTACCAGTGGGAAGCCTGGGACATGCTGGTCGGGCAGACGGCGCCCGAGCTGGGCGGCCACCCCGATGCCTTCGACGTGCTGGGCGTGAACTATTACTGGAACAACCAGTGGACCGACGGCGCCGAGCCGCTGTCGGTCTTCGATTCGGAACGCTTCATCCCGGTGCACAAGCTCTTTGCCGCGGCGCATGCGCGCTACGGCAAGCGCATCTTCCTCGCCGAGACCAGCATCGAGGGCGACAACCGCGCCGGCTGGCTGCGCTACATCGCCGAGGAGGTGCGGGAGGCGATCCGCCATGGCGTGCCGATGGAGGGCATCTGCCTCTATCCCGTGCTCAGCCACATGGGCTGGGACGAGGACCGCTACTGCCCGAACGGCCTGTTCGAGCTGGAGCCGAAGCATGGCCGGCGGGTGGTGCACGCGCCGCTGGCGGCGGAACTGCGGCGGCAGAACCGGCTCTTCGCCGAGTTCTTCGGGGACCAGGCCAAGGAGGTTGCGGCCTAGGCCGCTTCCAGCAACCCGGCGGCGGCCAGCCGCCGGCAGAACTCCAGGGCGCCGTCGCCGAGCGCCGCGGCCGTGGCGCCCTGGGCCAGCGCCTCCAGCCAGCCCAGCTCGGCGCCGCGCAGCGGCAGGCGGTTGCCGGCCCAGCGCAGCTCGGCGCGGCCATCCGACAGGGCGGCGACATGGTGCAGCATGCCATCGGCCAGCCGCAGCCGCGAGCCGGGTTGCGGCGCCGGGGCCAGCAGCCCGCGGCCGGGCAGGGGCATCCGATCCTCGGCCAGCCGGTCCAGCAGGGCGAGCGAGAGCCGGTCCAACGCGGCGGGACGCTCGAGCGGCCGCAGCCTCTGCGCCAGCGCCTCCAGCAGGGCCGGGGCGGCCTCGGCTTCGCCCAGGCGCCAGCTCGGGAAGGGCGCGCGCAGGGCGGCTTCCTCAGGCTCCAGCTGGTCGAGCAGTAGTCGCATCGCCTCCGCCCAGGAGGGCTCCAGCAGGCCGATGGTCAGGTGCAGCGAGGCGCCGGAGTCCTGGACCCTCGCCTCGTGCAGCGTGCCGCGCGGCAGGTAGAGCGCCTCGCCCGGTTGCAGCTCCAGGGCGACGGGCTCGCCGACCGGCACCGTCTCCCGCTGCCAGGGGGTGCGGTGGGTCGGGTAGGGGAGCGGCTGGCCGGGCCAGACGCGCCAGGCCTTCCGCCCCTCGACCTGCAGCACCAGCACGTCGTGGGTGTCGTAGTGGAGGCGGAAGCCCTGGCCGCCGGCGGGGGTCAGGTAGGCATTGGCCTGGACGCCGTGCAGGAAGAGCTTCTCCAGCCCGCGGCAGAAGCGGGCGAGCGGCGGGTGCAGGTCCTGCAACTGCGAGACGACGAGCGTCGCCCCGGCGTCGAAGCGCGCGAGCAGGCGCGGCGGGTCGACGCGGCCATCCGGCAGGCAGAACTCCGCCTCGGCGACGCCGGCGCTGCCGGCCTGGCGGGCATCGGCCATGGTGACGCGCGGCGCCCGGGCCGCATCGGTGGTCAGCAGGGCGTCGAGCGCCGCGACCGTCAGCAGGCCGGCGAAGCGCTCCGGCGTGGCGGCGGGGAGGTGGCGCCAGCCGGTAGCCTCGCGCAGGGCCAGTACCTCGGCCAGGGGCAATGGGGCGAAGGCGAGGTCGAAAGCGGCTTCCGCCAGGCCCGGCGCGGCAGCGCCTGCCGCGGCCATCTCAACGCCAGCCGCGGCCGCGGCCCTGGCCGTCGCTCGGGTCGTTGTCGGTGACGCTGCGGCGCGGCGGAGCATAGCCGCGGCCCTGGCCCTGGCCATCGCTCGGGTCGTTGTCGGTAACGCTTCGGCGCTGCGGGGCATAGCTGTAGCCGCGGCCGGAGCCGGGGGAATCCCGTGGGTCGCTGTCGGTTCGCCCGCCGCCATAGCCGCGCCGGCCGTAGCCCGGGGCATCGCTCGGGTCGTTGTCGGTGCGCACCCTCTCGACCGGGGCCGCCGGGGCGGCCACCGGGGCCGCCGGGCCGGGCAGGGGGCCGGCCGAGGCCTGGGCGCCGACCGCTGCCACGGTGCCGAGGCCGGCGACCCGCAGCACCAGAAGCCGTCGGCCCAGGCGTTCGTTGCGGTTCGGCTGGTCCATGCGGGTCTCCTGCGGCTAGAGTGCTTCGGTTCAAAGGGCCGGCGCCAGTTCAATCCTTGCGATGGCGTTATGCAATGGCTTTGTTGGGTGCGCCGCCGCCGGGAAAGCGGCATCCTGCCGCCAAGTCCTTGCCGAAGCGTTGCGGTCCAGGCACGAAACGCGGAGAAGGAGCCACCCCATGCCCGAACCCTCGTCCCCGCATCCCGCCGGCAACGGCGCGATGAACGGGAGCGCCGGCGCCATGCCGGTCCTGCCGCCGCTCTACCGCAGCCTCGAGGGCCTCACCGCCGAACGCCATGCCGGGCTGCGGCTGCGGGACGCCGGATTCGGCTTCGCCGCCACGGCCAGCGCGGTGCCGGTGGCGGCCGAGGAATTCGTCATCGCCGCCCGCAGCCTGCCGATCGTCTTCTCCGCCCAGGCGCCGCACATGCCGGTGGTGATCACCGGCCTCGCCGCCGGCACCAACCTCTACGTGGACAGCGGCGGGGCCTGGAAGGCCGGTGCCTATGTGCCGGCCTATCTCCGCCGCTTCCCCTTCTTCCTGCTGCGCACCGCACCGGACTCGGAGGAGCTCGCGCTCTGCATCGACCCCGGCGCGCCGCAGGTCAGCACCACGCTGGGCGAGCCGCTGTTCGGCCCCGACGGCAAGCCTGCGCCGCAGCTGGATCGGGCCTTCGCCTTCTCCCGCTCGGTCGAGGAGGCGATGCTGCGGACCCGCACCCTGGCGGTGCGGCTGGCCGAGCTGGGCCTGCTGAAGCCCTCGGTCGTGCAGTTCGACCATCACGGCAAGCCGATGCGGATCGACGGCTTCTTCGCCGTCGACCGGCCGGCGCTCGCCGCCCTGCCGGCCGGGCAGCTGGCCGAGCTGCGCGACCGCGGCTGGCTGGAGGTGATCTACGCCCACCTGCTGTCGGTCGGCGGCATTCCGGACCTGGCCAGGGGCGTCCAGGCCTGACCCCTCCCTGGCCCCAGGGGTGCGATTGCCGGCCGAGGCGGCGGAGGAGTAGAGACGAGGCAGGGTTCATCCGGGAGGAACCATGTCGTCACGCCGTAGCCTGCTGGCCGCCGTCACCGGCCTAGCCGCCGCCGCCCTGGCCGGCGATGCCGGGGCGCAGCAGCGCCTCGCCAGCCTCTATATGTTCATCCCGGCCGGGCCGGGCGGCGGCTGGGACGGCCTCGGCCGGGCCATCGAGCAGGTGGCCCGCCAGGCCGGGCTGGTCGGCACCTTCCAGTTCGAGAACGTGGGCGGGGCCGGCGGCTCGGTCGGGCTGCCGCGCTTCGTCGGGCAGCGGCGGGGCCGGCCGGATGCGCTGATGGTCACCGGCTCCATCATGGTCGGCGCGACGCTGACCAACCGGACGCCGGTGGGGATGAAGGACCTGACCCCGGTCGCCCGGCTGACCGAGGAGGCCGGCGTGGTGGTGGTGCCGGCGAGCTCGGACATCAAGGACCTGGCGGGGCTGCTGGCGGCGCTGAAGGCGAACCCGGGCGGGGTCTCGGTCGGCGGCGGCTCGGCCGGGGGGACCGACCACATCACCCTCGGGCTGATCCTGAAGTCGCTGGGGCGCTCGGCCAAGGACGGCTCCTACGTCGCCTTCGCCGGCGGCGGGCCGGCCCAGGCGGCGATCCTGGGCGCGCAGGTGAAGGCGGGCATCTCCGGGCTTTCGGAATTCGCCGAGCAGATCAAGTCGGGCCGGATGCGGGCGCTGGCGACGACCGGGCAGGAGCGGACCGACCCCGCCATACCGACCCTGACGGAAAGCGGCACCGACGTGGTGATGACCAACTGGCGCGGGGTCTTCGCCCCGCCCGGCATCCGCCCCGATGCGCGCGACAAGCTGGTGGCGCTGATGACCGAGCTGCACGCGCTGCCGGCCTGGACGGAGCTGCTGAAGACGCGGGACTGGACCGATGCCTTCCTGACCGGCGAGGCCTTCACAGCCTTCCTGGCCGAGGACGTGGCCAAGACCGAGGCGGTGCTGAAGGAGATCGGCCTCGCGTGACCCGGCCCGGTAACGCCCCCTCTGGTGCCGCCCCCGACGTGATGGTCGGGGGCTTCGTCCTGTTGCTGGGCGTCCTGGCGCTGTGGCAGACGAGCACCATCCCGGCCTCCCCCATCTATGCCCAGGTCGGGCCGAAGGCGGTGCCCTACGTGGTCGGCGCCGGGCTGCTGGCGCTGGGGGCGGCGCTGCTGGCGACCGCCCTGCGCGGCGGCTGGTCCCACACGCTGGAGGAGGTGCAGGAGGCGCCGCCGACCAATTGGCGGGCACTTGGCCTGCTGCTGGCCGGGCTGGCCACCAACCTCGTGCTGATCGGGCCCTTCGGCTTCTCCGCCGCGGCCACGGTGCAGTTCGTGCTGGTGGCGGCGGCCTTCGGCTCCCGCCGGCTGCTGCGTGACCTGGCGCTGGCGCTGGTGCTGACCCTGGTGGTGTGGTTCGGCTTCGTGCAGGTGCTGGGGGTGAATATCGGCGCCGGCCTGCTCGAGGGTCTGGTGCTGCGGGCGCTCGGGCTGGATGCGATCGAATGATGGACAGCATCGCCGGGCTGCAGCTCGGCTTCTCCCATGCGCTGACACTGACCAACCTTGGCTGGGCGCTGCTGGGCTGCTTCCTCGGCACCGCGGTCGGCGTGCTGCCGGGGATCGGGCCGGCGCTGACCATCGCACTGCTGCTGCCGATCACCTTCAAGGTCGAGGCGACGGGGGCCTTCATCCTGTTCTGCGGCGTCTTCTACGGCGCGATGTACGGCGGCTCCACCACCTCCATCCTGCTGAACACGCCGGGCGAGAGCGGCTCGATCATCACCGCGCTCGAGGGCGCCAAGATGGCGCGCAACGGCCGGGCCGGGCCGGCGCTGGCGACGGCGGCGATCGGCAGCTTCGTCGCCGGGACCATCGGCACGCTCGGGATCAGCTTCCTCGGCCCGGTGGTGGTGGATCTCGCGCTGCAGCTGGGACCGGCGGAGTACTTCTCGCTCATGCTGCTCTGCTTCGTCACCGTCTCGGCGGTGCTCGGCGGCTCGGCGCTGCGGGGGCTGACCAGCCTGTTCCTCGGGCTCTTGCTCGGCCTGGTCGGCATCGACCTGCAGACCGGGCAGCCGCGCATGACGCTCGGCGTGCCGGAACTGCTGGACGGGGTGAACGTGGTGCTGGTCGCCGTCGCGCTCTTCGCGGTGGGGGAGACGCTGTTCATGGCCTGGCGGCACACCAGCGCGGCGCCGGTGGTGCGGCCGGTGGGCGGCATCGTGATGTCGCGCAGCGACTGGAAGCGCAGCTTCTGGCCCTGGATCCGCGGCTCGCTGCTCGGCTTCCCCTTCGGCGTCATGCCGGCGGGCGGGACCGAGATGCCGACCATGCTGAGCTACTATGCCGAGCGGAAGCTGGTGAAGCCGGAGCATGCGGGCGAGTTCGGCACGACCGGGGCGATCGAGGGCGTGGCCGGGCCGGAGGCGGCCAACAACGCGGCGGCGGCGGGCATCCTGGTGCCGATGCTGACGCTCGGTCTGCCGACCAGCGCGACCGCGGCGATCATGTTGAGCGCTTTCCAGAGCTACGGGATCAATCCCGGGCCGCTGCTGTTCGAGCAGCAGGGGGCGCTGGTCTGGACGCTGATCGCCAGCCTCTATGTGGCAAACATCATGCTGGTGGTGCTGAACCTGCCGCTGGTCGGGCTCTGGGCGCGGATCCTGAAGATTCCGCAGCCGCAGCTCTACGCGGGCATCCTGGTCTTCGCCACCATCGGCACCTACGGGATCAGCAACTCGGTCACCGACCTGGTACTGCTCTATGTCATCGGCATCATCGGCATGTTCATGCGGCGCTTCGACTTCCCGACCGCGCCTGTCGTGATCGGGATGATCCTCGGACCGATGGCGGAACAGGCCATGCGGCAGGCGCTGACCATCAGCGAAGGGAATTGGCTGACCTTCGTCGAGCGGCCGGTCTCGCTGGCGATCCTGGCCCTGGCGGTCGCGGCGCTGGTCGGGCCGCGGCTCTGGGCTGCTGTCAGGCGGCGGGCTTCCGCCTAGCGCGGCCGCCACCACCATAGGCTGGTGATGAAGGCCCCGGCTGTCCCGGCGAAGGCGAGACCCGCCGCCAGCCCCGAGCCGGTGGCGGCATAGCCGCCGATCGTCGCCCCGGCGATCAGCGCGACCCAGGCCCACTCGTGCCAGCCCGGCTCCTGCCGTAGCGGCGGTGGCAGCGGATCGAGCGGCACCCCGGGCCAGAGGGGCTGCTCGCGCCGGATCTCCGGATCCACTGCCAGCCCATCCACCTGATGGATCCAGTGCAGCGGCTCCGCCGGAGACCGCGGGCCTGTCCCATGCCAGAGGTCGACCAGCCCACCCAGCGCCACGGCGGCGGCCACGCCATGGGCATGGAAGTTCGTCCATTCGGTGGCATCGAGCAGGAGGGCGACCGCCCCATGCCGCGCCCCCGCCGCATCCAGCGCCGCCGCGAAGGCCGCCAGCCGCGGCTCGAACCCCGGCATCCGCCCGGGCGCGGCCTCCAGGGCGGCGCGGAGGTTGGCCGCGGCCGCCGGCCAGGGGATGCGGAGCTCAAGCGTCGACTGGTTCTCCGCTGCCGCCCAACCCGCCGGATCCTCCGGCCGGAAGGCCGCGCACCAGAAGACGGGCAGGGCATTCGCCACCTCGAAGAGGAGGATGGGCTCGTCGGCCGCCGGCTCGAGCCACAGCTTGCTGCAATGTCCCATGGACCGGATGTCGCATGCGGCGGGGTGCGAGGGCTACCGGCGCGCCGCCGCTTGTCCCGGTGCCGCAGGCTGGGTAAATGAAGTGGCATGTATCGCCGCAGCTTGCCCACCCTGGCCCTTGCCGCCGTCACCGCGCCGGCGCTGGCCCAGGCCACCGATCGGCTGCCGCCCGAGGCGCCCGAGGCCGCGCCCCGCGCCGATGCCGGATTCTCGGCGGGGTTGCTGCTGGCCATGGAGGCCGGGGAGGCGCTGGCCCGCGAGCGGCTCGGCGCCCGCTTCGCCGGGTTGCGGACGCTGCGCCGTCAGGTGCCGCGGGCCGGCTGGACCAGCGTCGAGGCGCATTACCTCCGCGTCCTGGCGGCCGAACGGCGCTGGCGCGATGCCGGCGTCACCGCGCCATCCCGCGAGCGAATGGTCCTGCCGCCGCAGGGCTGGACCGACGGCACGCTGGTCCTGGTGCTGGTCGGCGCGCATCCGACGCGGGCCGAGGGCGGGCTGCTGCCCTTCTCGATCCTGACCAACCTGCGCGACGCCTGACCGGGCCGGCGGCTATTCCGCCGCCAGCCGCGGCTTCCAGTCGCCCAGGGTCGAACGCGGCAGGCCGAGGTGGTCCCTGAGCGTCGGCCCGCTGTAATCCTTCCGGTAGATGCCCCGCCGCTGCAGCTCCGGCACCACGTGCTGGACGAACTCCGAGTAGCTCCCCGGCACATGGGTGGCGGAGATGACGAAGCCGTCGCAGGCGCCCTCGGTGAACCATTGCTCCAGCTTGTCGGCGACCTCCTTTGGGCCGCCGACCATGTCCATGCGCGGGCGGCCGCGGCCGCTGCCGGTGATGAAGTCCCGCACAGTCGGGTTCTTCTTGCCGGTGTTCTTCACCACGCGGTCGCGGATCGCCTGCAGCCCCTGGATGCCGGCCATCTCGGCATCGCTGAAGGGCTCGTCCATGCCCTTGGTGGCGAAGTCGAAGTTCAACGCCTCCGACAGCAGGGAGAGGGCGTCGATCTCGAGCGGCAGCGTCTCGATCAGCGCGGCGCGGTCCTCGGCTTCCGCCTTGGTCGCGGCGCAGATGGGGTAGCAGAGGGTCGCCACCTTCACGTGGTCCGGGTCGCGGCCGGCGGCGGCAATCATCGCCTTGAACTCGGCGTATTCGCGCTGTCCGGAGGCGATGTCGTGGTAGGCGACGAAGACCAGCTCCGCCCAGCGGGCGGAGAAGCGCTTGCCGCGGCCGCTGCTGCCGGCCTGGATCATCACCGGCCTTCCCTGCGGCGAGCGCGGCACGGTGAAGGGGCCGCGCGAGTGGAGGAACCTGCCGCGGTAGTCGAGGCGGTGGACCTTGTCGCCGTCGCCGAAGCGGCCGGTGGACTTGTCCACGATCAGCGCATCGTCTTCCCATGAGTCCCAGTGGCCGAGCACCACCTCGACGAATTCGTCGGCGCGGTCGTAGCGGGCGTCATGCGCCATCATCTCGGCATGGCCCATGTTCGCCGCCTCGCCGTCGTTCAGCGAGGTGACGATGTTCCAGGCGCTGCGGCCCTCGCTCATCAGGTCCAGCGTCTGGAAGGCGCGGGCGACGTGGAAGGGCTCGAAATAGGTGGTGGACGCCGTGCTGCCGAGGCCAAGGCGCCTGGTCGCCGCCGCCATCATGGTCAGCACCACCACGGGGTCGAGCTTCACGCAGCGGATACCGTGCTCGATGGTGTGGTGGTGGTCGCTGCCGTAGCGGTCCGGCATCGAGAGCCGGTCGTCGAAGAAGCCGAGGTCGAATTTCCCGGCCTCCAGCACCCGGCCGATCTCTTGGTAGTAGTCGGCCGAGAGGAAATCGGTGCGGCTTTCCGGATGCCGCCAGGAGCTGGCGAGGTTGGTGCAGTTCTGCGCCTGGAGGAAGCCGACGAGGTGCATCTGCCGCATGGCCGTTGATCCTTCCCTGGTTGGCCGGGAGGGTCGCGCCGGGGGACTGCTGCGTCAACGCTGGCGCTCGCCGCCGCCGGTGCTAGCATCCCGGCAACGGGAGGACAGAATGCATCAGACGCGAAGGGCGCTGCTCGGCGCCGGCAGCCTGCTGGCGATGCCGAACCTGGCTGGCGCTCAGGCGACCTGGCCGGAACGGCCGATCCGCTACGTCATCGGTGCGGCGGCGGGGGGCGTGTCCGACATCTTCCTCCGCATCATGGAACAGCGGCTGCGGGAGAAGCTGGGCCAGCCGCTGGTGATCGATCCGCGGCCGGGCGCCGGCGGCATGCTGGGGGCCGAGCAGGCGGCCCGCAGCGCCCCGGACGGCTACACCTTCTTCGTCAACCACATCGCCTCGCACGGCATCGGGCCGACGCTGTACAAGCGGCTCAGCTTCGACCCGCTGAAGGACCTGCCAGGGGTCTGCCGCCTGGCGCGGATGCCCAACGTGCTGATCGTCAAGGGCGACAGCCCGCATCGCAGCGTGGCGGCGCTGATCGCCTTCATGAAGGCCAATCCGCAGGCGGCGACCTTCGCCTCGGCCGGGACCGGGACGTCCTCGCATCTCTCGGGCGTGCTGCTGGGGCTGCGCACCGGGATCGAGACCACGCATGTTCCCTATCGCGGCACCGCGCCGAGCATGGCGGCGGTGATGAACGGTGAGGTGCTGTTTGCCATCGACAATGCCCCGGCCAGCCGGCAGCAGGTGCTGGGTGGGCTGCTGCAGGCGCTGGCGGTCTCCACCGCGCAGCGCGCGGCGACGATGCCGGAACTACCGACCCTGCAGGAATCGGGCGTGAAGGATTTCGACGTCGCCTCCTGGTACGGGATTGCGGCGCCCACGGGCGTTCCGAAGGCAATTACTGAGCGTCTCGGCAGCGAGATCCTGGCGGCGTTGGCCGACCCAGAAATTGCCCAGCGCATCCGCGACTTCGGGGCGGAGACCGCGCCGCTGCCGGCGGCCGAGTACAACGACTACATGCGCCAGCAGGTGGCGGCCTGGGCGCCGGTGGTGCGGGCCTCGGGGGCCTCGGTTGATTAGCCGGCGGGCGGCGCTGGGCGCGGGGCTGGCGCTGCCCGCCGCGACGCGGGCTCAACCTGCCTGGCCGGACCGGCCGCTGCGCTTCATCGTCAGCGCCCAGGTCGGCGGCGTCTCCGACATCCTGGTCCGCATCCTGGAGAACCGCTTCCGGGAAAGGCTAGGGCAATCCCTCTACGTCGACCCGCGGCCCGGCGGCGGCGGGCTGGTCGCGGCCGAGGCGGCGATCCGGGCGAACGACCGGCACAGCTTCACCGTGAACCACATCGCCTCGCACGGGATCGGGCCAAGCCTTTACCGCAACCGCGGCGGCTTCGACCCGCTGCGGGACATGCCGGGGGTGGTGCGCTTTGCCGCCATGCCCAATGTGCTGATCGTCCGCAGCGAGTTGCCGATCCACAGCGTCGCCGACCTCATCGGCCATATCCGGGCCAATCCGGCCAAGGCGAATTTCAGCTCGGCCAGTGCCGGGACCTCCTCGCATCTGGGGGGCATCCTGTTCGGGCAGATCATGGGGGTGGAGGTGACGCACGTGCCCTATCGCGGCACCGCGCCGAGCCTCTCGGCGGTGCTGAACGGGGAGGTGCTGTTCAACATCGACAATGCGCCGACCTCGCGCCCGCATGTGCTGGCAGGCAGCCTGCGTGCCATCGCCGTCAGCACCGCGCGGCGGGCGACGACCATGCCGGAGCTGCCGACCATGCAGGAACAGGGCGTGACGGGCTTCGACGTCGCGTCCTGGTACGGGCTCGCGGCGCCGGCGGCGACGCCGCGGCCGATCGTCGATCGCATGGCCGCGGTGGTGCTGGAGGCGGTGGCGGACCCGGCCGTCATCGGCCGCTTCGCCGAGATCGGGGCGGAGCCCTGGCCGCTCGACACCGACGACTACAATGCCTTCATGCGGGCCGAGGTGGCGCGCTGGGCGCCGGTGGTGCAGGCCTCGGGCGCTTCGGTCGATTGAGACCCAAGGCGGCAAACCTGGCGCTGATCACGCTGGCGCAGGTGCTGGCGCTGTCGCTGTGGTTCTCCGGCACCGCGGCCGGGCCGGCGATGGCGCGGGAGGCGGCGCTGCCGGCCGGCTTCCTCGCTTGGCTGACCGGCGGGGTGCAGGCCGGCTTCGTGCTGGGGACGCTGGTGAGCGCCGCACTCGCCCTGGCGGACCGGCTGGACCCGCGGCGGCTGGTGGCGGCGGCCTGCCTGCTCGGCGCCCTGGCCAATGCGGCGATCCTTGTGCTGCCGGTGGGCGACCCCTGGGTGATCGCGGCGCGCGGCGTCACCGGGCTGGCGCTGGCCTGCGTCTATCCCGTGGGCATGAAGCTCGCCGCGGGCTGGGCCGGGCCGCCCGATGCCGGGCTGGTGGTGGGGCTGCTGGTGGGCGGGCTGACCCTCGGCTCGGCCTCGCCGCACCTGGTCAATGCGCTGGGCGGCCTCGGCTGGCGGGTGACGGTGGGGGCGGCCTCGGTGGCGGCGCTGGTGGGCGCGGGGCTGATGCTGGCGGCGCGGCCCGGGCCGCGGCACGCGCCGGCGCCGCCCTTCCGCCCGGCCCTGGCGCTCGAGCTCTTCCGGCACCGGGGGACGCGGCTGGCGACGCTCGGCTACCTCGGCCACATGTGGGAGCTGTACGCCATGTGGGCCTGGGTCGGGGCCTACCTGGCGGCGAGCTTCACCGTCTCGGGCGGTGGGGCCGACCCGGCGCTGGCGAGCTTCGCGGTCATGGCGGCGGGGGCGGTGGGCTGCGTCGCCGGCGGCTGGCTGGCGGACCGGATCGGCCGGGCGCGGCTGACCATCTGGGCCATGGCGATCAGCGGCGGCTGCTGCCTGCTGGCGGGGCCGGCCTTCGGCCTGGCGCCCTGGCTGGTCGTTGGGCTCTGCCTGGTCTGGGGCGCCACGGTGGTGGCGGATTCCGCGCAATTCTCGGCCGCCGTGGCGGAGGCGGCGCCGGCCGGCCTCGCCGGCACCATGCTGACGGTGCAGACCTGCCTGGGCTTCGCGCTCACCCTGCCGGCGATCCATCTGCTGCCCTGGGTGGTGGAGCGGCTGGGCTGGGGTGGCGGCGCCTTCGCCGTGCTGGCGATCGGGCCGGCGCTCGGCTGCCTGGCGATGGCGCGGCTGCGGCGGCGGTAGGGCCGGCCGCGGGGTTCAGCCGAGCCCTGCCAGCGTGCGGGTGGCGCTCAGGCCGCCGCCGGCGTCCCGGGTGTCGAACAGGAAGGTGACGCGGCCGGCGTCGTAGTTGCGGATGGTCAGCGTCTCCCCGGTCGTGGCCAGGCTGAGGGTGAGATCGGTGCCGGAGAGGCTGGCGCTGACATCCGCCTCGCTGACCCCCTGCAGATAGAGTGCGGCGTGCGCGGTGCCGGCGCCTGCTTCCTCCGCCTGCGGCACGGCGATGTGCAGCCCCTCCTGCGGCGCGATGCCGATCGCCGCCGCCTCGAAGGCGCCGGAGCCGTCGCCGATGACGGCGCGGGAGGCGGTGGCGCGGACGCCATCCCCGGCCGCGGCCAGGGTGATGGTGTCGCTGCCGTCACCGGCGCGCCAGGCGATGCTGCTGAGGTCTGCATTGCCCAAGGTGATGCTGTCGTCGCCCAGGCCGGCCCGCACCCATTGCGCGCCCTCGATGCTGTCCTGGCCGGCGCCGGTGGTGGCGATGATGCCGATACCCGCGGCGGCGACGGCCGTGTCGCCATCCCCGGTGGTGACGCTGCCGAGGTTGCCGGCGAGGGCGATGCTGTTGCGGCCGCCACCGGTCGCGATGTCGCCGAAGGTGCCGAAGCGGGCGGCCACCTGGTTGTCGCCGCCGCCGGCCTCGATCGCCAGGGCGCCGGTGGTGACGCCGGCGATGCTGTCGGCGCCGTCGCCGCTGGAAATGCCGAGCCGCGCATCCTGGCGGCCGGCGACAACGGCATAGGCGCGGATGCGGGCGTCGCCGGCACCGGTGACGATGCTGGCATGGGCGGCGGGATCGGCGGCGGCGCCGGCGGTGGCGGCGACCTCCTCCGGGGTGGCGGAGAGGATGGATATCCCGGCGCTGGCGTCGCCGGCGCTGGCGACCATCCAGCCGGTGCCCGCGTCATCCGTCGCGGCGAAGACGCCGAGGGCCTGGGCCGCCGCCCCATCCGCCGGGTCGGCTTCGAGGAGCGCGGCCAGCAACGACTGCGCCCGGGCGGAGAGGCTGATGCTGTCGGCGACGGCGGCCGGGGCGCCGCCGATGGTGCCGGAGCCCGCGCCGGCGCCCTGCAGCAGCCGCAGTGCCTGGGTGCCGGCATTGGTGGCCCGCCAGGAAACATCCGCCGAGATCGTCATCGCCAGAGACTGGCAGCAAGAGGTTAAGCCACGCCTAAGCCCGCCAGTTCGCGCCACTCCGCCTCGCTCAGCACCCGCACGCCGAGCTCGGTCGCCTTGGCCGCCTTGCTGCCGGCATCGGCGCCGACCACCACGAAATCGGTCTTCTTCGAGACGCTCTTGGTCACCTTGGCGCCGAGGATCTCGGCCCGCGCCTCGGCCTCGGGGCGGGTCATGGTCTCGAGCGTGCCGGTGAAGACCAGGGTCCGGCCAGCGAAGGGGCTGTCCGCCGCGGCAGTGCTGGCGACCGGGGCGGGCGTCACCTCGGTGGCGAGGTCGTCGAGGGCGGCGAGGTTGCGCGGCTCGTCAAAGAAATCGACCAACTCGGTGGCGATGGCCGGGCCGATGCCCTGGATGGAGCCCAGTTCCTCCCGCGCCTCGGAGCCGACGATGCGGGCCGCGAGCATCCGCTCCCGCCATTCCGGCAGGGAGTGGTAGTGGCGGGCGAGCAGCTTGGCATTGGCCTCGCCGATGCGGCGGATGCCCAGCGCAAAGATGAAGCGGTCGAAGGGCGGCGTCCGGCGCGCCTCGATGGCGGCCAGCAGGTTGGCGACCTTCTTCGACTCCTCCGCCTTCTTGGACCGTGCGCCCCAGCCCTCCCAGCCGCGCATCCGCTCGGCATGCGGGGCGAGGCGGAAGATGTCGGCGGGGCCCCGCACCAGGCCCTCGTCGTACAGCGTCTGGATGTTCTCCTCGCCGAGCCCGTCGATATCGAGGGTGTTGCGGGCGACGAAATGCTTGAGGCGCTCCACCGCCTGGGCCGGGCAGATCAGCCCGCCGGTGCAGCGCTTCACCACCTCGCCCGGCGGGCGCACGGCATGGCTGCCGCAGGCCGGGCAGACCTCGGGGAAGGCGAAGGGCGTGCTGTCGGCCGGGCGCCTGTCCAGCACGACGGAGACGATCTGCGGGATGACGTCGCCGGCCCGCTGCAACACCACGGTGTCGCCGATGCGGACGTCCTTGCGGGCGATCTCGTCCTCGTTGTGCAGGGTCGCGTGCTGCACCATGACGCCGCCGACGTTGACCGGCTGCATCACCGCCCGCGGCGTCAGCGCCCCGGTGCGGCCGACCTGGATCTCGATCCGGAGCAGCGTGGTGGTGGCCTGCTCCGCCGGGAATTTCCAGGCGATGGCCCAGCGCGGCGCGCGGCCGACGAAGCCGAGGCGGGACTGCCAGTCGAGCCGGTCGAGCTTGTAGACGACGCCGTCGATGTCGTAGGCGAGGCCGGCGCGCTGCTCGCCGATGCGGGCCTGGAAGGCCTCGGCGGCGTGCTCGTCGGGCAGCAGGGCCGAGAGCGGATTGACCTGGAAGCCCCAGGATTTCAGTCGGTCGAGATAGCCGGAATGGGTCTCGGCGACGGGCTCGCTGGACTGGCCCTGGGCATAGGCGAACAGCTTCAGCGGCCGCCTGGCGGTGATCGCGGGGTTGAGCTGGCGGAGCGATCCGGCGGCGGCGTTGCGCGGGTTGACCGGGATGCGGATCGCCTCGCCGACCCGCTCGCCGGCCTCGCGGCGGGCCTCGCGCTCGGCGTGCAGCCGGGTCTGCTCGGCCTGGAAGGCGAGGAAATCCGCCTTGGTCATGAAGACCTCGCCGCGGATCTCGATGCGCTCGGGGCAGGGGGCGGCGAGCCGGCGGGGCAGCTCGTCCAGCGTCTCGAGGTTGCGGGTGATGTCCTCGCCCTCGGTGCCGTCGCCGCGCGTCGCGCCACGGACGAAGCGCCCGCCCTCATAGAGCAGGTTGACCGAGAGCCCGTCGATCTTCGGCTCGGCCATGAACTGCAGGATCTCGTCCTCGGCCAGGCCGAGGAAGCGGCGGATGCTGCGGGCAAACTCGGCGAAATCCTCGGGTGCGAAGGCATTGCCGAGGCTGAGCATCGGGGTGCCGTGGCGCGCCTTGGCGAAGCCCGCGGCCGGCGCCGCGCCGGGCGGCGCCTCGGAGGGGCTGTCGGCCCGCTTCAGCGCGGGGAAGCGCGCCTCGATGGCGGCGTTGCGGCGGCGCAGCGCATCGTAGTCGGCGTCCGATATCTCGGGCGCATCGTGCTGGTGGTAGGCGCTGTCGTGATGCGCGATCTCGGCCGCCAGCGCGGCCAGCTCGGCGGCGGCCGCGGCCTCGTCCAGCGCCTCCGGCGGGGTGGCGCGGCGGTCTGGGTCGGTCACAGCAGGCTGCCCGTCAGCAGGCTATCGGCCGCCGCGCGCGCCGCATCCGTCACCGTCTCGCCGGCCAGCATCCGGGCGATCTCCTCGCGCCGTTCGCGCTTGCCCAGCGGCTCGACCACCGTGGTCGCGCGGTCGCCCTTCACCTGCTTGGCGACGCGCAGCTGCTGGGCGCCGCGGGCCGCGACCTGCGGGCTATGCGTCACCACCAGCACCTGCAGTCGTTCGGCGACGCGTTCCAGCCTTTCGCCGACCGCCGCCGCCGTCGCGCCGCCGATGCCGGCATCGACCTCGTCGAAGACCAGCGTCGGCACCGGCGAGCCGCGCGAGAGCACCACCTTCAGGGCCAGCATCAGCCGCGACAGCTCGCCGCCGGAGGCGATCTTCTGCAGCTGTCCCGGCGTCTGGCCCGGGTTGGTCGAGACCAGGAAGGCGACGCGGTCCATGCCATCGGCGGCCCAGCCGGTTTCCTCGCGCGCCGCCACTTCCACCACCAGCCGGGCGCGGTCGAGCTTCAGGGGCGCCAGCTCCTTGGCCAGCGCCTTCTCCAGCCGGCCGGCCGCCTCGCGCCGGGCCGTGGTCAGCGCCTCGCCGGCCGCGAGATAGCCGCGGCGGGCGGTGCCGGCGGCCTGCTCGAGCAGGGCGACCTTGCCGGTGCCCGCGTCGAGCGCCCCGAGCCTGTCCTTCAGGGAGGTCAGCAGGGCCGGCAGCTCGACCACCGCGACGCCATGCTTGCGTGCGGCGGCGCGCAGGCCGAACAGCCGGTCCTCCAGCTGTTCCAGCCGGCGGGGGTCGGGGCCGTCCTCCTGCAGCAGCCGCTGCAGCAGGGTCTCGGCCTCGGCCACCGCATCCTGGGCGGTGCCGAGCAGGGCCACGATCGCCTGGGCTTCCTCGTTCGGCGGCGGCAGCCGTTCCAGGGCGCGGGCGGCGCTGCGCATGGCGTCGCCGGGGCCGCCGCGGCGGCGGTCGCGCGGCTGCAATTCGCCCAGCGCATTGGCGATGCTCTCGCCACGCCGCTCGCCCTGCTGCAGCCGCTGGCGCTCCTTGGACAATTCCTCCTCCTCGCCCTCCTCGGGCGACAGGGCGGAGAGTTCCTCCACCGCGTGGCGGAGGAACTCCTCGTCCCGGCGGGCGGCGGCGATGGCCTCCCGGGCGGCAGCCAGGGCGCGTTCGGCCTCGCGCCAGGCACGGAAGGTCGTGGCGGTGGCGGTGCGGCGGGGCTCCAGCCCGCCGAAGGCATCGAGCAGCCCGGCATGGGTGGCGGGATCGGCCAGGCCGACCTGGTCGTGCTGGCCCTGGACCTCGACCAGCGTCGCCGCCAGGCGCCGCAGCAGCCCGACCGAGACCGGCTGGCCGTTGACGAAGGCGCGGCTGCGGCCATCGGCCTGGACCACCCGGCGGAGCACCAGCGAATCCTCGGGCTCCATACCCTGCTCGGCGAGGATGGCCAGCGCCGGATGGCCCTCCGGCGGGATGAAGCCGGCGGCGACCGAGCACTGCGCCTGACCGACCCGCACCATGCCGGCCTCGGCCCTCAGGCCGCAGGCCAGGCCCAGGCTGTCGAGCAGGATGGACTTGCCGGCCCCGGTCTCGCCGGTGAGCACGGTCAGGCCGGAGCCGAACGAAAGGTCCAGCCGTTCGATCAGCACGACGTCGCGGATTGCGAGCGAGGCCAGCATGCCGGCGCCCGGCCTGCCTAGAAGACCGCGTTCCAGGCCCGCCGGACGAAGCCCGGCCGGTCGCCCGGGGCGGCCGGCGCGCCTTCGACCAGCAGCGCGTAGCTGTCCTGGTACCAGGGGCTGCCGGGGAAGTTGTGGCCCAGCACGGCGGCGGTCTTCTGCGCCTCCTCGGTCAGGCCGAGGGTCAGGTAGATCTCGGTCAGCCGGTGCAGCGCCTCGGGCACGTGGTTGGTGGTCTGGTAGTCCTCCACCACCCGGCGGAAGCGGCCGATGGCGGCGCCGTAAAGCTTCTGCCGCTGGTAGAAGCGGCCGATGTTCATCTCCTTGCCGGCGAGGTGGTCGCGGCCGAGGTCCAGCTTCAGCCGGGCATCGCGGGCATAGGCGGTGTCCGGGAAACGGTTCACCACATCCTGCAGCGCCGCCATGGCCTGCTCGGTCCCGCGCTGGTCGCGCTGGGAATCGGCGATCTGCTCGTAGTAGCAGAGCGCGCGCAGGTAATAGGCATAGGCGATGTCGCGGTGCGCCGGATGCAGCTGGATGAAGCGGTCGAGCGCGCCGATGGCCTCGGTGTACCGGTTGCGCTGGTACTCGCCATAGGCCGACATGAGCTTGGCATTGGTCGCCCAGGTCGAGAAGGGATGGTCGCGTTCCACCTGGTCGAAGAGATCGACCGCGACCTGGAAGCGCTTGGCCTGGAGCGCCTCGATCCCGGCGGCGTAGAGCCCCTCCGGCGAACGGTCCACGGTGTTGTTCACCCGCGCCACGCGGTCGGTCTCGAGCGAGGACTGCTTGCCGTCCCAATTGCCGAACAGCGAGCAGCCCGGCAGCACCGCAAGGGTGAGCCAGAGGCCGGCGAGGCGGGCGGAGAGCAGCGGCGAGTTGCGTCGGATCATAATGGCCCGGTCTTAGGAGGTTCGGGCGTTATACCACGGCGCCCGCCGGGTCGACAGGACCCCCCCCGAACGCGGGGGGGCCTGGACGGCTCAGGCGACGGCAGCCGCCGGGAGGCGGGCGGCGGCGACGTCGGAGGACAGGCCCTGCGACTGCCCGATCCCGAAGCTGGGGAGCTCGCGCCAATTCGCCTGATCGGCGAAGAGCGCCCGCAGCAGCCGGTTGTTCAGCGCATGACCCGACCGGTGCCCGGTGAAGCGGGCCCGCAGCGGCGCCCCGGCCAGGGCGAGGTCGCCGACCACGTCCAGCAGCTTGTGCCGCACGAATTCATCGGTCTGCCGCAGCCCGCCGGGGTTCAGCACCAGCGGGCCGTCCACCACCACCGCATTGGCTAGGCTGCCGCCCTGGGCCAGGCCGGCCGCCCGCAGCCGGGCGACTTCCTCGGCCAGGGTGAAGGTGCGGGCCTCGGCCAGGCCGGCGCGGAAGGCCTGGGGCGAGAGCCGCGTCGTCAGCGACTGGCGGCCGATGGCGGTGCCGGGGAAATCGATGGTCAGCGAGGCCTCGAAGCGGTCGCCGGTCGTCGGCGTCAGCATCGCCCAGGCCGCGTCGGGCCCCTCGCCATCCTGCACCCGGACCGGCCGCAGGACCTCGATCGATTCCACCTGGCCGAGGCTGGCATGGGCCACCAGGCCCGTGCAGTCGATGAGGAAGACGAAGGGTGCCGCCGAGCCGTCGAGAATCGGGACTTCCGGGCCGTCGATCTCGACGATGGCGTCGTCCACGCCGCAGCCGGCCAGCGCCGCCATGACATGCTCGACCGTGCCGATCCGCTGCTCCGGCGCCTCGGGCAGGCCGAGGGCGGTGCAGAGCCGGGTGTCGACCACATGGTCGTAGCGGGCCGGGATATCGAGCCCGATGTCGGTGCGGTGGAAGCGGATGCCGGTGCCGGCGGGGGCGGGATGCAGGGTCAGGCTAGTGCGCTTCCCGCTGTGCAGGCCGATCCCGACGCAGCCGATGGCGGCCTTCAGCGTCCGGCGTCGACCCGTCTCAAGCGGAAAGTAACCGTCCATGCTGACCCCTGTCTGACCCGGCGCCGAACCCTGGCGCAGCCGTCCCGGAACTGTTCCAGGATACCGGGCGGCTCGCTGCGACGAACGCCCAGGACATTCGTGGCACCCTGCCGGCGGCTAGGCGAGTCAAGCCTTATTACTTCATATTACGCTATAACCCATTGAGATCACGAAATTTTTGCATCGCACTATAGGTGCTTTGTCGCAATGGCGCGACATGCCCCCGACGCAAATCGGGCCGCCCCGGCAGGGGCGGCCCGATATCATGACGGCCGGGGCCGCGGTATTCCGGATGGCCCGGATCAGTTGGTCTGGCGGCGCAGGAAGGTCGGGATCTCGAAGTCCACCCGGCCGGGGACCTGGGGGTCCGCCTGGCGTGCCGGGCCGGCCTGCTCGATCTGTGGTGCGACCGGCTGCGGCTCGACCAGGGTGCGCCGGAGCATGGTGCCGGAGGTGGCGGCGCCGGTGACCCGGCGGAACAGGCCCCCGAAGGCGCCGACCGGCGCGGCCGGGACGGCGACCTGCGGCATCGGCTGGCCCGCGACCACGGCGGGGCGCCGCTGCGCATCGACCAGCGGGGCTGGATGCACCGTCGCGGCGGGCATCGCCACGGGCTGCATCGCCGGCATCTCCTCGGCCTGGGCGACCGCCGGCGCGCTGGCCTGCGGCATGCCCGTCGCGGCCATGCCGGTCGCCGGGGCGGCGGCGTGGCGCAGT
The DNA here is from genome assembly GCF_030409335.1 of Paeniroseomonas aquatica. Classification (GTDB taxonomy): domain Bacteria; phylum Pseudomonadota; class Alphaproteobacteria; order Acetobacterales; family Acetobacteraceae; genus Belnapia; species Belnapia aquatica. Next base: position 113,490 of record NZ_JAUFPN010000165.1, read on the forward strand.
GCCCCGCCCCGCACCGGAGCGGCGACGCGGGGGGCACCGATGGGGCCGGCATTGACCGCCGCCGCGCCCATCGCCGGACCGCCCATGCCCTGGCCGGTCATGGCCGGCCGGCCCTGGCGGCCGCCCGGCAGCATGGTGAGGCCGGACTGGGTGGCGACCGCGGCCACGCCGGACTGGCCGGTCGCGGGCGCCACGGCCTGGGGCTGCACCGCGTCGATGCCGGTGGCGACCACCGAGACCCGCAGCCGCCCGTTCAGGTCTTCCTCGACCGAGGTGCCGAAGATGATCTGCGCATCCTCGTCCACTTCCTTGCGGATGCGGTTGGCCGCCTCGTCGACCTCGAACAGGGTCATGTCGTAGCCGCCGGTGATGTTGATCAGCACGCCGCGCGCGCCGCGCAGCGACGCATCATCGAGCAGCGGATTGCTGATGGCGCGCTCGGCCGCCTTCACCGCGCGGTCGTCGCCATCGGCCTCGCCGGTGCCCATCACCGCCTTGCCCATCTCCGCCATGACGGTGCGGATATCGGCGAAGTCGAGGTTGACCAAGCCCGGCTTGATCATCAGGTCGGTGACGCCGCGGACGCCGTCGTACAGCACCTCGTCAGCCAGCTTGAAGGCCTCGGCGAAGGTGGTGCGCTCCGTCGCCATGCGGAACAGGTTCTGGTTGGGGATGATGATCAGCGTGTCGACGAAGCTCTGCAGCTCCTCGATGCCGGCATCGGAGGCGCGGCGGCGCTTCGGGCCTTCGAAATCGAAAGGCTTCGTCACCACGCCGACCGTCAGCACGCCCCGCTCGCGCGCCATCCGGGCGATGACTGGCGCCGCACCGGTGCCGGTGCCGCCGCCCATGCCGGCGGTGATGAAGACCATGTGGCAGCCGTCGAGGTGGCGGGACAGCTCCTCGGTCGCTTCCTCGGCGGCGGCGCGGCCGATCTCGGGCTTGGCGCCGGCGCCGAGGCCCTGCGTCAGGTGCGGGCCGAGCTGGACGCGCTTCTCCGCCTTCGAATGCACCAGCGACTGGGCGTCGGTGTTGGCGACGACGAATTCGACGCCCTGGAGGCCCATGGCGATCATGTTGTTGACCGCATTGGTGCCGCCGCCACCGACACCGATGACGGTGATGCGGGGGCTGAAATCGGTGTGCTGCGCGACGGGCAGGGTCAAATTCAGTGTCATGCGGGGGTCTCCTCGCGGGAACGTAAACGATTGAAGCGAGTCATGTCCCGGGGTTGAATGTCGCCGCAGCGATTCATCCCCGTAATCCACAGGCCGATGGCCGGATTTCCGGCCGGATTCGATGCCGCGGTCATGCCATGTCCCGCAGCCAGTTGACGAAGCGGCGGAAGCGGCTGCCGGGCCGATCGAGGCCGGGCAGCAGATCCAGCAAGGGACGGCCTTCCCCGGCGCCCCAGGCCAGCAGGCCGAGCGGCGCGGCGAAGGCGGGACCGGAGGCGGTCTCGGGCATGCCGCGCACCGGATGCGGCCGGCCGAGCCGCACCTGCCGCTCGAGCACCCGGCCGGCCAGTTCGCGCACGCCGACCAGCTGGCTGGCGCCACCGGTGAGCACGACGCGGCGGCCCATCTCGGAGCTGAGGCCGGCGGCCTCGAGCCGGTCCTTCACCAGCTCGAAGGTCTCCTCGAGGCGCGGCCGGATGATGCCGATGACCATGGCGCGCGGCACCCGCGCGATCTGGTCCTCCTCCTCCCCGACCTGCGGGATCGGCAGCCATTCCTTCTCGTCGTCCGGGGCGCCGAGCACGCCGCCATGCAGCGTCTTCAGCCGCTCGGCATGGGCGATCGGGGTCGAGAGGCCGCGGGCGAGGTCGTTGGTGACGTTCCAGCCGCCGACCGGGATCTGCGCGGTATGGATCAGGTGGCCCTCGGCGAAGACCGCGATGCTGGTCGTGCCGCCGCCCATGTCGATCACGGTGGCGCCGAGCTGCTTCTCGTCCTCGACCAGCGTGGCGAGGCCGCCGGCGAAGGGGGCGGAGACCAGCTCCTCCACCACCAGGTCGCAGCGCAGCAAGGTGGCGCCGAGATTGAGCAGCGAGGCCTGCGCCGCATCGAGCATGTGCAGCTTGGCCGAGATGGTCTCGCAGATCATGCCGCGGGGGTCTTCGACGCCGGGCGTCGCATCGACGGTGAAGCCGAGCGGGAAGGCATGCACCGTCTCCCGCCCGTCCTCGGCGCTGCGGCGGCGGCCCTCGCCGAGGATGGCCCGCAGGTCCGCCTCGGTCACCGCTCGGCCGCCGATCGGCCACTGGATGTTCTGCTGGCGCGATTCCGGCTGGCCGCAGGAGAGGTTGACGATGGCGCCCCGCAGCTGGGTATCCGCCATCTCCTCGGCCTGGCCCACTGCGGCGCGGATGGATTTCTCGGCTTCCTCGATATCGACGATGTTGCCGCCCTTGATCCCGCGCGAGCGCTGCCAGCCGAAGCCGAGCGCCCGGGGCTCGCCGTCGTTCTCGATGCGGGCGATCACGCAGACCACCTTGGTCGAGCCGATGTCGAGCACGCCGAAGACGCCGCTGCGCGCGCCCCGCTTGCGGCGGCCCTGCACGGGCGGGCCCTCGAGATTGCCGAGCCGGCTGATCTGGTTCATCCGCGACCGTTCCTCACCCGCTGCATGCTGGGCTCCATCGGGGCTGCCGCCGGCGCCGCGCCCTGCTGCTGCGCCGGTAGGCGCAGCACCAGCTTGTCCGGCAGCCGCAGGTCGATCGCCGCCAGCGGCCGGTCCAGCAGGCCCTGCGCCGCATGCAGCTCGGCAAGCCGGGCCAGCGCCGCGGCTTCCTGGCCGTCCGGCAGCAGCACGTCGGTGCCGTTGCGCAGGCGCAGGTTCCAGCGGCGCTCGGCGACCCGGACCAGCGCATGGGTGCGTTCCTGCACCAGCGGCTGGCCGCGCAGCAGCGCCACCATCGGCGCGGCGAGGCGGTTGGCCCCGGTGCCGACGACCAGCGGCAGCCGGCCGAAGGCGCCGACGTTCTCGCTGGAGACGACCTCGCCCTTGTCGTCGATGACCGAGAAGCGGCCGTCCCGCTGCCAGATGGCGAAGGGCTGGCGTTCGGTGATGCGGACCTTGATGAGGCCGCTGAGGTGGCGCTCGACATGGGCCGCGCTGACCCAGGCGATCATCTCCAGGCGCTCGCGCGCCGCATGCGGGTCGAAGCCCAGGATCGGGTCGCCGCGATGGACCGCGAGCGCTTCGCGCACCAGCTCCGGCGGGGTGTTGCGGCTGCCCTCGAGGACCACCTCCTGCACCGTCAGCCCAGCGCCGCCGGCGATCTCCGTGGCACCGTCCCAGAGCGCGGTGAGGCGGCCATAGGGGTCGGCCGCCATGGTCGCCAGCGCGGCGACGACCAGCAGCCCCGCGGCGCCGAGGCCAAGCCCGGCCGGGCGCAGCATGCCCCGGCGGCGGCGCAGCCAGAGCCGGAGGCGCGAGGGTCGCGCCTGGGTCGCCTCGGAGCGGTTGCGCCGGGCGGGTTGGGTGGCGCGCGGCCGGGCCGGCGCGCGGGGGACTTCAAGGGCCATGGCGGGCATGCTCCACCATCCAGGCGCAAAGCGCGGGGAAGCCGATGCCGGCCAGCGCCGCCTGTTCGGGCAGCAGCGAGGTCGGCGTCAGGCCGGGTTGGGTATTCACCTCGAGCAGCACCAGGCGGCCGGGCTCGCCGCCGGTGTCGTCGTAGCGGAAGTCGGCGCGCGTCGCGCCGCGGCAGCCGAGCGCCTGATGCGCGGCGACCGCGACCTCGAGCGCCTGGGCATAGATGGCGGGGTCGACCGCGGCCGGCAGCCTGTGGCGGGAGCCGCCAGCGGCGTACTTCGAATCATAATCGTAGAACTCGCCGGCATCGGCCAGGATGTCGGTCACCGCCAGCGCCCGGTCGCCGAGCACGCCGACCGTCAGCTCGCGGCCGGGGATGAATTCCTCGACCAGGGCAGTGGCGCCGAAGCGCCAGCCGGTGGCGATCTCGCCGCGGCGGTTGTCGCCGCAGCGCAGAATATGCACCCCGACCGAGGAGCCTTCGTTCACCGGCTTGATCACGTAGGGCCGCGGCAGCGGATCCGCCGCCGCCAGCTCCTCCAGCGGAACCAGCCTGTGCGGCGCGACGGGCAGGCCGGCGGCGCGGAACACCGCCTTGGCGGCGACCTTGTCCATTGCCAGGGCGGAGGCGCGTAGGCCGGAATGGGTATAGGGCAGCCCCAGCCAGTCGAGCACGCCCTGGATGCAGCCATCCTCGCCGAAGCGGCCGTGCAGCGCGTTGAAGACGGCATCCGGCCGCGCCGCGCGCAGCGCGGCGATGGTGGCGGCGAGGTCGGGGCCGACGTCGATCGGCGTCACCTCGAAGCCCGCCTCGCGCAGCGCCGCGGTGCATTGGGCGCCGGAGACGAGGCTGACCTCGCGTTCCGCCGAGATGCCCCCGAGGAGGACGGCGACATGGGTCATGCCGGCACCCCGATGCGCTTGATTTCCCATTCGAGCGAGACCCCGGACTGGGCCAGCACCCGGGCGCGCACCTGCTCGCCGAGCGCTTCCAGCTCGGCCGCGGTGGCGCCCCCGGTGTTCAGCAGGAAGTTGCAGTGCTTCTCCGAGACCTGCGCGCCGCCGAGCCGCAGGCCGCGGCAGCCGGCGGCGTCGATCAGCGCCCAGGCCTTGTGCCCGTCCGGGTTCTTGAAGGTGGAGCCGCCGGTGCGGGCGCGGATCGGCTGCGTCGCCTCGCGGGCGGCGCGGATCTCGGCCATGCGCGGCATGGGGTCGCCGGGCCGGGCATGGAAGCGGGCGCGGATCACCACGCCGCCCGGCGGCAGCAGGGCGCGGCGATAGCTGAGCTGCAGGGCGGCGGCCGGCAACCGCAGCAGGCCCCCGGCGGTCGCCACCTCGGCCCAGTCGAGCCGGTCGGCGACCTCGGTGCCATAGGCGCCGGCATTCATCGCCACCGCGCCACCGATGCTGCCGGGGATGCCGCTGAGAAACTCGATGCCGGCAAGGCCGGCCGCCGCGGCATGCTCGGCCACCGTCACGTCGAGCGCCGCGGCGCCGGCGACGACGCCATCGGCCTCGGCCACCACATCGGCGAAACCGCCGCCGAGGCGGAGCGCCACGCCGGGCAGGCCGCCGTCGCGGATGATGAGGTTGGAGGCCGCGCCGAGCACGGTAAGCGGCATCGCCACCGGCAGCCCGGCGAGCAGGGCAACGAGGTCCCCGGCATCGGCCGGGCGCACCAGCCATTCCGCCGGGCCGCCGACGCGGAACCAGGTATAGGGCGCGAGCGGCACCCCGGCGCGGATGCGGCCGCGGATGTGCGGGATCGCATGGTCCATGGGGCGGGTGCTCATGCGCGCCTCAGCGGCGTCGGCCGCAGTCCGGGCTGCAGCGCGGCGAGCTGCTCCGGCAGGGCCGCGGCCCAGTTGGTGATGCTGCCGGCCCCGAGGCAGATGACGTAGTCGCCGGGCTTGGCGATGGCATGGACCATCTCGGCCAGGCTCTCCGGCCCGGGCAGGGCGACGACGCTGCGGTGGCCGCGGGCCCGCAGCCCCTCGACCAGCCCGTCCTTGTCCATGCCGGGGATCGGCTCCTCGCCGGCGGCATAGACATCGGCGACGATGACCGTGCCGGCGTCGTTCATGCACTTCGAGAAATCCTCGAAGAGCGAGGCGAGGCGGGAATAGCGGTGCGGCTGCACCACCGCGATGACGTCCCGGGCGCCGGCCTGGCGGGCGGCCTTCAGCACCGCGGCGATCTCGACCGGGTGGTGGCCGTAGTCGTCGATGACGGTGATGCCGCCGGCCTCGCCCACCCGGGTGAAGCGGCGCTTGACACCCTTGAAGCCGGCCAGTGCGGTGCGGATGGTCTCGGGGTCGATGTCCATCTCGACGCCGACCGCGATGGCGGCCAGCGCGTTCTGCACGTTGTGCTGGCCGAGCATGGGCAGGCGGAAGGGCTTCAGGTTGCGGCTGCGCTTGGTCACCCGGTCCTGGACCACCACTTCGAAGGTCGCGCCCATGCGGTCGGTGATGACCTTCTCGGCCCGCACGTCGGCCTGGGGCGAGAAGCCGTAGGTGACGATGCGGCGGTCGAGCTTCGGGATCATCGCCTGGACCTCGGGGTGGTCGAGGCAGAGCACGGCGAAGCCGTAGAAGGGGATGTTCGAGACGAATTGCGCGAAGCCGTCCTTCATCGCCTCCGCGGTGCCCCAGTGGTCCAGGTGCTCGGGGTCCATGTTGGTGACGATGGCGACGACCGAGGGCAGCCGGAGGAAGCTGCCGTCGCTCTCGTCGGCCTCGACCACCATCCAGTCGCCCTCGCCGAGGCGGGTATTGGTGCCGTAGGCATTGACGATGCCGCCGTTGATGACGGTCGGGTCGATCTTGGCCGCTTCCAGCACGCAGGCGACCAGGCTGGTGGTGGTGGTCTTGCCGTGGGTGCCGCCGACCGCGACCGACCACTTCAGCCGCATCAGCTCGGCCAGCATCTCGGCCCGGCGCACGACGGGGATGAGGCCGGCGCGGGCGGCCTGGACTTCCGGATTGTCACGGCCCACCGCGGTCGAGACCACGACCACCTGGGCGCCGCCCAGGTTCTCCGCCGCATGACCGACCGAAACCGGGATGCCGGCCTTGCGCAGGCGGGCGACATTGTAGCCCTCGGCGATGTCGCTGCCCTGCACCTGGTAGCCGAGGTTGTGCAGCACCTCGGCGATGCCGGACATGCCGATGCCGCCGATGCCGACGAAGTGGATGGGGCCGATGGTCAGGGGCAGGGCGCGCATCAGTGGGTTTCCAGGGCGGGGACCGCCCGAACAAGCGAAAGGACAAGGTCGGCCAGCCGCTTCGCGGCATCGGGCTGGGCCAGCCGCGCGGCCGCGGCGGCGGCCCGGGCGAGGGCCCCGGGGTCGTTCAGCTGGGCCGCCAATTGCCCGGCCAATGCGGCCGGGGTGAAGCCGGCCTGTGGCATGACGATGGCGGCACCAGCCTCGGCGATGGCGCGGGCATTGGCCTTCTGGTGGTCGTCGATCGCCTGCGGCAGCGGCACCAGGAAGGAGGGCCGACCGGCGCAGGCGAGCTCCGCCACGGTGCCGGCGCCGGCCCGGGCGATCACCAGATGCGCATTGGCCAGCCGGCCCGCGACATCGGGGAAGAAGGGCGAGAGCTCGGCCGGGACATTGGCCGCGGCATAGGCCTCGCGCACCCGGTTCAGATCCTCGGCGCGGCACTGCTGAGCGACGACGAGGCGCTGGCGCAGCGCCTCCGGCAGGGCGGCGACGGCGGCGGGAACGACATCGGCGAAGACGCGGGCGCCGAGCGAGCCGCCCAGCACCAGCAGCCGCAGGGCGCCCTCGGTGCCGGGATACTCGCGGCCGACCAGGGCGGCCAGCGCCGGCCGCACCGGGTTGCCGACGACCTCGACCCTGGCGCCGGCCGGCAGCCGGCCGGTGACCGCGTAGGACAGGGCCAGCACGTCGGCGCGCAGCGCCAGCATGCGGTTGGCGCGACCGAGGATGGCATTCTGCTCGTGCAGCACGGTCACCGGGCGGCGGCCGAACATGGTCAGCGCCGCCAGCAGCGGCGGCACGCTCGGGTAGCCGCCGAAGCCGACCACCGCCGCGGCGCCGAGCCGCTGCAGCAGGCCGCGTGCCTGCACCGTGCCGGCGGCCAGCGCCATCGCGCCGCGGGCGGCGCTGAGCGCGCCGCGGCCCGACAGGCCGGAGCCGCGGAGGATGAAGCGCTCGGCATTGGCGAAGGCGTTGCTTTCGAAGGCGGCCGAGCGGGCATCGGTCATCAGCGCCACCCGTTCGCCGCGCGCCAGCAGCTCGGCGGCCAGCGCCTCGGCCGGGAACAGGTGCCCGCCGGTGCCGCCGGCGGCGATGACGATGGGCTGCACGGCCGGGCCCCTCATTCGTCCCCGCCCCGCGTCGCGCGCTTGCGGGTGAGGGCCAGCAGCATGCCCATCCCGAGGGCGATCGCCAGCACCGAGGACCCGCCATAGGAGACGAAGGGGAGGGTCATGCCCTTGGTCGGGATCAGGTGCAGCGAGGAGGCCATGTTGACGAAGGCCTGCAGGCCGAACTGCGCCAGCAGCCCGGTCGCCGCCAGCACGACGAAAAGGTCGGCCTCGCCCAGCAGCCGGATCAGGCCGCGCAGCACCACGAAGGCGAAGAGCGCGAGGATGACGAGGCAGACGATGAAGCCGAATTCCTCCCCGGCGACGGCGAAGACGAAATCCGCGTGCGCGTCCGGCAGGGCGTTCTTGACCCGGCCCTCGCCGGGACCACGGCCGAACAGCCCGCCGTTGCCGAAGGCCTCCATCGCCTTGGTGATCTGGAAGGTGTCGCCGGAGGCCGGGTCGAGGAAGCGGTCCACCCGGCTGCGGACGTGGTCGAGGGTGAAATAGGCGCCGACCGCCAGGCCGATGCCGCCGATGCCGAGCGCGCCGACGAAGGCGAGGTTCAGGCCGGCGACGAAGAACTGGGCGAGGAACATCGCCACGACGACCATGAGCATGCCGAAGTCCGGCTGGGACTTCAGCACCACGGCCACCACGCCGAGCAGGCCGAAGGCGGCCATCGGCCAGAGCCGCTGCGGATGCAGCAGGCCCCAGCCCCGGTCGCCGGAGGCGGCGCGGGTCGCGGCGGCGGCTTTGCCCTCGGCCAGCAGCCAGGCGATGACGACGGCGAAGCAGGGCTTCAGGAATTCGGATGGCTGCATGGTGCCCAATAGCGGAAAGGACAGCCAGCGGCGGGCACCCTTGGTCTCGAATCCGATCACCAGGGTTGCCGCCGTCAGCACCAGCGCACCAACGCACCCTAGGATTGCTAGATGCTTGATGTTGCGTGGCGTCAGCAGCGACACCATCACCATCAGCGCCGCCGCCATGCCGAGGAAGACGACCTGCTTGGCGAAGAGCAGCCCGCGCGAGGCATTCCCCATGACCCGCTCGGCAACCGCCGGGCTTGCCGCCAGCATCATCACGTAGCCGAAGCCGATGAGGATCAGCAGCGCGCCGAGCGTCCAGCGGTCGACGGTCCACCACCAGCGGCCCAGCGTCGAATTGTCGGAGCGTGAAATGGCCATCAGGCGGCATCCCCTTCGGTCCGGGTCCCCAGGCTCAGGGCGAGGGCGGCGACGAGATCGCGGAACCGGTCGCCCCGGGCGTCGTAGCCGGTGAACTGGTCCCAGCTGGCGCAGGCAGGCGACAGCAGCACCACCGGCGCGGCGCCGGCGAAGGCGGCCTCGGCAGCGGCCGGCAGCGCCGCCTCGAGCGTGCCGGCGATGCGGTGCGGCACGCCATGCGCGGCCAGCGTCGCGGCCAGCATGGGCGCGTCGCGGCCGATCAGCAGCGCCTCGGCCACGTGCGGGAAGTGGGGCGCGAGGCTTTCGATGCCGCCGTCCTTCGCGGTGCCGCCGGCGATCCAGACGAGCCGCGGATAGGTCGCCAGGGCGCGGGCGGTGCTGTCCGCGTTGGTGCCCTTGCTGTCGTTGACGAAGGTGACGCCGCGGATCGCGCCGACCGTCTCCTGCCGGTGCGGCAGGCCGGGATAGCTGCGCAGGCCGGCGGCGATCGCCGCGCGGTCCAGCCCCAGCTCCAGCGCGCAGGCCGCCGCCGCCGCGGCATTCTGGGCATTGTGGCTGCCGGGCAGCGCGGGCGCCTCGGCGAGGTCGAGGATCGGCCCGGCGGCATCGCGCAGCACGCCGGCCTCGGCCCAGACGCCGCCCGGCTGCGGCGTGGCGCCGGAGATCGGCAGCCAGCGGCCGGCACCGGCGCCCTGCAGGGCGCGGCTCCAGGCGTCATCCATGCCGAGCACGGCGAGATCGGCGGGGCCCTGGTTGGCGAAGATCCGTGCCTTCGCCGCCTGGTAGCCCCGCATGTCACCGTGCCGGTCCAGATGATCCGGCGAGAGGTTGAGCATCACACCGATGTTGAAGCGCATCGTTTCGATTCGCTCCAACATGTAAGACGACATCTCGAGTGCGTATACGCCGGCATCCCCCAAGATGTTGAGCGACAGTGCGGCGGGCCCCAGATTTCCGCCGGCCACCGTGGCCAATCCGCCGCAGTGCAGCATGTGGTGCAGCAGCGCCGTGGTGGTGGACTTGCCGTTGGTGCCGGTGATGCCGACGAAGCGCGCGGCCGAGCCTGCGGCCCGCACCGCCCGGTAGAGGTACTCGACGTCGCAGAGGATGGGCTTGCCCGCGGCGGCCGCGGCGAGGGCCGCCCGATGCGGCCGCGGCAGGCGGTGCGGGATGCCGGGCGAGAGCAGCAGCGCATCCCAGCGGAACAAGCCCGCCGCAGGATCAGCGACCGTCAGCCCGGCGGCCTCGGCCGCGGCGCGGCTGGCCGGGTTGTCGTCCCAGCCGGTGACCTCGGCGCCCCAGCCGGCCAGGCGCAGCGCCGCCGGCAGCCCGGCCTTGCCGAGGCCGACCAGGGCGATGCGCTCACCGGCGAAGGGGGCGAAATGGCTCATCGTATCTTCAGCGTGCTCAGGCCGACCAGCGCCAGCACCATGGCGATGATCCAGAAGCGGATGACGATGGTCGCCTCGGCCCAGCCCTTCTTCTCGAAGTGGTGGTGCAGCGGCGCCATGAGAAAAACCCGCCGGCCGGTCCGCTTGAACCAGAAGACCTGGATGATGACGCTGACCGTCTCGACCACGAACAACCCGCCGACGATGGCCAGCACCACCTCGTGCTTGGTGGCGATGGCGACCGCGCCGAGGGCGCCGCCGAGGGCAAGCGAGCCGGTATCGCCCATGAAGACCGCCGCCGGTGGGGCGTTGAACCAGAGGAAGCCGAGCCCGGCGCCGATCAGCGCGGCACAGAACACCGCCAGCTCGTTCGCGCCGGGGACCGAGTGGAGCTGCAGGTATTCCGAGAAGACCCGGTTGCCGACGAGATAGGCGATCAGGGTGAAGACCGCCGCGGCGATCATCGCCGGGACGATGGCGAGGCCATCCAGCCCATCGGTCAGGTTCACCGCATTGGAGGCGCCCATCAGCACCAGCATGCCGACCGCGGGGAAGGCGAAGCCCAGCGGGATCAGGGTCTCCTTGAAGACCGGCAGCGCCAGGCCGGTGGCGATCGGCGCCGGCAGCAGCAGGATGATCCAGCTCGCGCCGACCAGCCCGACGCCGGCCTGCCAGACCAGCTTCGCCTTGGCCGAGACGCCCTTGGTATTGCGCTTGGTCACCTTCAGCCAGTCGTCGGCGAAGCCCAGCGCGCCATAGCCGACGGTGACGAAGAGCACGGCCCAGACCATGCCGTTGCGCAGGTCGACCCAGAGCAGGGTCGAGAGCACCACCCCCAGCAGGATCAGCACGCCGCCCATGGTCGGCGTGCCCTTCTTCTCGATGAGGTGGCGGGCCGGACCATCCTCGCGGATCGGCTGGCCGCCGCGCTGGAAGCCGCGCAGCCAGCCGATCACCGAAGGGCCCAGCGCCAGCGACAGCACGAGCGCGGTCAGGCAGGCGGCGCCGGCACGGAAGGTAGTGTAGCGCACCAGGTTGAAGAGTGCGAATTCCTCGGCATAGGGCGCGAAGAGGTTGAAGATCACGCGCCATACTCCGTCAGCGACCGAACGATCACCGCCATGCGGCTGCCGAGCGCACCTTTTACCAGAACCGTATCGCCCGGCCGCAGCGCGGCCCGCACCAGCGGCGCCAGGGCGGTGCTGTCGGCCGCCAGCGCGCCGCGCTTCGCCGCCGGCAGCAGGGCGAACAACCGGGCCATCTCCGGCCCGCAGCAGAAGACCAGATCGGCCTGGGCCGCCGCGGGGGCGAGGCCCGCATGCAGCGTGGCGGAGAAGGCGCCCAGCTCGCGCATGTCGCCGAGCACCGCGATCCGCCGCGCGCCGGGACGCTGCGCCAGGGTCTCGAGCGCCGCCCGCATCGCCGGCGGGGCGGCGTTGTAGCTTTCGTCCACCAGCAGGGCGGTGCCGCCGTCGACCGCGATGTCGCGCGGCGCGCCGCGGCCGGCGCCGGGAGCATAGCCGGCCAGGGCCGGTGCGGCGCGGGCGGCATCGAGCCCGAGCGCGGCGACCACGGCCAGGGCGCAACAGGCATTCTCGGCATGGTGCAGGCCGGGCGCCGGCATGTGGACCTCGACGCGGGTGCCGAGCACCGCATACTCGGCGCGGGTGCGGCCGTCGCGGGTGATGCCGGCCTCCAGCAGGCGGACCTCGGCCGCGGGATCGCGGCCGAAGGTCAGGATGCGGCCGGCGCCGGACTCGAGGGCCATCGCCCGCAGCCGTTCGAAATGGGCATTGTCGCGCGGCAGCACCGCGGTACCGCCGGGCAGCAGGCCGCGGGCGATGCTGCCCTTCTCCTCGGCGATGCCCTCGAGCCCGCCGAGGTGGCCGATATGCGCCTCCCCGATCGTCGTCACGGCCGCCACATGCGGCCGGGCGAGGCGGGCGAGGGGGGCGATCTCGCCCGGGTTGTTCATGCCGATCTCGATCACCGCGAAGGCGGTGGCCGCGGGCATCCGGGCGAGGGTCAGCGGCACGCCCCAGTGGTTGTTGTAGGAGGCGACGGCGGCATGCGTCGCGCCGAAGCCGGCAAGCAGCAGCCGCAGCATCTCCTTGGTGCCGGTCTTGCCGACGCTGCCGGTGATGGCGGCGATGCGCGCCCCGGTGCGGGCGCGGCCGGCGGCGCCGAGCGCGGTGAGGCTGGCGAGCGTCTCGCCCACCAGCAGCAGCGGCGCATCGGCGGCGACACCCGGGGGGGCATGGTCGACCATGGCCGCGGCGGCGCCCTGGGCCAGCGCGGCGGCGACGAAGTCATGGCCGTCCCGCGCGTCGCGGAGCGCGACAAAGAGGTCGCCCGGCCCGGCGCTGCGGCTGTCGATGGACACGCCGGTCACGTCGAGCTGGGCCGCGAGGCTGCCGCCGGTCGCGGCCCGCAGCGCGGCGCTGGTCCAGAGCGGGCTCATGCCGCGGCCCCGGCCAGCGTGCGCACCACCGCCGCATCGTCGAAGGGCGTGGTGACGCCGGCGATGGTCTGGCCGCTCTCATGGCCCTTGCCGGCCACGGCGAGGACATCTCCGGGGCCCAGGTCCGCCAGCGCGGCGGCGATGGCGGCACGGCGGTCGCCGACCTCGATGCCGCCGGGGCAGCCGGCCAGGACGGCGGCGCGGATCGCGGCCGGGTTCTCGCTGCGGGGATTGTCGTCGGTGACCCAGCAGCGGTCGGCGTGGCGGGCGGCGGCGGCGCCCATGAGCGGCCGCTTGCCCGGGTCGCGGTCGCCGCCGGCGCCGAAGACGACATGCAGGCAGGCGCCGGGCGCGACATGCGGCCGCAGCGCGCCCAGCAGCCGCTCCAGCGCATCGGGGGTATGGGCGTAGTCGACATAGACGGCGGCGCCATGCGGCACCTTCGCCGCCAGCTCCATCCGGCCGCGCACGCCGAGCAGGCGCGGCAGCAGCGCGGCGGCCGCGTCGGCCTCCGTCCCGCTGGCCACGGCCAGCGCCAGGGCGAGCAGCGCATTGTCGGCCTGGAAGCGTCCGGGAAGCGGCAGGTGCAGGGCATGGCGGCGGCCGAAGGCGGTGAATTCCAGCGCCTGGCCGTCCGGCAGCGGCCGTTGCGCGGTGAGGCGGATGGCCTCGCCTTCCTCGCCCACCGTCAGCAGGGCGAAGCCGCGCCGGGCGGCGAGGCCCCGCAGCGCGGCCAGCGTCGCGGCATCCATGTCGGCATTGGCAACGGCGGTGCCGCCCGCGTCCAGCACGCTGCCGAAAAGCCGCAGCTTGGCCGCGCGGTAGGCCTCCATGTCGCCGTGGTAGTCGAGGTGGTCGCGGGTCAGGTTGGTGAAGCCGGCGGCGGCCAGCCGCACGCCATCCAGCCGGCGCTGCTCGATACCGTGCGAGGAGGCCTCGATCGCGGCATGGCCGATGCCGGCGCGGGCCAGCGCCGCGAGCTGGCCATGCAGCGCCACCGGGTCCGGCGTGGTCAGGCTCTCGCCGCCGGGGAAGCCGGGGGCGATCAGGCCGAGGGTGCCGAGCGAGGCGGCGCGGCGCCCGGCCAGGGTCCAGAGCTGGCGGAGGAAGTCGACCGTGCTGGTCTTGCCGTTGGTCCCGGTCACGGCCACCACGGTCGCCGGCTGGGCGCCGGCCATGGCGGCGGCCATCAGCGCCAGGCTGCGGCGCGGATCGGGGCTGGTCACCAGCGGCCGGCCCGGGACCTCCTGCGGCCAGGCGGTGCCTTCCGGCGCCAGCACCGCCGCGGCGCCGCGCGACACCGCCTCGGCGATATAGGCCCGGCCATCCTGGCGGGCGCCCGGCAACGCAATGAACAGGCAATCGGGCGCGATCGCCCGGCTATCGGCCGTCAGGCCGCGGATGAAGCTGTCGCCGGACGCTCCGGCCTGCCCTGGGGGCAGGCCGCCGGCGCGCAGGAGCTCATCGAGCCGCAAGGCCGGCCTCGCGCGGCAGCGCCGGCACGGCCGCCAGCCGGAGGGTCGGCGTCGCCTCGGTCCGGCGCAGCGCCGGGGCCGGTGGCACGAGGGCAGGGGCCGGCACGCTGGGCGCGGCGGCCGGGGCACCGCGCGCCGGGCCTGGC
>NZ_JAUFPN010000166.1:0-3312 GCF_030409335.1 Paeniroseomonas aquatica
CCGCCCGCCACCGCGACCTGCACCCGCACCGCCTGGCCCTGCGCGGCGGCGATGCCGCCACCCTGGCGGCGAAGCTGGCCGCCTGGCGGGCCGGGGAAGCTGGGGCCGCCGCCGCCGGCCTCGCCGGCCGCCATGGCGGCGTCGCCTTCGTCTTCGCCGGCAACGGCGCGCCCTGGCCGGGCATGGCGCAGGCCGCCTTCGCCGCCAGCCCGGCCTTCCGCGCCGCCGTGGCCGCCGCGGATGCCGCGCTGGCGCCGCTGCTCGGCTGGTCCGTGGCCGAGCAGCTGGCCCAGGGGATCGGCGCCCAGGCGGTCGGCGCCACCGACCGCGCCCAGCCGCTGCTGTTCGCCGTGCAGCACGGCATCGTCGCGGCTCTCGCCGCCGAGGGCATCCGCCCCATGCTCTGCCTCGGCCACTCGGTCGGCGAGATCGCCGCCGCCGCCACCGCCGGGCTGCTGCCGCTCGAGGCCGCGGCGCGGCTGGTGGTCAGCCGCAGCCGGCAGCAGCAGGCGACCCGCGGCCTGGGCCGGATGGCCGCCCTCGGCACCAGCGCCGCCGCCGCCCTGCCGGTGCTGGCCGAATGCGGCCCCGGGCTGGAGATCGCCGCGATCAACGCGCCGGCCGCGATCACCGTCGCCGGCCCGGTCGATGCGCTGCACCGCCTGGCCCAGGCCGCCGCCGCCCGGCGCTGGAGCTGGGTCGCCCTCGACCTCGACTACGCCTTCCACAGCGCCGCCATGGACCCGCTGCGGGAGCCGCTGCTGGCCGAGCTCGCCGGCCTGGAGGCGGCCGAGCCGGGCATCCCCATCGTCTCGACCGTGACCGGGGAGCTGCTGACCGCCGCCGCCTGCCCGCCCGCCTATTGGTGGCGCAACCTGCGGGACCCGGTGGCCTTCCTGCCGGCGATCGGCACCGCGGCGACGCTGGCCCCGGGCCTGTTCCTCGAGATCGGCCCGCACGCCATCCTGCAGGGCTACCTGCGGGAGGGCCTGCGCGGCTTCGGCAGCGAGGCCGGGGTGATGCCCAGCCTGTCCCGCCGCGACCCGCCGGGCGACCCCTTCCCCGCCATCGCCGACCGCGCCTTCGCGCTCGGCGCCGACCCGCGCCAGGGCCCCGCCTTCGCCGGCGAGGCGGCGCGGCGCGGCCTGCCGCATACCCCCTACGACCGGCAGCGGCACTGGGTCGGCACCACCCCCGAGGCGACGGCCCTGGCCCAGCCCCTGGTGGAACACCGGCTGCTCGGCTTCCGCAGCGGCGCCGAGCCGGGCCACTGGACCCGCCACCTCGACCTGACGCTGGAGCCCTGGCTCGCCGACCACCGGCTGGCCGGCACGCCGGTGCTGCCGGCCGCCGCCATGCTCGAGATGGCCCTGGCCGCCGCCGCCGCCTGCCATCCCGAGGCCACGGCGCTGGAGCTGACCGGCTTCGCCATCCACCAGGCGATGCCGCTCGAGGCCGAGCGCGCCCGCGAGCTCCGCACCACGCTCGATCCCGCCGGCGGCTTCGCCCTGGCCAGCCGCCGCCGGCTGGCCGGGGAGCCCTGGACCCTGCATGCCGAGGCCCGGGTCGCCGCGGTGCCCCGCCTGCCGGAGACGGGCGCCGGGCCGCCGACGCCGACGCGGCGGCTGGATCCCCCGGCCCTCCTGGCGCTGGCCGCCGCGCTCGGGCTCGACTACGGCCCGGCCTTCCAGGCGGTGACGGAGGTGGCGGTGGACGGCGCCGCCGGCCTCGCCCAGGCCCGGCTGGCGCGGCCGGCGGCGGCCCCGCCGGACGGCGACTTCCTGCTGCACCCCGCCCGGCTGGACGGCGCGCTGCAGGGCCTGCTGGGCCTGCTCGGCGAGGCCGCGCCGGAGCCCGGGACCGGCATGGTGCCGGTGCGCTTCGCCCGGGTGGTGCTGCGCCGCGGCGCCGCGCCCCCGGCGCTTGCCGGCATCCGGCGCCGCGAGGCCGGCAGCCGCAGCCTCTCGGCCGACCTCGTCCTGCGCGATTCCATGGGCCACCCGGTCGCGGTGCTGGAGGGCTGCGCCCTGCAGCGCATCCGCCTGCCCGGCCGGGAGGATCCGACCGCCGGCGCCTTCCACGTGCAATGGCTGCCCGCCCTGCCGCCCGCGGGCGCCGAGGCGCCCGAGCGGGCGGAGCTCGCCGCCCCCGTCGCCGCCGCGCTGCGGCGCGACCGCCAGCTCGACCTCGGCGAGGCGGCGCTGCTGCTGGAGGGCTTCTGCGCCGCCGCCGCCCATGCCGCGCTCTCCGGCGCCCAGGCCGCGGCCCCGGCCACCGGCCCCTATGCCCGGCTGCTGCTGGAGGCGCTGGCCGAGGACGGCCTCGCCACCGCCACCCCGGACGGCCCCCGGCCGCTGGCCGAGCCCGACCTGCCCGCCGCCGGGGAGATCTGGCGCCAGGTGCTGCTGGAGCAGCCCGGCCTCGCCCAGGATCTCGCCTGGGCGGCGCTGGCGGCGGAACGGCTGCCGGCCGCCCTGGCGCATCGCCTAGCCGGGGAGGCCGGGGCCCTGCCGCCGGCGGGGTCGGCCGGGCTGCAACGCCTCGCCAGCGTCCTGGCCGAGGCCGCCGGAGCCTTCGCCGCCGCCTGGCCGGAGGGCCGGCCGCTGCGGGTGCTGGAAGTCGGCGCCGGGGCCGGGCCGCTCACCGGTCTGCTGGCCGGCGTCCTGGCCGCCTCCGGCCGGCGGGTGCTGCTGACCGTGGCGACCCTGCCCGGCGAGGCGCCGCCACCGCCGCCGCCGGCCGCCGGCCGCCTCGAATACGCCGCCAGCCCCTGGGATCCGACGGGGGGCGAGGCGCCGCCGGTGGTCGCCGACCTGGTCCTCGGCCTGGTCGCCGGCGCCCGGCTGCGGGTCGGCGCCGGCCTGCCCGCGGTGCTGCGGGATGCCGCCGCGCCCGGCGCCACGCTGCTGCTGGCGGAGCCGCTCCCGGGCCGCCTCTGGGATTTCTGCTGCGGCCAGGACCCCGCCTGGTGCGGCTCCGCGCCGCTGGCCGGGCCGTCCACCTGGGCGGCCGCCCTGGCCGGGGAAGGCTGGACCGGCGCGCAGGTCCGGCCGCTGCGGGCGGCGCCCTGGCCCGCCCTGCTGATCGGCGCCCGGGCCACGGCGGGCGCCACGCTCTTCGCCGCGCCCAAGCTGCGCCGGGTGGCGCTGTTCGCCGATGCCGCCGGCGCGGCCCTGCGCCCGGTCCTCGCCGCCGCCCTGCAGGCCCGCGGCGCCACCGTCACCGGCGGCACCCTCGCGGAAGCCGCCGCCCTGCCGCCGCAGGCCCTGGCCGGCAGCCTGGTGGTGGCCCTGGCCGGCGGCGGGCCGGCGG
>NZ_JAUFPN010000166.1:3339-15936 GCF_030409335.1 Paeniroseomonas aquatica
CGCCGCCGCGGCGGAGGGCATCGCCGCCGGCTTCTGCCTGGTCACCCGCGGCCAGCAGCAGGACCCTGCCGCGGCCGCCTGCCACGCGCTCGGCCGGGTGCTGGCGAACGAGCATCCCGGGCTGCGGCCGCGGCGCATCGACCTCGACCCGGGGCTGGCGCCGGATCTCCTGGCCCGCCGCCTGGCCGGCGAGCTGCTGGTCGAGACGGATGCCGAGGCCGAGGTCACCCTGGCCGAGGCCGGCCGGCTGGTCGCCCGGCTGCGCCCCGGCCTGCCGGAAGCGCCGCCGGCGCCGGGGCCGCGGCGCCTGCAGCTTCGCCACCCCGGCCAGCTCGGCAGCCTGCACTGGGCGCCCTTCGCCCCGCCGCTGCCCGGGCCGGGCGAGGTCGCCCTGCGGATCGAGGCCGCGGGGCTCAACTTCCGCGACGTCATGTGGGCCCAGGGCCTGCTGCCGGAGGAGGCGCTGCTGCCCGGCTTCGCCGGCGCCAGCCTCGGCATGGAATGCGCGGGCGTGGTCGAGGCGATCGGCGAGGGCGTCGCGCTGCGCCCGGGCCAGCGGGTCTTCGGCGTCGCCCCGGCGGCGCTGGCCACCCATGCCGTCACCCGCGCCGCCGCCCTGGTCCCGCTGCCCGAGGGGCTGGCGCCGGCCGCCGCCGCGACCGTGCCGGTCGCCTTCATGACCGCGGTGCTGGCGCTCGAGGAGCTGGCCCGGCTCGAGCCCGGGGAGCGGGTGCTGATCCATGGCGGCGCCGGGGCGGTCGGCCTCGCCGCGCTGCAGGTGGCGCTGGCCCGCGGCGCCCGGGTGGCGGCGAGCGCCGGCACCGCCGCCAAGCGCGCCTTCCTCCGCGCCGCCGGGGCCGGGCTGGTGGTCGACAGCCGCGACGCCGGCTTCGCCGATGCCCTCCGCGCCGAGTGGCCGGAGGGGGTGGACGTGGTGCTGAACTCGCTGGCCGGGCCGGCGATGGAACGTTCGCTCGGCCTGCTCCGCCCCTTCGGCCGCTTCGTCGAGCTGGGCAAGCGCGACTTCGCCGAGGACAGCCGCGTCGGGCTGCGGCCGCTGCGGCGCAACGCCACCTATTTCGCGGTGGACCTGGACGAGGTGGCCCGCGCCCGGCCGGCGCTGGCGGCCCGGCTGCTGGAAGGCATCGCCGATCGCCTCAGGACCGGCGTGCTGCGCCCCCTGCCGGCCACCGAATTTGCCGCGACCGAGGTCGAGACCGCCTTCCGCGGCCTCCAGGCCAGCCAGCACATCGGCAAGCTGATCATCGCCCCGCCGGCCGTATCGGCGGGCGAGGCCCGGGCCTCGCCCCTCGCCCAGGCCGGGCGCGGCACCATCCTGGTGGTCGGCGGCGTCCAGGGCTTCGGCCTCGCCGCCGCCCGCTGGCTGGCGGGGCAAGGGGCCCGGCACCTCGCCCTGCTGTCCCGCGGCGGCGCGGCGACGCCGGGGGCCGAGGCCGCGCTCCGCGACCTCGCCGCCCGCGGCGCCACCGCCACGATCCATGCCTGCGACGCCACCGACGCCGAGGCCCTGGGCCGGGCGCTGCAGGCGATCCGCGCCGCGGCGCCGCCGCTCCGCGGCGTGGTGCATGCCGCCGCCGTCGCCGGGGATGGCGCCGCGGCGCGGCTCGATCCCGGCCGCACCGCCCGGGTGCTGGCGGCCAAGCTGACGGTGGCCGAGAACCTCGACCGGCTGACCGCGGCGGATCCGCTGGCGCTGTTCCTGCTGTTCTCCTCGGCGACCGTCGCCATCGGCAATCCCGGCCAGGCCGCCTATGTCGCGGCCAATGCGGCGCTGGAGGCGCTGGCCCGCCGCCGCCGCGCCGCCGGCCGCCCGGCCATGGCCATCGGCTGGGGGCCGATCGCCGATGCCGGCATGCTGGCCGGCGACCCGGCGACCGCCGGCATCCTGCAGCGCCGGATCGGTGCCGCCCCGGTGCCGGCGGCCGAGGCCCTGGCCGCGCTGCCCGCGCTGCTCGCCGCCGATTGCGCCGCGCCGGGCCTGGCGCGCATCGACTGGGCCACCGCCCGGGGCACGCTGGCGGTGCTGGAGGAGCCGGCCTTCGAGGCGATCCGCAGCGCCGCGCCGCCGCCGGCCGAGGCGGCCGACCTGCAGGCCCGGCTGCGCGGCGCCGGCGAGGCCGAGGCGCTGCGGCTGCTGCGGGAGACGCTGGCGGCGGAGCTGGCGCGGATCCTGCGCCTGCCCGCGACGGCGGTGGCGGCCGAGGCGCCGCTGGCCGGGCTTGGCCTCGACAGCCTGGGCAGCATGGAATTGCGCACCGCGCTGGAGCAGCGGCTCGGCATGCCGGTGCCGCTGAGCGGCGTCGCCGAGGGGCTCAGCCTCGAGGCGCTGGCCCGGCGGCTCGTCGGCCAGCTGCGCAGCGACCCGGCGGAGCCGCTTGCCGCCGCCCTGCTGGCGCAGCATGAGCCGCCGACCCCGACCGACGGGCTGGAGGATGCGGCATGACCCAGAATTTCGGCCTCAGCGCCGGCGCCCGGGCGGCGCTGCTCAGCCGGCTGTCCCGCCGCGGCACCCATGCCGAGCCGGAGGCGCCGGCCGAGGGGCCCGGCCGCGACCTCGGCACCCTGCCCGGCATGCGCGACCTCGAGGCCATGCGCGCGGCCGGCGCCGCGCTCGGCATCGAAAGCCCCTATTTCCGCCCGCACGAAGGCATCGCCGGCGGCCGCAGCACCATCGGCAACCGCAGCACCATCAATTTCGCCTCGTACAACTACCTCGGCCTGAACGGCGACCCGCGGGTCGCCGCCGCGGCCAAGGCGGCGATCGACCGCTACGGCGTCTCCGCCTCCGCCTCCCGCCTCGCCTCCGGCGAGCGGCCGATCCATGCCGCGCTGGAGGCGGCGCTGGCCGCGCACTACGGCGCCGAGGCCTGCATCACCCTGGTCAGCGGCCATGCCACCAACGTCACGGTCATCGGCCAGCTGCTGGGCCCGCGCGACCTGATCCTGCACGACCGGCTGATCCATAATTCCGTGTCCGAGGGGGCGCGGCTGTCGGGCGCCCGCCGCATCGCCTTCGCCCACAACGACTGGCAGGCGGCCGAGCGCGAGCTGGCCGCCCAGCGCCGCCGGCACGGCCGCGCCCTGCTGGTGATCGAGGGCCACTACAGCATGGACGGCGACCTGCCCGACCTCGCCCGCTTCGCCGAGGTCGCCCGCCGGCACGACGCCCTGCTCATGGTGGACGAGGCGCATGCGATCGGCGTGCTCGGCGCCACCGGCCGCGGCCTGGCCGAGCAATGCGGCGCCGATCCCGGCCTGGTCGACATCTGGATGGGGACGCTGTCGAAGACCCTGTCCTCCTGCGGCGGCTACATCGCCGGCCGCCGCGAACTGATCGACCTGCTGCGGCATACCGCCCCGGGCTTCGTCTATTCGGTCGGCCTCGCCCCGCCGCTGGCCGCCTCGGCGCTCGAGTCGCTGCGCATCCTGCACGCCGAGCCCTGGCGGGTGGCCCGGCTGCAGGCCAATGCGGCGCTGTTCCTGCGGCTGGCCCGGGAGGCGGGCTTTGATACCGGGCACTCCGCCGGGCTCGGCATCGTGCCGGTCATCCTGGGCAGCTCGGTCCGGGCCGCCCGGCTCGCCGCCGCCGCCTTCGAGGCCGGGGTGAACGTGCAGCCGATCCTGTTCCCGGTGGTGCCGGAAGGCTCCGCCCGGCTGCGCTTCTTCCTCTCGGCCGAGCATAGCCCGGCCGAGATCGGCCAGAGCTGCGCCATCCTGGCGGCGGCCCGGGACGGGGCGGCCCTGCTGCGGGCCTCCTGACGCGCTTGCGGCTCGCCCTCTTCACCCTGGAAAGCGCGCTCAGCGCCGAGGCGGTCGCCCGCTTCCTGCGCGAGCACGGCGAGGCGGTGGTGCTCATCGGCCGCTCGCGGCCCTTCCGCCCCGCGGCCGGCGGCGCGCTGCGCCAGGGCTGGCGGCACCTGCGCCGGTCGGGGCCGCGTCTGCTGCCCTACCTCTGGGCCAATTACGCCCTGCCGCAGGGCCTTGGCCGGCTGCGCCGCCTGGCCGGCGGGCGCGGGACCCTGGCCGGGCTGGCCGCGGCACGGGGCCTGCCGGTCCACGACCTCGACGACGTGAACGATGCCGCGACCGCCGCGGCGCTGCGGGCGGCGCGGCCGGACCTGCTGGTCTCGCTGCATTTCGACCAGATCTTCACCGCGGCGACCCTGGCGCTGGCGCCGCTGGGCGGGATCAACCTGCATCCCTCGCTGCTGCCGCGGCATCGCGGCCCGGTGCCCGCCATCTGGGCGCTGGCCGAGCCCGAGCCGGCCTTCGGGGTGACCATCCACCGGCTGGTCCCGCGGATCGATGCCGGCGCCATCCTGGCCCAGGCGGCGGTGCCGCTGCCGCCCGGGACCACCGCCAGCGCCGCCGCGCGGGCGCTGCACCTGGCCGGGGTGCCGCTGCTGTCCGGGGTCCTGGCCGGGCTGGCGGCCGGCGCCTGCCCCGGGCAGGGCAGGCCGCTGCTGCCCTACTGCCCCTTCCCGCCCCCGGCGCTGCTGCGCGGCCTGGCGGCCCGGGGGCGCCGCTTGGTCGATGCGGCGGACCTGCGGTCGGGCCTTGCCTGTCGCATCGGTTGATTCAATACGATATATTATCGATCGACTTGACCCCGACTGGCGCGGCTGCGACACGGGCCACACCCCGGAACAGTAGAATCGAGCATGGATCTGGCCGACCGCCCGGCATCGCCTGACCGTCCGGGCCGCCGCTTCCTGTTCCTGCAGGGGCCGATCTCGCCCTTCTTCGCCGAGGTCGCGGCCGGCCTCCGGCGGCTCGGCCATGACACCTGCCGCATCAACCTCTGCCTCGGCGACCGGCTGTTCTGGTCCGGCCCGGGCGCCACCGACTTCACCGGCCGGCCGGAGGAATGGCCCGGCTTCCTCGGCGCCTTCCTCGACCGCGAGGGCATCACCGACCTCGTCCTCATCGGCGAGCAGCGCCCCTACCACCGGCCGGCGATCGCCCTGGCCCGGGCGCGCGGCATCGCCGTCGCCGTCACCGACTTCGGCTACCTCAGGCCCGACTGGGTGGTGCTGGAGCGCGACGGCATGGGTCCGGAAAGCCGCTTCCCCCGCGACCCCGAGGCCATCCGGGCGTTGGCCGCGACCTGCCCGGCGCCGGACCTCGCCGCGCATCACCGCGACAGCTTCGCCACCCAGGCCCTCTGGGACGTGCTCTTCCACCTGGCGTCGCTGCTGCCCTGGCCCTTCCCGCACTACCGCAGCTTCCTGCTGCATCCGCCGGTGCCGGCCTATCTCGGCACCGCGCTCCGGCTGCTGCTGCGCCGGCGGGAGACCCGGCAGGCGGCCGCGCGGCTGGCGGCGCTGCGGGCCGGCGGCGCGCCGCTGTTCCTCTTCGCGATGCAGATGGAGACCGATTATTCCATCCGCGCCTATTCCCGCTTCCCCGACATGGACAGCGCCATCGGCGAGACCATCGCCAGCTTCGCCGCCGCCGCCCCGCCGGAGGCGCTGCTGCTGGTCAAGGTGCATCCGCTGGACCCCGGGCTGAAGGCCTGGCGCCGCCGGGTCGCCCGGATGGCCGCCGCCGCCGGCATCGCCGGCCGGGTGCACTACCTCGGCGGGTCGCTGCCGATGGAGCCGGTCGTCGCCGCCTGCCGCGGGGTGGTGACGGTCAACAGCACCCTCGGCGTGCATGCCGTCGCCGCCGGCCGGGCGACCCTGGCGCTCGGCCAGGCGATCTACGGGGTGCCGGGGCTGAGCTGGCAGGGCGGGCTGGATGCCTTCTGGACCGAGGCGGCGCCACCGGAGCCCGGGCTGGCCGAGGCCTTCATCCGGGCGCTCGCCGCCTGCCTGCACGTGCGCGGCTGCTACTACGCCCGCCCCGGGCTCGACGTCGCGGTGGCGGGCGCGGTGCGGCGGCTGCACCTCGGCGCGCTGAACGTGCCGATGCCGGGGTAGAGACCGGCTTTCAGAGCATCGCCAGGCTGCGCTTGCGCTTGGGCGGCGGGAAGGCGGCATCCAGCGCCGCCAGATCCTCCGGCGCCAGCGCCAGGGCGGCGGCCGCGGCATTCAGCCGCACGTGCCCGGGGTCGGCCGCCTTGGGGATGCTGATCACCCCCGGGGCCCGCAGCGTCCAGGCGAGCGCCACCTGGGCCGGCGTCGCGCCCAGCCGCGCCGCCACCGCCCGCACCGCCGGATTGCGCAGCAGCGCCCCGCCCTGGCCGACCGGGCTATAGGCCATCACCGGCATGCCGCGCTCCCGGCAGAAGGGCAGCAGGTCGAATTCCACGCCGCGGTTCTCGAGGTTGTAGAGCACCTGGTCGGTGGCGCAGCCGGCCAGCGCCGGGCCGAGTTCCTCCAGGTCGTCCACGTCGAGGTTGGAGACCCCCCAGCGCCGGATCTTTCCGGCCGCCTGCATCCGTTCCATGGCCCGGACCGTATCGTCCAAAGAAATGGAGCCGCGCCAATGCAGGAGGTAGAGGTCGAGGTGCCCGGTGCGCAGCCGCTGCAGGCTCCGCTCCAGCGCCGCCTCCAGCTTCCGGCCGCCGGCGTTGTGCGGATAGACCTTGGAGACCAGGAAGGCCTCGTCCCGCCGGCCGGCGATGGCCTCCGCCACCACCTCCTCGGCGCCGCCCTCGGCGTACATCTCGGCGGTGTCGATCAGCGTCATCCCCAGGTCGAGGCCGAGCCGCAGCGCCGCCGCCTCCCGGCCCCGGTCCGAGCCGCGCTCCCCCATGTGCCAGGTCCCCTGGCCCAGCGCCGCGACGCTGGTGCCATCCGCCAGCCTCACCGCCGGTATCGCCGCTGCCGCCATTCCGTCCTCCCCTGGTCCTCGCCTATGATCCGGCCCATGCCCCGTGTCCTACCCTACGTCGCCCTGCTCCTCGCCGCACCCGCCATCGCCCTGGCGCAGGCCGCCCCGGCCGCCACCGAGGATATCGGGGGATGGCGCCTCGCCTGCGCGGTGGACCGCATGACGGACCGCGCCGCCTGTCTGCTGCGCCTGCAGGAATGGGTGGAACGCCCGGCCGGCGGCGCGGGCGGCCTGGCGCTGGAGATCATCGACCGGCAGGGCCGGCTGGTTCCCGCCGTCACCGCCCGCGACCTGACCCTGGACAGTGCCACCCGCGGCCTGCTGGCCCTGACCGGCACGGCGCAGCTGCGCTTCCCGCCGAACCGGCTGTTCGAGATGCCCTGCGGCCTCGACGGCCGCTCCATCGTCTGCGCCCCGCGGGCCGAGGATGCCGCCCGCGCCGAGGCCGAGTTGCTGGCCGCCTACCGGGCCCTGGTCCGGGTGGTCGGCACCGGCGCCGGCCCCACCACCGCCGAGCCCGCCGAGCTGCGCCTGGCCGGCACCCGGGAGGCGGTGGCGCGCTTCGCCCGGCAGGCCCCGCCCCAGCCGTCCACCGGCGGCGAGGCCCTGGGCGTCGAGCCCCGCGAACTGATGCAGCGCCTGCTGCGCCTGTTCGGGAATTGAGCATGCGCGCCGAAGCCTCCCTCGCCGACCTCCTCGCCGCCGT
This sequence comes from Paeniroseomonas aquatica, assembly GCF_030409335.1. Taxonomy (GTDB): domain Bacteria; phylum Pseudomonadota; class Alphaproteobacteria; order Acetobacterales; family Acetobacteraceae; genus Belnapia; species Belnapia aquatica. The sequence goes on from NZ_JAUFPN010000166.1 coordinate 10,844, forward strand.
CGCCGCCGACGACCGGTCGGCCCTCCGCACCCTGTACCAGCAGCAGGCGACCCGGCTGTTCGGGGTGGCCAATGCCATCCTGCGCGACCGCGAGGCCGCGGCCGATGCCATGCAGGACGCCTTCCTGCGGATCAGCCAGCGCGCCGGCCAGTTCGATGCCGAGCGCGGCGAGGCATCCGCCTGGCTCGGCGGCATCGTCCGCCATGCCGCGCTCGACCTCGCCCGCAAGCGGGGCCGGGAGATGCCGACCGACGACCCGACGCTGGGCGATACCGCCGTCGCGGCCGAGGCGCTGGACCGGGTCGCCGCCGATGCCGAGGGCCGCCGCCTGCGGGACTGCCTCGGCGCGCTCGACGAGAAGAACCGCAAGGGCATCCTGCTCGCCTTCGTCCACGGCCTCTCGCATGCCCAGGTCGCAACGCGGCTGGACCTGCCGCTGGGCACGGTGAAGGCCTGGATCCGCCGCGGCCTGCTGCAGCTCCGGGAATGCCTCGCATGATCCCGACCGACCCACAGGAACGCGACATGCTGGCAGGTGAATACGTGCTGGGCACCCTCGATGCGCGCGCCGCGGCGGAAGTCGCCGCCGCCCTGCCGCAGGATGCCGCGCTGCGGGCGGCCGTCGCGCTCTGGGAGGCACGGCTGGCGCCGCTGGCCCGCCTCGCGCTCCCCGAGGCGCCGCCGCCGGATCTCTGGAGCCGGATCGAGGCCGCCCTTCCCGGCGCCGGCCAGGGGCTGCCGCGCCGGGCGGCGCCCTTCGAGCGGCGGGGGTCGGGCTCGGCGCGGCGGGTCTCGCTGTGGCGCGGCTGGGCGCTCGGCGCCAGCGCCCTGGCCGCCGGGCTTGCCGGCTTCATCGTGCTGCGCCCGGCCGAGCCGCCGCGGCTGATGACCGTGCTGCTGACCCAGCGCGACCAGCCGGCCTGGGTGGTGGAGGCCGACCGCTCCGGCGCCCTCCGCCTCGCCTCGATCAACCCGCAGCCGGTCGAGGCCAACCGGGTCATGCAGCTCTGGGCCCTGCCGCAGGGGGCGACGGCGCCGACCTCGCTCGGCCTGGTGCCCGAGGGCGGCCGCATGACCGTGACGCCGAGCGCGATCCGGGCGGCGCCGGGCATGCTGATCGAGATCACGCTCGAGCCGCCGGGCGGCTCGCCGATCGGCCGCCCGACCGGGCCGGTGCTGTTCATCGGGCGGCTCTCGGCGGCGGGCAGCAGCTGACCCTCCGGCCCGGAGCAGGAGGGGATATTCATGTTCCGTTATATGAAGGCGTGATAGAAATGCTCTCGAAACTATCAGCCTGACCAAGTGCCGGCGGGTCCGCCCCGCCGGCCGTCCGGGAGCCGCCGATGTCCGAAGCCGTCCCGCATGCCGCCGCCTCGCCTGCGGCGGACCGCCCGATGGACGACCCGACGCGACCCCGCCCGGCCGGTGCCGGCGGGCTTCCCGAGGCGGCGCCGCGCCGCGGCCGGCCCGAGGCCGAGCCGCCGAGTGCCCTTGCGACCATGGCCCAGGGCAGCGTCCTGCTCGGCGTGCTGGTGCTGCTTTTTGTTCTGGCCGGCTTCCGCGGCTGAGCGGCGGGCACCTCTCGGTCTGGTGATCGTGGGTGCTGCGTCCGATCGCATCTCTCCCCCGTAACGGAGACAGCGGTGCCCCTCGGGCTGCCGCCCCATCCCGGAGAGATGCCGCCATGACCCGCACCACCCGTACCCTGCTTGCCGCCGGCACCGCCCTCGCCCTGTCGGCCGCCACCGCCGAGGCCGCCACCCTGGTCGGGCTGACCGCCGACAACCAGCTGGTGCGCATCGACAGCGGGACCCGCCGCGCCGCCGCGCCGATGCGCGTCACCGGCCTCGAGGGCAAGCTGCTCGGCATCGACGTGCGCCCGGCCGACATGAAGCTCTATGGCCTGACCGACGCCGGCCAGATCGTCACCATCGACCCCGCGACCGGCCGCGCCACCCAGGTCAGCCGCCTGTCCGAGCGCTTCGAGAGCGGCGGCCGCGCCACCATCGACTTCAACCCGGTCGCCGACCGGCTGCGGGTGATGGGCATGGGCGGGGTGAATTTCCGCGTCAACGTCGAGACCGGCGCGGTGGTGAAGGACGGGCAGCTGAAGTACCAGGCCGGCACCCCCTGGGCCGAGACCACCCCGCGCGTCGTCGCCGGCGCCTATACCAACAGCATGGCCGGCGCGACCGCGACGATGCTCTACACCGTCGATACCCTGTCCCGCAGCCTGAACCTGCAGGCGCCGCCGAACGACGGCGTGCAGCAGCCGAAGGGCGAGATCGCCGCCAGCCTGCCGGTCGGCGTCGCCTTCGACATCGTGCCGGAAGCCAATGGCGCCAACATGGCGGTGCTGCTGGCCTCCGGCACGCTGCACCACGTCGACCTCGCCAACGGCAGGGCCACCACGGTCGGCGCCGTCGCCGGCCTGCCGTCGGCCGAGGTCATCGACATCGCCGTGATGCGCTGAGCCTGACCGGGGCGGCGGTGCGAACCGCCGCCCCGCCTGGCGTCAGAAGCCGACGAGGTCGCCGCCCTTCAGCGCCAGCATCTGCCGCGCCTCGGCCGGCGTCGCGATCTCGAGGCTGAGCTCCTCGAGGATCCGGCGGATCTTGGCGACCTGCTCGGCATTCGACTTCGCCTGCACGCCCTTACCGAGCCAGAGGCTGTCCTCCAGCCCGACCCGGACGTTGCCGCCGAGGATGCCGGCCATGGTGGTGAAGGGCATCTGGTTGCGCCCCGCCGCCAGCACCGACCAGACGTAGTCGCGGCCGAACAGCCGGTCGGCGGTCTCCTTCATGAACATCAGGTTGCGCGGCTCGGCGCCGAGCCCGCCCAGGATGCCGAAGATGGTCTGGGTGAACAGCGGCGGCTCCACCACCTTGCGGTCGAGCATGTGCGCGAGGTTGTAGAGGTGGCCGACGTCGTAGCATTCGAACTCGAAGCGGGTGCCATGGCCCTTGCCGAGCCGCTCCACGATCTGCTCGATGTCCTTGAAGGTGTTGCGGAAGATGAAGTCGGTGGTGCCCTCAAGGTAGGGCCGCTCCCACTCATGCTTGAAATTCTTGATCCGCGCGGCGCTGCCCGAGATGTTGAAATTCATCGAGCCCATGTTGAGCGAGCACATCTCCGGCTTGGCCTGCAGCGGCGCCGCCAGCCGTTCGTCCACCGTCATGCCGAGCCCGCCGCCGGTGGTGATGTTGATCACCGCATCGGTCGACTGCTTGATGACCGGCAGGAACTGCATGAAGACCTTGGGGTCCGGCGTCGGCCTGCCGTCGACCGGGTCGCGCGCATGCAGGTGGATGATGGCGGCGCCGGCCTCGGCCGCGGCGATCGACTGCTCTGCGATCTCCTGCGGGGTGATCGGCAGGTAGTCCGACATGCTCGGGGTATGGATCGCCCCCGTGACGGCGACGCTGATGATGACCTTGGCCATGGCGCTTCCCCTCTGTCCCTGGGGCACAGGAGTAGCCGGGGATCGGGCGGGGTGGAAGGCGGCACGCCGGGCCTATCCCCGGCTTCACGCCGCCGCCCGGCCGGGCGAGACTGCCGCCATGCAACTCATCGCCGATCTGCCGCAGGGCGCCGCGCTCGCCTGGTTGTTGGGCGCGGCCCTGGCGGGGGGGCTGGCGCGGGGCTTCTCCGGCTTCGGCGCGGCGCTGATCTTCGTGCCGCTGGCCTCCGTCGCGCTCGGGCCGCGGGCGGCGGCACCGCTGATGCTGCTGCTGGACCTGCTGGCGATCATCCTCCTCACCCCGCCGGCCTGGGCGCTGGCCGACCGGCCGCAGGTCGGGGCCCTGGCGCTCGGCGCGGCGGCCGGCACGCCGCTCGGCGCGGCGATCCTGCTGCGGGCCGATCCGCTGGCGCTGCGCTGGGGCGTGGCGGCGGCGATCCTGGCGCTGCTCGGGCTGCTGGTCTCGGGCTGGCGCTTCCACGGCCGCCCGACCCTGCCGGCGACCATCGGCGTCGGCCTGGCCGGGGGCGTGCTGGGCGGCGTCGCCATGGTCAGCGGGCCGCCGGTGATGGCCTACCTGCTGGGGCAGCCAGGCGACGCCCGTTCGGTCCGCGCCTCCTTCGCCCTGTTCCTCGCGGCCGGCGGGGTGCTGGCCGGCATCACCTTCGCCGCCACCGGCCTGCTGACCTGGGCGCTGCTGCCGCCCTTCCTGGTGGCCATGCCGGCCTATGGCCTCGGGACCTGGCTCGGCAGCCGCATGTTCGGCCTGGCCTCCGAGCGCAGCTTCCGGCTCGGCTGCTACGGGATGATCGCCCTGGCGGCGCTGCTCGGCCTGCCGCTCTGGGACGGATTGCTCCGCTAAGGCCACCCCGGACGGCGGGACCACTTGGCCGGAGTGATGGGCCCGCCGGGACGGCCGGCCGGGCCGGCTTCCGCGCGCCCTCGCAATCCGCATTCGCTCCGGCTGCATCCTCCGCGGGTTGCGCAACCCAAGGGCGGCTGCGGTGTTCGGCTTGCGACGGAACGGGAGCGGGAACGATGCGGCACCATGGCTTGATATTGGCGGGGCTTTTGATGGCGGGCGGCGCCGCGGCGCAGCAGGCGCCCTCGCTGCTCTATACCCAGCCGCTGGCGCCGGCGGCGGTGGCCCAGGTGCAGGAGAGGCTCCGCCAGGCCGGCAATTACAGCGGCCGCCCGGACGGGGTCTGGGGCCCGGACAGCCAGTCGGCGCTCGAGCGCTTCCAGCAGAGCCGCGGCCTGCAGGCGACCGGCCAGTTGAACCAGGCGACGGCGGCCACCCTCGGCCTCGGCCCGTCCGAGCTGCTCGCCGCCGGCCCGACCGCCGGCCCCGCCCCCGGCACCCCGGCGGCGCTGGCGACCGACCCGCTGAGCCCGCCGGCGGTGCGCAACATCCAGACCCGGCTGCGGGCGATGAACTTCTACCGCGGCCCGGTCGACGGCGCCTGGGGCGCCGGCACCCAATCCGCCATCGAGCGCTTCCAGCAGGGCCGCGGCCTGCAGGCGACCGGGCAGGTCAACCCCGCGACGGCGGCGGCGCTCGGCCTCGATCCGAACAACCTCGCCGCGCCGGTCCGCTAGCCTGGATTATGCGCGAAGGCTGACGGGCATGGTG
>NZ_JAUFPN010000167.1 GCF_030409335.1 Paeniroseomonas aquatica
CGCGGCGATGCGGCGGATGCTGGAGGCGGTGGTGGCCCGCGGCAGGGGCCGCGCCGCCGCCGTCCCCGGCCGGGTGGCGGCCGGGAAGACCGGCACCACCCAGGATTTCCGCGACGCCTGGTTCGTCGGCATGCTCGGCCAGCGGGTGATCGGCATCTGGCTGGGCAATGACGACGCGCGGCCGATGGATGATGTCCGCGGCGGCACGCTGCCGGCGCGCCTCTTCCGGGAGGTCGCGGAAGCCTTGCCCTGAACCCTCGGTTGAGTCATGCAGCGGAGCAGGGGTGCTTTCCGCCCGCTGCCACGTTACACCGCTGCCCATGCAGGGCCAGGACTCGCCGCCGATGGATCCCGATCACGCGACACTGGGGCCGAAGGCCCGGCGCATGACCGCCGTTGCCACGCTGGCGCGGCCGGTGCAGCACGACATCAACAACCTGTTGACCGTGGTCTTCGCCAACCTCGAGCTGCTGAAGCGCACCGCCGCGGCCGGCGGCCCGCAGCGGCAGCTCGACCGCATCCACGAGGCCGCCCGCCGGCTGGACGGCTCGACCCGCTCGCTGCTGACCCTGCTGCGCCGGTCGACCGACGGCGCCGCCCCGGTCTGCCTCGCGGATGTGCTGACCATGCTGCAGCCGCTGCTGGCCCTGCTGCTGCCCAGCGCCAGCGGCCTCAGCCTCAGCCTCGCCGCCGGGGACCCGCGGGTGCGGCTCGACCGCACCGCGCTGGAGGATGGGCTGCTCGGCCTCGCCCAGGAGATCGCGGAACGGATGCCCCGCGGCGCCGGGCTGGGCCTCGAGCTGGCGCATGACGCCGGGCTGGTGACGCTGACGGTGGTCACGCCGGCCGGGCTGGAGCTGCCGGCGATCGCCGCGCTGGCCGCGGTCGGCGAGGAGGCCGGCGGCCGGGCCGAGCGCCGCCCGGACGGCATCCACCTCAGCCTGCCGGCGCTGCCCGCCGCGCCCTGAGGCCGGCCGGCGGATCCTGCCCGGGGCGCGTCCGGGCGCGCCGCCGCCGCCTTGGGCAGCCGCCGCCTCATCCGCTCGCAGGCGGCGCCCCCGGCGCACGCCGCCGCTTCGCATTCGCCCGGCCGTCTGCTATCGCCCAAAGGGCCGGCAGGCGCGGCCAGGGGTCCGGGTGCATCCATCGTTGCGCCCGGGGCCATCGCTGGCGCAGCATTTGCTGGACATGCAGGGACAGCGATCCGCCCCGACGAGGGCCGGACACAACGGGAGACGGAATTGATGCCCCACTTCGGGCTTTTCTTGAAGCGTGCTCTGGGGGCTGCGGCGCTCGGCTGCGCCATGCTGGCGCCGGGCCTCGCCCAGGCGCAGCCGGCCCCCGCCGCCGCGTCGAACACCTTCGATGCGGTGCGGTCGCGCGGCCAGCTCATCTGCGGCGTGAACACCGGCCTCGCCGGCTTCGCCCAGCCCGACAGCCAGGGGGTCTGGAAGGGCTTCGACTCCGACTACTGCCGGGCCATCGCCGCCGCCATCTTCGGCGACCCGTCCAAGGTGCGCTACGTCCCGACCACCGCCCAGGTCCGCTTCACCGCCCTGCAGTCGGGCGAGATCGACGTGCTCTCGCGCAACACCACCTGGACCCTGTCGCGGGACACCGTGCTCGGCCTCGACTTCGCCGCGACCACTTTCTACGACGGCCAGGGCTTCATGGTGAAGGCCAGCCTCGGGGTGAAATCCGCCAAGGAGCTGGACGGCGCCACCATCTGCGTCCAGCCCGGCACCACCACCGAGCAGAACCTCACGGACTGGTCGCGCGCCAACCGGGTCCGCTTCACCCCGGTGGTGATCGAGCGGCTCGAGGAGCTGGTCTCGGCCTATATCGCCGGCCGCTGCGACGCCTATACCACCGACATCTCCGGCCTCGCCGCCACCCGCTCGGCGCAGCCGAAGCCGGACGACCACCTGATCCTGCCCGAGGTCATCAGCAAGGAGCCGCTGGCCGTCGGCGTCCGCCAGGGCGACGCGCGCTTCGCCGACGTGGTCCGCTGGACCCACTACCTGCTGCTGAGCGCCGAGGAATTCGGCATCACCCAGGCGAATGTCGCGCAGATGGCGGCGAACGACCCGCGGCCGGAAGTGCAGCGCATCCTCGGCAAGAACGGCGAACTCGGGAAGATGCTCGGGCTCGACAACCTCTGGGCGGTCAATGTCATCAAGGCGGTCGGCAACTACGGCGAGATCTTCGCCCGCAACCTGACGCCGATCGGCATCCAGCGCGGCCCGAACGCGCTCTGGACCACCCCGGGCGGGCTGCAGTACTCGCCGCCCTTCCGCTGAGCCGACCGGAGCCGGGTGGCGACACCCGGCTCCCCCTTGCCTGTCGCTGACGGCCTGGACGAGAAGGCGCGCCGATGTCCCAGACCACCATAGATCCCCGATCGCTCCGAGCCCCGCCGCGCCGGCCCATCCGGCTGTCCTGGTCGGACGAGCGGGTGCGCGCCATCGTCTGGCAGATCCTCGTCGTCGGCCTCATCGGCGCCGTCATCTGGTGGCTCTGGTCGAATACCGTCCACAACCTCGAGGTGCGGCGGATCGCCACCGGCTTCGGCTTCCTGACGCGCGAGGCCGGGCTGCCGATCGCCGAGAACCTGATCCCCTACAGCCCGACCGACACCTATTTCCGCGCCCTGCTCATCGGCCTGCTGAACACGCTGAAGGTGGCGGTGGTCGGCATCATCCTGGCGACCATCTTCGGCACCCTGATCGGCATCGCCCGGCTGTCGAAGAACTGGCTGCTGTCGAAGATCGCCGGCGTCTACATCGAGGTCATCCGCGACCTGCCGCTGCTGCTGCAGCTGCTGTTCTGGTACGCCATCCTGCAGGCGCTGCCCGGGCCGCGCCAGGCGATGAACCCGGTCGCCGGCGTGTTCCTCTCGAACCGCGGGCTCAAGCTGCCCTGGATCGAATGGCAGGATGCGCATTCCTATGCGCTGCTCGCCTTCGTCCTCGGCCTCGCCTACACGCTGCTCTACCGGCGCGACGCGATCAGGAAGCGCATCCTCGACGGCAAGCCGCGGCCGGTCTGGCCGATCGCGATCGGCTGCATCCTGGTGCTGCCGCTGGTCGTCTGGTACGCCGCCGGCGCTCCCTTCGTGGTCGACTGGCCGGCGCTGCGCGGCTTCAATTTCCGCGGCGGGCTGAACATGAGCCCGGAATACTTCGCCCTGCTGCTGGGCCTGACCATGTACACCGCCGGCTTCATCGCCGAGATCGTCCGCTCCGGCATCCAGGCGGTGCCGCACGGGCAGTGGGAGGCGGCGCAGGCGCTCGGCCTCCGGCCGGCCTCGGTGCTGAAGCTGGTGGTCATGCCGCAGGCGCTGCGGGTCATCATCCCGCCGATGACCAGCCAGTACCTGAACATCACCAAGAACAGCTCGCTGGCGGTCGCCATCGGCTACCAGGACATCGTCAGCATCGCCAACACGACGCTGAACCAGACCGGCCAGGCGATCGAGGGCATCGCCATCATCATGCTGGTCTACCTCAGCATCAGCCTGTCGATCAGCCTGTTCATGAACTGGTACAATGCCAGAATAGCCCTGGTGGAGCGCTGAGCCATGAGCGACGTCACCCTGAACGCCGCCGCCACCGTGCCGGAGGCCGCGCCCCGCTCGGCCCCGCTGACCGAGGTCGGGCTGGTCGGCTGGGCCCGCGCCAACCTCTTCTCCGGCTGGATCTCGACCGCGGTCACGCTGGTGCTGGCCTATTTCATCATCCGCTGGGCGATCGGCTTCGTCGACTGGGCCTTCGTCAACGCGGTCTGGTCGGTGCCGAACAACCAGACCCAGGCCTGCCGGGATGCCCGCGGCGTCGGCGCCTGCTGGGCGGTCATCACCGAGAAGCACCGCTTCATCCTGTTCGGCACCTACCCCTACGAGGAGCACTGGCGCCCGGCGCTCTGCGTGCTGCTCTTCGTCGCGCTCTATGTCGTCTCGGCCATGCGGCGCTTCTGGCGGCCCTCGCTGGCGCTGGTCTGGGTCGGGGTGCTGACGCTGATCGGCCTGCTGATGTGGGGCGGCGTGCTCGGGATGCCCTATGTCCCGCAGGAGCGCTGGGGCGGGCTCGTCATCACCCTGATCCTGGCGACCTTCGGGCTCGCCTTCGCCTTCCCGCTGGCCATCGTCGTGGCGCTGGGGCGGCGGTCCAACCTGCCGGCGATCAAGGCGATCTGCGTCATCTATGTCGAGCTGATCCGCGGCGTGCCGCTGATCAGCCTGCTGTTCATGGCCAGCGTGATGTTCCCGCTGTTCCTGCCGGAAGGCATGAACGTGGACAAGCTGCTGCGGGCGCAGATCGCCATCATCCTCTTTGCCGGGGCCTACCTGGCCGAGGTCGTGCGCGGCGGGCTGCAGGCGCTGCCCAAGGGCCAGTACGAGGCGGCGGACGCGCTCGGCCTGTCCTACTGGCACAAGACCGGCTTCATCATCCTGCCGCAGGCGCTGCGGCTGGTGATCCCGCCGCTGGTCAATACCTTCATCGGCTTCTTCAAGGACACGTCGCTGGTGCTGATCATCGGCATCTTCGACCTGCTGACCGCCGGCAAGACCGCCATCATCGAGCCGGCTTGGCAGGGCTTCGGGGTCGAGGTCTACCTGACGGTCGGCGCCATCTACTTCGTCTTCTGCTTCGCCATGAGCAAGTACAGCCAGAGCCTTGAAGCCGAACTCAACCGCCATCGCGTGCGGTAAGGGGACACACCGATGAGCGAGACCCTGGACCACGTCGCCTCCTCCGCCCGCACCGATGCGCCGCCGGCCATCCTGCTGGACAAGGTCAACAAGTGGTACGGCGCCCTGCACGTGCTGCGCGACGTCTCCCTCAACGTGGCGCTGGGCGAGCGGGTGGTGGTCTGCGGCCCCTCGGGCTCGGGCAAGTCGACCATGATCCGCTGCATCAACCGGCTGGAGACGCACCAGGAAGGCGTCATCAAGGTCAACGGCATCGAGCTGTCGGACGACGTGAAGGCGCTGGACGACATCCGCCGCGAGGTCGGCATGGTCTTCCAGAGCTTCAACCTGTTTCCCCACCTCACCATCCTCGAGAACTGCACCCTGGCGCCCATCTGGGTCCGCCGGATGCCGAAGAAGGAGGCCGAGGCCCTGGCGATGGAGTACCTGACCAAGGTGCGCATCCCGGAACAGGCGAAGAAGTACCCCGGCCAGCTCTCGGGCGGGCAGCAGCAGCGGGTCGCCATCGCCCGGGCGCTCTGCATGAAGCCGAAGATCATGCTGTTCGACGAGCCGACCTCGGCGCTCGACCCCGAGATGATCAAGGAGGTGCTGGACACCATGGTCAGCCTGGCCGAGACCGGCATGACCATGATCTGCGTGACGCACGAGATGGGCTTCGCCCGGCAGGTGGCGGACCGGGTGGTCTTCATGGACCGCGGCGAGATCGTCGAGATGGGCACCCCGACCCAGGTCTTCGAGACGCCGCAGACCGAGCGCCTCAAGCTCTTCCTCAGCCAGATCCTGCGGGGGCACTGAGCAGCCCTGGAAGCCGGGGGGGAAAGTCCATGGGGGATGCCCTTGCATCGCCCCTGCCCCGGGCCTATGCGTGCCGACCCTCGCACCCCCGGGTCCCTGAACCTTGACCGTATCCCCTGAGTCCGGCACCCGGCGCCCCCTGACCCCGGCCATGATCCTCGGCGTGCTGGGGGTCGTGTACGGGGATATCGGCACCAGCCCGCTCTATGCGCTGAAGGCCTCCGTCCTGCACTTCTCCGCCGACGGGGTGGAGCGCTGGGAGGTGCTGGGGCTGCTCAGCCTCATCTTCTGGGCGCTCATCCTCACCGTCACGGTGAAATACGTCGTCTTCGTGCTGCGCGCCGACAACCGCGGGGAGGGGGGCATCCTGGCGCTGATGGCGCTGGCCCAGCGCTGCTGCCGGACCGAGCGCGGCCGCTGGTGGGTGGCGCTGGTCGGCATGGCCGGCGCCTGCCTTTTTTTCGGCGACGGCATCATCACCCCGGCGATCTCGGTGCTCTCGGCGGTGGAGGGGCTGAAGGTCGTCTCCTCCGGCTTCGAGGAGGCGGTGATCCCGCTCTCGATCGTCATCCTGATCGCGCTCTTCGTCTTCCAGTACCGGGGCACCGGCAGCATGGGGGCGATCTTCGGCCCGATCTGCGCCCTGTGGTTCGCGACCATCGGCCTCCTCGGCCTGGTCGAGATCGTGCGGGAGCCGCAGGTGCTGGTGGCGCTCTCGCCGACCTATGCGCTGCACTTCTGCTACGTCTACAAGCTGGCCGCCTTCATCGCCATGGGCAGCGTCGTGCTGGCGGTGACCGGGGCGGAGGCGCTCTATGCCGACATGGGCCATTTCGGCAAGCGGCCGATCCAGTTCGCCTGGATGGTCTTCGTGCTGCCGGCGCTGGCGCTGAACTACTTCGGCCAGGGGGCGCTGCTGCTGTCCAACCCGGCGGCGCTGGAGAATCCCTTCTTCCTGCTGGCGCCCGAGTGGTTCCGCCTGCCGCTGGTGGTGCTGGCCACGGCCGCGACCATCATCGCCAGCCAGGCCATGATCTCGGGCGCCTATTCGATCGCCCGGCAATGCGTCCAGCTCGGCTTCTCCCCGCGGCTGGAGGTGCGCCACACCAGCGTGACCGAGGAGGGGCAGATCTACCTGCCGCAGGTGAATTTCGCCCTGCTGATCGGAGTGGTCATCCTGGTGCTCGAGTTCCGCAACTCGGACAGCCTGGCGGCGGCCTATGGCATCGCGGTGACCGGGACCTTCGTCTGCACCTCCTGCCTGGCGCTGCTGGTCTTCCACCGGCAGTTCGGCTGGTCCCTGGCCCTGACGCTCGCGGTCTTCGCGCCGCTGATGGCGCTGGACCTGGTCTTCTTCATCGCCAACGTGCTGAAGATCCCGGACGGCGGCTACGTGCCGCTGGTGCTCGGCGGCATCCTGATGATCCTGATGAACACCTGGTACCGCGGCCGGCAGCTGCTGTTCGCCCGCTTCCGCCAGGACAGCCTGCCGCTGAAGTCCTTCCTCGCCCGGCTGCCGCAGTCCCGCACCATCCGGGTGCCGGGGATCGCGGTCTTCATGACCGGCCAGGCCGACTACGTCCCCGGCGCGCTGCTGCACAACCTCAAGCACAACAAGGTGCTGCACGAGCGCGTCCTGTTCGTCACGGTGCTGAACGAGGACGTGCCGCAGGTCGGCGCCGACCGCCGGCGCGAGGTGCAGGAACTGGCCGCCGGCATCCACCGCGTCATCCTCCGCTACGGCTTCCAGGAAAGCCCGAACATCCCGCGCGAGCTCGAGAGCCTGCGCGAGGAGGGGGTGAATTTCGACCCGATGCAGTCGAGCTACTTCCTCGGGCGGGAGACGCTGGTGCAGGCGGTGGTGCCGAAGATGTCGCGCTGGCGGCAGTGGCTGTTCACCCTGATGTCGCGCAACGCGGTGCCGGCGACCGAATTCTTCCGCATCCCCTCCGACCGGGTGGTGGAACTCGGGGTCCGGGTCGCGATCTGAACCGAAGGGGCCCCCGGGCGTTCCACTCGACCTGCCGGGTTTGGCGGATGGAGGGTTGAGCAGCCGATGCCCCTGGTAACCCTGGTTCTGGCGAATGGCCCCGGCTTCCCGCTGGGCAGCGCCGACCACCGCTATGAGCTTTCGGTGGCGCTGACGCCCGGCGGACAGCTGGATGTCGCCGCCTGGCTGGCCGATCCCGAACCCTGGCCCGCGACCCGCTACCGCCCGGGCGAGGCGCCGCGCCCTGGCGATGTCCAGTGGGACGAGGAAGGCGGCTGGTCGCTGCGGATCTTCGCCCAGGGCAGCTCGGCCGATGCGCCGCTGCAGGCGCAGATCCGCAATGCCGGCCAGCTGCGCCCCGGCGAGTACCTCACGATCCAGGACCAGGGCGGCCCCGAGTTCTCCTGGCGGGTGGTCAGCACCACCTAGGGTGAGTTTTCCTCCCTAGCGCCGCAGGGTCGCGTGCCAGCGGACCAGGCCGATCGCCCCTGCGGTCAGCAGCCGGTGCCGCAGCAGCCAGACTTCGGCCTCGGTGATCAGCGCCAGGGCATCGGCCCGGGGGGTGCGCTGGCCCTGGCGGCGGACCGCGCCGATGAGCCGGGCCCAGCCCTCGGTGACCGCGGCGCAATGCCGCGGCCCGGCATCCTCGGCCACGTGCAGCTGGAAACCGGCGGCCTTGATCGCCGCCTCCGCCGCCGGTTGCGCCGGCGGCGGCCCGGCGCGGCCCTCGAGCGCGAGCCAGCGGTCGAGCGCGGGGCGATGCGCCGCGGCGGCCGCACCGAGGGTGAGGTCAAGCAAAACCAGCTGGGCCTCGGGCGTCAGCGCCGCGGCGAGGGCGGGCGCAAGGGTGGCGAGGCTGCCACCGCCCGCGGTCGGCTCCAGCGCCAGGGCATGGTGGTGGTACTGCGGCCGGAAGGCCGGGGCGGCGGGCGACCAGGGCAGGATGGCGACGCGCCGGCCGATGGGCCGCAGCCGGGCCGCCATGCGCTCGGCCAGCTGCGGGTCGTGCTGATGCGCCGCGACCCAGGCACCGCGCTGGGCGACGATGGTGGCCGCGGCCCCCCCGGCATCGCGGCCGACCAGCAGCAGGGTGGTGGCGGGCGAGAGCGGCAGCAGGCCCGAGAGGCGCTGGATTTCGGCCGCGCCGCCGGGCAGCAGGTAGCCATCCTCCCAGAGCCGGTCGGTCCAGGCGGCGCGGGCGGCCGCCAGGGAGGGGGCCGGGCCTGCCGCCTCCTGCCCCGGGGCGGGAGCGGGGTGGCCGGCGCCGGGCAGGGCCGGGGCGGCGAGGCTCCCGGTCGGCAGCCCGGCCAGGCGGTCGGCCATCCGGTGCAGATGCTCGGAGAGCCGGCGGGAGCCCCGCTGCGGCAGTCCGGCCAGGAAGCCGCGCACCCGGCCGGCCGATGGCAGCCTGGCCAGGACGGGCAGCAGCGCCGGCATGCGGGCCCGGATCATGGGGACGCCGTCCTTTGCGCCTGATGGTGGCGCGAGGAGACCACGCCGGGATGAAGGAAGCGTTGCCGCTGCCGGGGCAGGGGGCTATTCCGGGCGCATGCCCGACACGCCCTTCCCGATCCGCTACGTGGCCAAGAACATGCGGCTGGACCTGCGGCTGATCGCCGGGATGGTGACGCCGGGGGCGACGGTGCTGGACATCGGCTGCGGCGACGGCGCCCTGCTGGCGCATCTCACCGCCGAGAAGGGCGCCGACGCCCGGGGCATCGAGATCGACATGGCGGAGGCGACGCGGGCGGTGGCCGCCGGCCTCGCCGTCATCCATGGCGACGCCGACCACGACCTTGCCTCCTACCCCGACGGGGCCTTCGACTATGTCGTGCTGTCGCGCACCCTGCAGGCGGTGGAGCGGCCGCGCGAGGTGCTGCGGCAGATGCTGCGGATCGGCCGCCGCGCCATCGTCAGCTTCCCCAATTTCGGCCATTGGCTGGTGCGCTGGCAGCTGCTGTCCACCGGCAAGATGCCGATGACCGAGACCTGGCACCGCGGCTGGTACGAGACGCCGAACATCCACCCCTGCACCATCCGCGACTTCTTCGACCTCTGCGCCATGGACGGCGTCGTGGTCGAGCAGTGGCTGGCGGTCGACGAGATGGGGCTGAAGGCGCCGTGGCGGCGCTCGGCCTGGCTGGCCAACCTGTTCGGCGAGCAGGCGCTGTTCCTGCTGCGGCGGGGCTAGCCGGCGGTTCGCCACGCCGGGCGGAATTGCCGGCCGAGACTGCAACGTCGCGGTTGAGTCGGCGGCGGGACGGCGCCGCCACGGCGGAATCCTGTTGCCGGCGGCGCGTCAGGCCCCGCAGGCTCGTTCCGCGCCCAACGAGGCGCAGGGAGAGCGAATCAATGAACAGGCGGAATCTCGTCACCGGCGGTGCAGCCGGTGCGGCCACCCTTGCCATGCCTCATCTCGCCAGCGCGCAGCCGCGCATCCGCTGGCGCTGCCCCGGCAGCTTCCCGAAATCGGTCGACACGCTCTGGGCGGCGCATGAGCTGATCTGCCGCCGGGTGCACGAGCTGACCGAAGGCGCCTTCCAGATCACCCCCTTCGGGCCGGGCGAGATCGTCCCGGCGCTGCAGGTGATGGATTCCGTCGGGCAGGGCTCGGTCGAGGCGGGCTTCACCCCGGCGCTGTTCTACTACGGCAAGGACCCGACCCTGGCCTTCGGCACCGCCGTGCCCTTCGGGCCGAGCAGCCGGCAGATGTGGTCCTGGCTGCACCAGGGCGGCGGGCGGGAGCAGCTGCGCGACGTCTATGCCGACCAGGGGGTCTGGGCCATCCCGGCCGCCTGCACCGGGGCGCAGATGGGCGGCTGGTTCCGCCGCGAGATCCGCACGGTCGAGGACATGAAGGGGCTGAAGATGCGCATCGCCGGGCTGGCCGGCGCGGTCATGACCAAGCTCGGCGTGGTGGCGCAGCAGCTGGCGCCGGGCGACATCTACCCGGCGCTGGAGCGGGGCGTGGTGGATGCCGCCGAGTACATCGGCCCCTACGACGACGAGAAGCTCGGCTTCAACCGGGTGGCGCGCTTCTACTACTACCCCGGCTGGTGGGAATACGCGCCCTCCACCGACCTGATGATCAACCTCCGCGCCTGGGAAGGGCTGCCGGCGCAGTACAGGCAGGCGCTGGAGACGGCGAGTGCCGAGGTCTGGCACTGGTCCATGGCGAAATTCGACCAGCTCAACCCGCCGGCGATGAAGCGGCTGCTGGCCTCCGGCACCCAGCTCAGGCCCTATTCGCGGGAGATCCTGCTGGCGGCCTACAAGGCGACGCAGGAATTATATGGCGAGATCGCCGAGCAGAACCCGCGCTTCCGCCGGGTCTGGGACCATTGGGAGAAGCACCGCCAGGAACAGTCGCAGTGGTTCCGGGTGGCGGAGGATTCCATGGCGAACTTCATCGCCGTGGCCAGCGCACAGCGCTGAAGGGCTGCGGCCCCGCCGGAAGCGGGGCCGCGCCGTCTCAGTAGCGGTACTGCTCGGCCTTGAACGGGCCCTGCTCGGGCACGCCGATGTAGCTGGCCTGCTGCGGCGTCAGCTTGGTCAGCTTGGCGCCGACCTTGTCGAGGTGCAGCGCGGCGACCTTCTCGTCGAGGTGCTTCGGCAGGACGTAGACCTTGTTCTCGTACTTGCCCGGGTTCGCCCAGATGTCGATCTGCGCCAGCGTCTGGTTGGTGAAGCTGGCGGACATGACGAAGCTGGGGTGGCCGGTCGCGTTGCCGAGGTTCACCAGCCGTCCCTCGGACAGCAGGATGATGCGCTTGGCGTCGGGGAACTCGATCTCGTCGACCTGCGGCTTGATGTTGGTCCACTTCAGGTTCTTCAGCGCGGCGACCTGGATCTCGCTGTCGAAGTGGCCGATGTTGCAGACGATGGCGCGGTGCTTCATCGCCCGCATGTGCTCGATGGTGATGACGTCGACGTTGCCGGTCGCGGTCACGAAGATGTCGGCGCGCGGCGCCGCATCCTCCATGGTCACGACCTCATAGCCTTCCATCGCCGCCTGCAGCGCGCAGATCGGGTCGGCCTCGGAGATCATCACCCGGCAGCCGGCGTTGCGCAGCGAGGCGGCGCTGCCCTTGCCGACGTCGCCGAAGCCCGCGACCATGGCGATCTTGCCGGACATCATCACGTCGGTGCCGCGGCGGATGCCGTCGACCAGGGATTCGCGGCAGCCGTAGAGGTTGTCGAACTTCGACTTCGTCACGCTGTCGTTCACGTTGATGGCGGGGAAGAGCAGCTTGCCTTCCTTCGCCATGATGTAGAGGCGGTGGACGCCCGTCGTGGTCTCCTCGGAGACGCCCTTGATCGACTTCGCCAGCTTGGCGAACCAGCCCTTCTTCTCGACGACCAGCTTCTTGATGAGGGCGAAGAAGACCTCCTCCTCCTCGTTGGTCGCCTTGTCGAGGAAGGCGGTGTCGCCCTGCTCGGCGCGCAGGCCGTAGTGGACCAGCAGGGTCATGTCGCCGCCGTCGTCGAGCAGCATGTTCGGCTCGCCGCCGTCATGCCATTCGAGGGTCTTCTGCACGTAGTCCCAGTATTCCGGCAGGCTCTCGCCCTTCACCGCGAAGACCGGCGTGCCGGTGGCGGCGATGGCGGCGGCGGCGTGGTCCTGGGTCGAGAAGATGTTGCAGCTGGACCAGCGGACGTCGGCGCCGAGCGCCTTCAGCGTCTCGATCAGCACGGCGGTCTGGATGGTCATGTGCAGGCAGCCGGCGATGCGGGCGCCCTTCAGCGGCTGGGCGGCGCCGTATTCCTTCCGGACCGACATCAGGCCGGGCATCTCGGTCTCGGCCATGGCGATCTCCTTGCGGCCCCAATCGGACAGCGAGAGATCCTTCACGATGTAATCGGTGGCTGCGGCCATGGTCTGGGTTCCTTCGTCTCTTCCGGCGGCGCGTAGCACGGCCCAGCCGGGCTGGCCAGCATCTTCCGGCGAAGCATAAGGATATCTTTATGTGTGACGATCGAGCGGGCGGGTCACGCCGCGAAGTTCAGGCTGGCGGGGCCTCGGGCGGTTTGCGATGGTGGCCGAAGTTTCATATCGGCGAAGCACCGTAAAGATGCTCGCCGCAGGGGAGATGTCGATGAAGCCTGGCCTGCTGGCGCTTGCCGCCGTGAGTTTGAGTTTTGCCGCCGCCGCGCAACAGGCGCCGGTGCCCGGCTGGCAGCAGGGCCGGCCCGAGAGCCAGGCCGCCTCGCCGCTCGCCCCCAATGCGCCGAAGCTGACCGTGACCCCGGTGGACCAGCTGCCGGTCGGCCGGCTGACCCTGCCGGCCGGCTTCAAGGCCGAGGTCCATGCCCATGGCATGCCCGGCGCCCGGATGATGGCGGTCGGCGCCAATGGCACGTTGTTCGTCGGCACCCGCACCATCGGCCGGGTCTATGCGGTCACCATGGAAGGCGGCCAGCAGAAGGTGCGGACCATCGCCTCCGGCCTGACCCAGCCCAATGGCATCGCCTTCCGCGACGGCGCGCTCTACGTCGTCGCCATCAACAAGGTGCTGCGCTTCGACGGGATCGAGGGGAAGCTGGATGCCCCGGGCACGCCGGTCGACCTGACCGCCGCCTTCGCCCTGCCGCCGGAGGAGCACCACGGCTGGAAGTTCATGACCTTCGGGCCGGACGGCAAGCTCTACATGCAGGTCGGCGCGCCCTGCAACATCTGCTTGGTCGACGAGAACCGGCATGCGCTGCTGCTGCGCTACAACCCGGACGGGACCGGGCGGGAAGTGGTGGCGCGCGGGGTCCGCAACAGCGTCGGCATGGCGCACCACCCGGTGACCGGCCAGCTCTGGTTCACCAACAACGGCCGCGACTGGGCCGGCGAGGATGAGCCGGAGGATACGCTGGGCGTGGTGCAGAAGGTCGGCGAGCACTTCGGCTTCCCCTTCTGCCACATGGGCTCCATGCAGGACCCGGAGATGAAGGGGCGTGAATGCTCCGAGTTCTCGGCCCCGGCGCTGCGCCTCGGCCCGCATACGGCGGCGCTGGGGATGCGCTTCTACACCGGGGACATGTTCCCGGCCGAGTACAAGAACAGCATGTTCATCGCCCGGCACGGTTCCTGGAACCGCACCCAGCGCTCCGGCTACGACGTGGTCCGGGTGAGCCTGGATGCGCAGGGCAAGGCGACCATGCACCCCTTCCTCGGCGGGCTGCTGGACGGCAACGCCTTCCTCGGCCGGCCGACCGACGTGCAGCAGCTGCCCGACGGCTCCCTGCTGGTCAGCGACGAGCAGATGGGCGCCATCTACCGCATCAGCTACGCCCGCTGATGCGGCGGGCTGTCCTGGCGGCGGCCGTGCTGGCCGCCGCATGCGCCGGCCTGCCGGCCGGGCCGGCGCGGGCCGCCGGCGACGCCGCCCAGGGCAAGGCCCTGGCGGCGGAGCGGAACTGCGCCACCTGCCACGGCGCGGCCGGCGTCTCGGCCACGCCGAACATCCCCTCGCTGGCCGGCCAGCCGGAGGATTTCATCACCCTGCAGATGATCCTGTTCCGCGAGCGGCTGCGCGACGCGCCGCCCATGCCGGACATGGCCCAGGGCCTCGAGGATCCGCAGATCGAGGCCCTGGCGGCGCATTACGCCGGCCTGGCCCCGGGCCATGCCGCCGACCGGGCGCCGCGCGACGAGGCCCGCTACCAGGCCGGGGCGGCGCTGTCCGAGAAGCTGCGCTGCGGCATCTGCCACCTGCCGGACTACCGCGGCCGGGCGCAGATACCCCGCATCACCGGCCAGCGGGAGGAATACCTGGCGCAGTCCCTGACCCAGTACCGGGACGGCAAGCGGCACGGCAGCGACACCAACATGAATGCCGTGGTCTACGGCGTCCCGGACGCCGATCTCGCCGCCCTGGCGCATTACCTGGCGCAGCAATAGGGCCGGGTCGGCAGCGGGGGCGGCCGGGTCCGGCTGTCGCCGGCGCAGTTGTCGGCAAGGCTGGGCCGGGCTATCCCCGCCATCCGATGGATGCCCTGACCCGTCCCCGCCCCGATCAAGGCCCGCTGCCGGCCTACCGCGCCCGAGTCGCGGCCGGGCTGCTGAAGCCCGACGTCGCCCAGGCCCTGGCGGCGGAGACGCTGCAGGAGTTGTGGCACCGGCTGCGCGGCTACGACCCGCACCCCGAGGCGCCCGAGGAGGCCGGCTTCCTCGCCCGCTTCTTCCGCCGCAAGCCGGTGCCGGAAGCCCCCGACGACACGCCGCAGGGGCTCTACCTCGTCGGCGAGGTCGGCCGCGGCAAGTCCATGCTGATGGACCTGTTCTTCGACTGCGCCGACGTCATCCGCAAGCGGCGCATCCATTTCCACCAGTTCATGCAGGAGTGCCACCAGCGCATCCACGCCTGGAAGAAGAACAACCCGGACGAGACCGACCCGATCCCGCCGCTGGCCGCCAGCATCGTGGCCGATGCGGCGCTGCTCTGCTTCGACGAGTTCCAGGTGCACGACATCGCCGATGCGATGATCCTCGGCCGGCTGTTCGAGGCGCTGTTCGCCCGCGGCGTGGTGGTGGTCGCCACCTCCAACACCGCGCCGAGCGACCTGTTCAAGGGCCGGCCGGGGCGCGATGCCTTCCTGCCCTTCATCGGGCTGATCAACCAGCGGCTGAACGTGCTCTACCTCGAGGCCCAGCGGGACTACCGGCGGGAGCGGATCCGCGGGCTGCCGACCTGGCACAGCCCGGTCGACGGCCGGGCGGAGCGGGCGCTGGACGCGGCCTTCCTGGAATTGACCGGGGTGGCGCGGGGCACCCCGGCGACGCTGACGGTGCTCGGCCGGGCGGTGGGCCTGCCCGAGACGGCGCGGGGCGTGGCCCGCGCGGACTTCGACGACCTCTGCGGCCGGCCGCTCGGCCCGGCGGACTACCTGGCGATCGCCACCCATTTCCACACCCTGGTGCTGGACGCCGTTCCCCGCCTGGGGCCGGAGAATTTCGACCGCGCGCGGCGCTTCATCACCCTGGTCGATACCCTCTACGAGCATCGGTGCAAGCTGGTCGCCTCGGCCGAGGCGCCGCCGGATGCCCTGTACGAACAGGGCGAGAACGCCGCCATGTTCGAGCGCACCGCGAGCCGCCTGACGGAAATGCAAAGTCAGGACTATCTCGCCCTGCCACATTTGACGTAATACACAGTAATAAGGCTCACGGATTCGATAGGATTTCGCATGCACCGCCTGTTGATTGCTCTCTGCGGCATGGTTTTCGTGGCGGCCCCGCTGGCGGCCCAGGCCGCGGATCGGACCGGGGGCAGGCAGCAGCAGGTGCAGGCGAGGCCGGCGGCGCATCAGGCAGCGGCACCCCGCCGCAGCCCGGCCCAGGCCGTTACGGCGCAGGCGCAGGCGCAGGTCCAGCGTTCCGCCCCGATGCGGGCCCAGCTCGGCACGGTCCGGGACCAGCGGGCGGCCTCGGCCTCCGGCATCGCCTGCACCGGCCGCAAGGGCAATGCGCAGTGCCGCGCCCCGCGCATGGTCTGGACCGAGGGCCTGTCGCCGGCCGCCGGCATCCAGGCGAATGAGTGCCCGGACGGCACCATGGCCACCCTGGCCCGGGGTCACGACGACATCATCCGTTGCATGCCCATCTGATAAGGCGCGGGGCCGCCTTGCCGGTCCGGGCAGGCAGGAGTAGGAAGCCGGCGCTGTTTTTGCTTGGGCCGCCCGGCTGCTGGCTCGGCTGCCCTGGCGCCTCCCGCCACCTGGCTCCTAAGGACACGTCATGGCCCGCAAGAAGATCGCGCTGATCGGCGCCGGCAATATCGGCGGCACCCTCGCCCACCTGATCGGCCTCAAGCAGCTCGGCGACGTCGTCATGTTCGACGTGTTCCCCGGCGTCGCCGCCGGCAAGGCGCTCGACATCATGCAGTCCGGCCCGGTCGACGGCTTCGACAGCAACATGGTCGGCACCGGCGACTATGCCGCCATCGCCGGGGCGGACGTCATCATCGTCACCGCCGGCTTCCCGCGCATGCCGGGCATGAGCCGCGACGACCTGCTGACCAAGAACGCCGGCGTGATGGGCCAGGTGGCCGAGGGCATCAAGACCCATGCCCCGGGCGCCTTCGTGATCTGCATCACCAATCCGCTCGACGTCATGGTCTGGGCGCTGCAGCAGAAGTCGGGCCTGCCCTCCAACATGGTCGTCGGCATGGCCGGCGTGCTGGATTCCAGCCGCTTCCGCCTGTTCCTGGCGCAGGAGTTCAACGTCTCGGTCGAGGACGTGACCGCCTTCGTGCTCGGCGGCCACGGCGACACCATGGTGCCGCTGACCCGCTACTCGACGGTGGCCGGCATCCCGGTGCCCGACCTGATCAAGATGGGCTGGACCACGCAGGAGAAGATCGACTCCATCGTCGCCCGCACCGCCAACGGCGGCGGCGAGATCGTGAAGCTGCTCGAGCGCGGCTCGGCCTTCTATGCCCCGGCCGCCTCCGCCATCGCCATGGCCGAGGCCTACCTGCTGGACAAGAAGCGGGTCCTGCCGGCGGCCGTCATGCTGAACGGCGAGTACGGGCTGAGCGACTTCTATGTCGGCGTGCCCGTGGTGATCGGCGCGGGCGGCGCCGAGCGGATCGTCGAGGTCCAGTTCACGCCGGAGGAGAAGAAGGCCTTCGATGCGTCCTGCGACGCGGTGAAGAAGCTTATCGAAGACTTCAAGAAGCTCGGCGTCTGATCGGCTGACCAGCCACCTGGTCCCATTCGCTTGCAGGGGATGACCGCATGAACATCCATGAATATCAGGCGAAGGAGCTGCTGGGGCGCTACGGCGTCGCAGTGCTCCAGGGCCATGTGGCCTGGACTGCCGAGGAAGCCGCCGCGGCCGCGGCCAAGCTGCCCGGCCCGGTCTATGTGGTGAAGTCCCAGATCCATGCCGGTGGGCGTGGCGCCGGGCGCTTCGCCAACGACCCGAACGGCAAGGGCGGCGTCCGCGTCGTCAAGTCGGTCGAGGACGTCAAGGCCGCGGCCGAGGCGATGATCGGCAAGGTGCTGGTCACCAAGCAGACCGGCGAGGCCGGCAAGCTGGTCTCCCGCGTCTATGTCGAGGACGGCTGCGACATCAAGCGCGAGCTCTACCTCGGTCTGCTGGTCGACCGCGACAGCTCGCGCGTCACCGTCATGGCCTCGACCGAGGGCGGCATGGAGATCGAGGAGGTGGCCGAGCACCACCCCGAGAAGATCCTGAAGGTCGCGATCGACCCGGCCTCCGGCATCTCCGCCTTCCATGCGCGGAAGCTGGCCTTCGGCCTCGGGCTGACCGGCAAGCAGGTCGGCAGCTTCACCAAATTTGTCCTCACGCTCTATGCTGCCTTCCTCGAGCTGGATTGCGCCATCGTCGAGATCAACCCGCTGGTCGTGACCGGCGCGGGCGAGATCGTGGCGCTCGATGCCAAGGTCTCCTTCGACGACAACGCGCTGTTCCGCCACAAGGACCTCGAGGGCCTCCGCGACGACAGCGAGATGGACCCGAAGGAGCTGGACGCGGTCAAGAACGACCTGAACTACGTCGCCCTCGACGGCGAGATCGGCTGCATGGTGAACGGCGCCGGGCTGGCGATGGCCACCATGGACATCATCAAGCTCTATGGATCCTCTCCGGCGAACTTCCTCGACGTCGGCGGCACCGCCAATGCGGCGCGGGTGACCGAGGCCTTCCGGATCATCACCTCGGACGTCAACGTCAAGGCGATCCTGGTCAATATCTTCGGCGGCATCGCCAAGTGCGACATGATCGCCAATGGCATCGTCGAGGCCTCGAAGAACCTGAAGCTGTCGGTGCCGCTGGTCGTGCGGCTCGAGGGCACCAATGTCGAGCTCGGCAAGAAGATCCTGGCCGAGAGCGGCCTGGCCATCATCCCGGCCGAGAACCTGGCGGATGCGGCACAGAAAGTCGTCGCCGCTGTTAAGGGGGCCTGAGCCATGGCGATCCTGATCGACGAAAACACCAAGGTCATGACCCAGGGCTTCACCGGCGCCCAGGGCACCTTCCATGCCGAGCAGGGCATTGCCTATGGCTCGAAGTACGTCGGCGGCGTGACGCCGGGCAAGGGCGGCACCACCCATATCGGCCTGCCGGTCTTCGATACGGTGGCCGATTGCGTCGCCGCCACGGGCGCCAATGCCAGCGTGATCTACGTGCCGCCGCCCTTCGCGGCGGACGCCATCCTCGAGGCGATCGACGCCGAGCTGCCGCTGATCATCTGCATCACCGAGGGCATCCCGGTGCTCGACATGGTGCGGGTGAAGCGGGCGCTGTCGGGCTCGAAGTCGCGCCTCATCGGCCCGAACTGCCCCGGTGTCATCACCCCGGACGCCTGCAAGATCGGCATCATGCCCGGCCATATCCACCGCCGCGGCTCGGTCGGCATCGTCTCCCGCTCGGGCACGCTGACCTATGAGGCGGTGGCGCAGACCACGGCCGCCGGGCTCGGCCAGTCCACCTGCGTCGGCATCGGCGGCGATCCGGTGAAGGGCACCGATTTCATCGAGGTGCTCGAGCTGTTCCTGGCCGACCCCGAGACCAAGTCGATCGTCATGATCGGCGAGATCGGCGGCCAGTCCGAGATCCAGGCGGCGGAGTTCCTCGGGCGCGAGAACCGCCCGGGGGGCGCCAACTACAAGCCGGTGGTCGGCTTCATCGCCGGCGCGACGGCCCCGCCGGGCCGCCGCATGGGCCATGCCGGCGCGGTCATCTCGGGCGGCAAGGATACCGCGGAGGCGAAGTTCGAGGCGATGCGCGCCGCGGGCGTCCATGTCGCCGACAGCCCGGCGGCGCTGGGCTCGACCATGGTGAAGGCGCTCAAGGGTTAGGCACGGCATGCCTTGAAAGGCAGCGGGACGACCGGCATATGGCGCGGGTCTGCCCTGCATGATGCGGCATTCCCCTGCCGCAGCCCTGCCATGGACCTTACGTTAACCATCGCCGCGTCCAATATGGATGCGGCGGTCTGCCGCATGCGCTGACAGTGACCGCCGGCTCCCTCGGCCGGCACGGAGAGACAGATGGCCGGAGTGGATATCCTCGCGACTGCGATGACGGGCGCCAACGCCGCCTTCCTCGCCGATCTCTACGCCCGCTGGGCGGAAAAGCCCGACAGCGTCGATCCCTCCTTCGCCGAGCTCTTTGCCCTGCTCGATGACGACGCCAAGGCGGTGCTGGGCGATGCGGTCGGCGCCTCCTGGGCGCCGCGCTCGCGTGGCGGCTTCGCCCCCGAGCCCGAGGCGCCGCCGGCGGCCAAGGGCAAGCAGGCTTCGGCACCGGCCGCCGCGGCCGCCATTGACCCCGAGGTCATCCGCCGCGCCCAGCTCGATTCGATCCGCGCCCTGATGCTGATCCGCAGCTACCGCGTCCGCGGCCACCTGCATGCGCAGCTCGACCCGCTCGGCCTGCAGCAGCCGAAGCCGCACCAGGAGCTGGACCCGGAGTTCTGGGGCTTCACCGAGGCCGACATGGACCGGCCGGTCTTCATCAACGGCGTGCTCGGCCTGGATACCGCGACGCCGCGCAAGATCATGGAGGTCTGCCGCGCGACCTATTGCGGGCCGATCGGCGTCGAGTTCATGCACATCCAGGCCCCGGACCAGAAGGCCTGGATCCAGCAGCACATGGAAGGCGCGCCCTGGAGCACCGCCTTCGACAAGGTGGGCAAGCGCCAGATCCTGGAGCAGCTGACCGAGGCCGAGGGCTTCGAGGCCTTCTGCGCCCGCAAATACGTCTCGACCAAGCGCTTCGGCCTCGAGGGCGGCGAGAGCACCATCCCGGCGATCCAGACCATCATCGAGAGCGCGGCCAAGGCCGGGGTGAACGAGATGGCGATCGGCATGGCCCACCGCGGCCGGCTGAACGTGCTGGTCAACGTGGTGAAGAAGGCCTTCACCCAGGTCTTCTCCGAGTTCAAGGGCGTCGGCGCCAACCCGGACGACGTCCAGGGCTCGGGCGACGTGAAGTACCACCTGGGCACCAGCACCGACATCGAGGTGGCCGGCCGCCCGGTGCATCTCTCGCTGCAGCCCAATCCCTCGCATCTGGAAGCGGTCGATCCGGTGGTGGTCGGCAAGGTCCGGGCGCGGCAGGACATGGCCGGCGACACCAAGGGCCGGCATTCGGTCATGGCCATCCTGCTGCACGGCGATGCCGCCTTCGCCGGCCAGGGCCTGGTCTATGAGACCATGGCGATGAGCCAGCTCATCGGCTACCGCACCGGCGGCACCATCCACCTGGTGACCAACAACCAGATCGGCTTCACCACGGTGCCGGCGCATGCCTATTCCGGCCTCTACTGCACCGACATCGCCAAGGCGGTGCAGGCGCCGATCTGGCACGTGAACGGCGACAACCCGGAAGCGGTGGTCTTCGTCTCCCGGCTTGCGGCCGAGTTCCGCCAGACCTTCTCGACCGACGTGGTGATCGACATCGTCTGCTACCGCCGGCACGGCCACAACGAGAGCGACGAGCCGGCCTTCACCCAGCCGATCATGTATGCCCGCATCAAGGAGATGCGGACCACCCGCACGCTCTACGCCGAGAAGCTGGCGGCGGAGGGCAGCGTCTCGGCCGAGGAGTCGAAGGCCATCCTGGATGCCTTCAACCAGCGGCTGGAGGAGGCGCATGAGGCGGCGCAGAACTTCAAGCCGAACAAGGCCGATTGGCTGGAAGGCCACTGGTCCGGGCTGAAGCCGATCGGCACCGACGAGCAGGTGGAGCAGCTGCACCCGACCGCGGTGCCGCTCGAGACCCTGCGGGAGGTCGGCGGCGCCCTGGCCCGGGTGCCGGAGGGCTTCGGGATCAACCCCAAGATCGCCCGGCAGCTCGAGGCGAAACGCCAGGCGATCGAGACGGGCGAGGGCATCGACTGGGCGACCGGCGAGGCGCTGGGCTTCGGCACCCTGCTGCTGGAAGGCCACCGCGTCCGCCTCTCGGGCGAGGACGTGCAGCGCGGCACCTTCAGCCACCGCCACGCGGTGCTGGTCGATCAGGCGACCCAGGCGGAATACGTCCCGCTGAACAACATCCGCAGCGGCCAGCCGCGCTTCGAGGCCTTCAACAGCCTGCTGAGCGAGTTCGGCGTGCTCGGCTACGACTACGGCTATTCCCTGGCCGACCCGCATACGCTGGTGCTGTGGGAGGCGCAGTTCGGCGACTTCGCCAACGGCGCCCAGGTCATCATCGACCAGTTCATCGCCTCGGGCGAGACGAAGTGGCTGCGGATGTCCGGGCTGGTGATGCTGCTGCCGCATGGCTACGAGGGGCAGGGACCGGAGCATTCCTCGGCCCGGCTGGAGCGCTACCTGCAGCTCTGCGCCGAGCGGAACATGCGGGTCTGCAACCTGACCACCCCGGCCAACTACTTCCACGCGCTGCGCCGCCAGCTGAAGGCGAATTACCGCAAGCCGCTGGTGCTGATGACGCCGAAGTCGCTGCTGCGGCACAAGCTGGCGGTCAGCAGCCTGTCCGACTTCGGCCCGGGCAGCGCCTTCAAGTACGTCATCCCCGAGATCGATGCGATCGCCCCCGAGGAGGCGGTGAAGCGCGTCGTGCTCTGCAGCGGCAAGGTCTACTACGACCTGCTGCAGGAACGCCGGGACAAGGGGGTGAAGGATGTCGCCATCATCCGGATGGAGCAGATCCACCCCTTCCCGCAGCAGAGCCTCAGCCAGGCCCTGGCCCCCTACCGCAACGCGGAGGTGGTCTGGTGCCAGGAGGAGCCGGAGAACATGGGCGCCTGGACCTTCGTGGACCGGCGGATCGAGAAGGTCCTGAAGGCCCTCGACATCAAGGCGAAGCGGCCCGACTACGTCGGCCGCGAGGATGCGGCGAGCCCGGCGACGGGTCTCGCCCGGGTACATCAGCAGCAGCAGGAAGCCCTGGTTCGGGCCGCGCTGGGACTGTGACGGTCTTGGTTCGACTGGCGCGACCATGGATGGGAAGGCGATAGAGATGGCGACGGATATTCTGGTACCCACCCTGGGCGAGAGCGTCAGCAGCGCGACCGTGGCCCGCTGGCTGAAGAAGGCCGGGGAGCAGGTGGCGGTCGACGAGCCGCTGGTCGAGCTCGAGACCGACAAGGTGACGGTGGAGGTTCCCTCCCCGACCGCCGGGGTCATCGAGTCGATCGCCGCCGACGAGGGGGCCGAGGTGGTGCCGGGTGCGGTGCTGGGCGTGATCGGCGCCGCCGGTGCCGGCGCCGCGGCCAAGCCGGCCGCGGCCAAGCCGGCGCCGGCCCCGGCGCCCGCCGTCGCGGCGCAACCCAAGGTCGAGGAGCCGCGGGTTCCGGCCGGCCCGGTCGCGGTGCCGGGCGCGCCGCATGCGCCGCTGCCCGCCGCCGCCAAGATGATGGCCGAGAACAAGGTGAGCGCCGAGCAGCTCGGCGCCGGCACCGCCAAGGACGGCCGGATCAGCAAGGGCGACGTGCTCGACTTCCTGTCCCGCCCCGCCGCGGCCCCGGCCGCCGCGCCGGCGGCCAAGGCGCCCCGCCCGGCCGATGCCGGCGAGGAGCGGGTGAAGATGACCCGGCTGCGCATCACCATCGCCCGCCGGCTGAAGGAGGCGCAGAACACCGCCGCCATGCTGACCACCTTCAACGAGGTGGACATGGGCGCGGCGATGGCGCTGCGGAGCGAGTACCGCGACGCCTTCGAGAAGAAGCACGGCGTGAAGCTCGGCTTCATGTCCTTCTTCGTGAAGGCCTGCGTCGCCGCGCTGAAGGAATTCCCGGCGGTCAACGCCGAGATCGACGGCGACGAGGTGGTCTACAAGCACTTCGTCCACATGGGCATCGCGGTCGGCGGCCCGAACGGGCTGGTGGTGCCGGTGCTGCGCAACGCCGACGACATGGGTTTCGCCACCATCGAGAAGACCATCGGCGCCTTCGGCAAGCGGGTCCGCGACGGCCAGCTGAAGCTGGAGGAGATGACCGGCGGCAGCTTCACCATCACCAACGGCGGGATCTACGGCAGCCTGATGAGCACGCCGATCCTGAACCCGCCGCAGTCGGGCATCCTCGGGATGCACAAGATCCAGGAGCGGCCGATGGTGGTCGGCGGCAAGATCGAGATCCGGCCGATGATGTACCTGGCGCTGAGCTACGACCACCGGATCGTCGACGGCAAGGAGGCGGTCAGCTTCCTGGTGCGGGTGAAGGAAAGCATCGAGGATCCGCGCCGCCTGATGCTCGACATCTGAGCATCACCCCGGGGCATTGAGCGGTGCCGGTCCTGGCCGGCACCGCTTCCTCCGCGCATCGCGCCGGGCATTCTGCTAGACTTCTGCAACCGGGCCGGCCCCTTGCCGGACCTCCGGCGCGCGCCACGGCGCCGCGCCGTCACCCACGCCGGGAGAGTACGATGCGTTCCTTCGATGGCCAGTTCTCCGACAACCGACCGCTGAAGCGGACCCGGGAGGAGAAGATGCGCCAGCTGGCCGAGCTGAAGGAGACCTGGCATTCGATGAAGCCGCATACTTCGCCGGAGCTGCGGACCTCCATCGCCGCCAAGATCCGGGAATTGATGGCCGAGCTGGCCGCCCCGCCGCCGCCGCCGCGGGAGCGCCGCGGGCCGCCGCACCAGGAACAGTTCGGCACCGGCCCCCGCGTGCCGCGCCGGCCACGCCCGCCGCGCGACATCTGACGACTCCGGCGCGGGGCTTTTCCCTGCGCCGGCTTCGGCGCATGCTCCTGCCGGGACGGGAACGACATGGCGCCGCCGGGTCTCACCCCTGCCCTGTGATTTGCAGATGCCACGCGTTCGCATCTACAAGGGGGGCAACCGGCCAGGTCCCGCATGTCCATCACCTTCGATGCCGCCATCGCAGATATCCGCCCGGCGCCTGCCATCTGCGCCCTGGGCTCGGCCCGACCCGGTTTCCGCGGCCGGATCCGCGGGTTGCGCGCCTTCGAGTCCGGCGGCCTGCCGGCCGAGGAAATCGAGCGCCGGCTGCTGGAGCTCGGCTTCGTCGAGGGCGCCCAGGTCGAGATCCTGCACCAGGGCCTGTTCGGCGGCGACCCGATCGCCGTCCGGGTGGATGCCGCGACCATCGCGCTGCGCCGGCGCGAGGCGGCGGCTATCCTGGTGGAGCCGCTTGAGTAGCGCCCGATGAACATCCTGGCCCAGGCGCAGCGCGACCTGCGGGTCGCCCTGGTGGGCAACCCGAACTGCGGCAAGACCGCCCTGTTCAATGCCCTGACCGGCAGCCGCCAGCATGTCGCCAACTACCCCGGCGTCACGGTGGAGCGGAAGGAGGGCGGGCTCACCACCCCCGCCGGCCGCCGCGTGCTGCTGCTGGACCTGCCCGGCACCTATTCGCTCCGCGCCCGCAGCCCGGATGAGGTCGTCACCCGCGACGTGGTGCTGGGCACCCAGGACGCGGTGCCGCCGCCGGACCTGCTGATCTGTGTCGCCGACGCCACCAACCTGCGGCTCGGGTTGCGGCTGGCGCTGGAGCTCAAGCAGACCGGCCGGCCGATCCTGCTGGCGCTGAACATGTTCGACATCGCCCGGCACCGCGGGCTGGAGATCGACACGGACCGCCTGGCGGCCGAGCTCGGCCTGCCGGTCGTCACCGCCGTCGCGGTGCGGCGCGGCGGCACCGCGGCGCTGCTGGAGGCGCTCGACCGGCGCGGCGACCTGGCCGAGGCGCCGCTGGCCACCACCACCTGGACCCCGCCGGATGCGACCGGCATCCGCCGGCTGCAGCAGGAGGCCGACCGCATCCTCCAGGCCACGGTCCGGGCGCCGGACCGGCGGGATGCCGTCACCCGCCGGCTGGACGCGGTGCTGCTGCACCCGGTGGCGGGGCTGGCCATTCTGCTGGCGGTGCTCTTCCTGATGTTCCAGGCGGTCTTCGCCTGGGCGCAGCCGGCGATGGACGTGATCGACGGCGGCTTCCAGGCGCTCGGCGTGCTGGTGGGCGGGCTGCTGCCGGCGGAGGGCGCGCTCGGCCTGCTGCGGAGCTTCGTGCAGGACGGGCTGATCGCCGGCGTCGGCAGCGTGCTGGTCTTCCTGCCGCAGATCCTGATCCTGTTCCTCTTCATCCTCCTGCTGGAGGATTTCGGCTACATGGCCCGGGCCGCCTTCCTGATGGACCGGATCATGGGCGGCGCCGGGCTGCACGGCCGGGCCTTCATCCCGCTGCTGTCGAGCTTCGCCTGCGCCATCCCGGGCATCATGGCGACGCGGGTCATCGACAGCCGGCGGGACCGGCTGGCCACCATCCTGGTGGCGCCGCTGATGACGTGTTCGGCGCGGATCCCGGTCTATACGCTGATCATCGGCGCCTTCATCCCGGACCGGCCGGTCGGCACCGGGGCCTGGGGCTGGATCGGGCTGCAGGGGCTGGTCATGTTCGGCCTCTATGCCGCCGGCATCGCCAGCGCGCTGATCATGTCCTTCGTGTTCAAGCGGCTGCTCTGGCGGGGAACGCCGAGCGAGCCCTTCATGCTGGAGCTGCCGGACTACAAGCTGCCGCGCTGGCGCAACGTGCTGCTGGCGCTGTGGCAGCGGGCCCAGGCCTTCCTGCGCCGGGCCGGGACCATCATCCTCTCGATGATGGTGGTGATCTGGTTCCTTTCCTCGGTGCCGCGGCCGCCGGAGGGGGCGGACCGCCCCGACATCGAGTACAGCCTCGCCTATGGCATCGGCCACCTGGTGGAGCCGGTGCTGCGGCCGATCGGCTTCAACTGGCAGATCGGCGTGGCGCTGATCCCCGGCATGGCGGCGCGGGAAGTGGCCGTCGCCTCGCTCGGCACCGTCTATGCCGTGCAGGATGCCGAGGAGGATGCGGCCCAGCTCGGCCAGGCCCTGGCCGGGAAGTGGAGCCTGGCGACGGCGCTGGCCTTCCTCGCCTGGTACATCTTCGCCCCGCAATGCGTGGCGACGCTCAGCGTCATCCGGCGGGAGACCGGCAGCCGCGGCTGGATGTGGTTCAGCTTCGGCTACATGCTGGCGCTGGCCTATGCGGCGGCCTTCATCACCTTCCAGACCGCGCGGGCGCTGGGCGCGGGCTAGGCCGCCGTCCCGCGCCGGATCGCCTCGTAACCCGCCTTCACCAGCGCCGGGCCATGCACCCGCTCCAGCCGGCGGATGGTGAAATGCGCCCGGGCGATGCCGGAGAAATGCTCGAGGAAGGCGATGTTCACCGCCGCGCCGCCGGCCGCACCGACCACCGGCGCCGCCTGGGCCGAGAGCTTCAGCGCCACCGGCCCGCCGAAGCGCGCCGCGATGGCGCCGAGGAAGCCCGGCAGCATGGCCCCCAGCCCGCGGCCGACCGCGCCCTTCAGCGCCTCGGTCAGGGCGATCCGCAATACGAAATAGCCGCTTTCGGCCTCGGTATCGGCCGGGTCGCGGCCGCCGAGGGCGAAGACCTGCAGGCATTCCGCCTGGATCAGCGGGTCGCTGAGGTCCTCGCCTTCCTCGGCGGCGATCGCCGCGATGCGCCGCAGCAGCAGCGTGGTCGAGACCGGCAGCTCGACCAGCGTCCCCGGCAGGCCGAAGGCACCCCCGGCGGCGCCCGAGGCGGCGAGCAGGCCGCGATGCAGCCAGCTGCCCGAGAGCGGCGTCGGGTTGCGCGCGGGGTCGCTGCGCATCGCCGCGCCCATCGCGGTCTCGAGCGCGCGGCGCACCGCCCCGTCGATCATCCGCTGCGCGGCCTCGGGCAGCCGGCGCTTCAGCGCCTCCACCGAGCCGCCGACCAGGGCGGCGAGCCGCACCGGCAGGGAGGTGCCCTCGAGGATGGCGACGGCCCCGGCGAGCGCCGCCTGATCGTCGCTGTGGAGGCCGGCGAGGGCGGGCAGGCTTCGGCCGTTCGAGGCGTCGCCGGACAGGGCCTGGGGGGATTCTGGGATCATGCCAGCAACAACCTCCGGGGTGGCGCCGGGTTCGGCGCGGCGCCAGGATGAGGACGAATTGAAGGAGCAGTCGCATGGACGGCAGCCTCGCCCCCCGGATCGTCCGCACCGCCTGCCCGCACGACTGCCCGAGCGCCTGCGTGCTGGAGGTGGAGCGGCTGTCGCCGACGCGCATCGGCCGGGTGCGCGGCTCCGCCGCCTACGACTACACGGCCGGGACCTGCTGCGCCAAGGTCGCCCGCTATGCCGAGCGGGTGCATCACCCGGGGAGGCTGACGCAGCCGCTGCAGCGGGTCGGGCCGAAGGGCTCGGGGCAATTCGCGCCGATCGGCTGGGACGCGGCGCTCGACCGCATCGCTGAAGCCTTCAGGGCGGCCACGGCCCGGCATGGGCCGGAGGCGGTCTGGCCCTACCACAGCGGCGGGACGCTCGGCGTGCTCGGCCGCTGGGGGCTCGACCGGCTGCGGCACGTGATGGGCTATTCGCGGCAGAAGTCGACCATCTGCATCACCCCGGCCGAGATGGGCTGGAAGGCCGGGCACGGCGCGGCGCGCGGCGCCGACCCGCGCGGGGTGGCGGAGGCGGATGTCATCCTGATGTGGGGCGGCAACCCGGTCTCGACCCAGGTCAACCTGATGGCGCATATCCAGCGGGCGCGGAAGCGGCGCGGGGCGAAGCTGGTGGTGGTGGATGCCTACCGCTCGCCGAGCATCGAGGCGGCCGACATCGGACTGATCCTGCGCCCCGGCACCGATGCGGCGCTGGCGCTCGCCATGATGGCGGTGGCGCTCGAGGAGGGCGCGGCGGATCGCGCGTTCCTGGCCGCCCATACCGACTGGGATGCGGCGGTGGAGGCGCATATCCGCAGGCACACTCCGGCCTGGGCGGCCGAGGTCACCGGCGTGCCGGAGGCGGATATCCTCGCCCTGGCGCGGCTCTATGCCGGGACGAAGCGCTGCTTCCTGCGCGCCGGCGTCGGCTTCACCCGGGCGCGGAACGGCGCGGCCACCATGCATGCCGTCTCCTGCCTCGCCGCCCTGACCGGAAGCTGGCTGCACCAGGGCGGCGGCGGCTTCTTCTACGCGCTGGACGGCTGGGGCCTCGACACCCGCCTCGCCTGGGGCAGCGACCTGATCGACCCGAAAATCCGCGTGCTGGACCAGTCCCGCATCGGCGCGGTGCTGGCCGGGGAGGCGCTGGCCGGCGGCCCGCCGGTGGCGGCGATGCTGATCCAGAACGCCAACAGCGCCGAGGTCGCCCCCGACAGCCACGCCGTCCGCCGCGGCCTGCTGCGGGAGGATCTCTTCGTCGCGGTGCATGAGCATTTCATGACCCCGACCGCGGCGCTGGCCGATATCGTCCTGCCCGCGACCACCTTCCTCGAGCACGACGACCTCTACCTGGGCCTTGGCCATACCGCGCTGACGGTGGGGCCGCGGGTGATCGAACCGGTGGGGGAGGCGCGCAGCAACCACGCCGTGGTCTGCGCCCTGGCCGCGCGGCTGGGGGCCGAGCATCCCGGCTTCGGCATGACCGAGGTGGAGGTGCTGGACGCGACGCTGCGGAGTTCCGGCAAGGGGAGCTGGGCCGCGGCGACGGCCGCCGGCTTCATCCCGGCGGCGAATGAGATCGCGGTGGGCGAGGCCTTCGCCGGCTTCCCGCAGCCCGACGGGCGGTTCCGCTTCAAGCCGGACTGGCCGGCGCTCGGCCCCTATGCCGCAGGCATGCCGGGGCTGCCGAGCTACTGGCTGAACCTGGAGGAGGCGGCGGAGGCGACGCCCTTCCGCCTCATCACCCCGCCGGCGCGGAGCTTCCTCAATACCAGCTTCACCGAGACGCCGGGCTCCCGCAGCCGGGAGGGCGGCCCGGCGCTGCGGCTGCATCCCGCGGACGCGGACCGGCTCGGCATCGCCGATGGCGCCCGGGTGCGGATCGGCAATGCCCGCGGTGCGCTGACCCTGACCGCGATGCGCTTCGACGGCCTGCTGACCGGCGTGCTGGCGGTGGAGGGCATCTCGCCCAGCGCCGACTTCCCCGAGGGCATCGGCATCAACGCCCTGGTCGGCGCCGATCCGGTGGCTCCGGCCGGCGGCGTCGCCTTCCACGACATCGCGGTCTGGCTACGGCCGGCCTAGCCCCGCCACGACGACGATCCCGGCCGAGGTGACCGGGAAGCCGCGCACCGACAGCCGGAGGTGCGGCGGGAAGATCGCGCCGAGCGGCGGCGCCTCGTGCTCCTGCGGCGGCAGGTCGACGAAGCGGTCCAGCATGCCGTCGCCATGGCCGTCGTCGAGCGGCAGCATCCGGTGCCCGGCCGCGGCCAGGCGTTGCGCCAGGGCCTCGAGGTGGCGGCGCTGGTACAGCACCGTGCTGCCGCGGCCGAGCGTGCCGCCCCGGGCATCGAGGTTGAACTCGGTGGTATGCACGGCGATGCCGCCCGGCTTCAGGCAGCGCATCGCCGACTCGACGAAGGCCAGCCCGCGGTCGAGGCTGCCGAGGTGTTCCATGGCGCAGGCCGACCAGACCAGGTCGAAGCCGCCCTGCTGCAGCTCGGCCGGCAGCCGGGCCATGTCGGCCTGGCGGAAGCGGACCAGCGCGTCGAATTCGGCCCGCGATTGCAGGGCGGGGCGGTGGAGCCCCTCGGCCGCGGTGCCGTGCTGGCCGGTCTCGATCCAGTCCCGCGCCCGGGCATCGCCGGCGTCGAGGTCGGTCGCCACCACCGCGACGCCATGCGCGGCGAGGATCGCCGGCAGCGCTTCCCGGCCGACCGCGAAGCCCAGCGCGCGGCGGCCGGGTGCCAGCATCCCGGCCTCCCAGGCGGCCTGGAGGATGAAGCAATCCTCCCAGAGCTTGCGGTGGTAGACCGGCGGGGTGCCGATGAGCCCGGCCCAGTGGCGCAGCCAGTCGTGCTCGATGTCCGCCTGGCGGCAGCTGCGGCTGGTGACGCCGACATGGGTCGGCCCGGCCGGCACCGGCGCGGCGGGACCGGCGAGGCCCGCGGCGTAGAAGCGCTGCGCCATCTCGGCGCCGAGCACCTTCACCGTCCAGCGCAGCAGCGCCGCCTCCCGCTCCCGGCGCAGGCGGGTATCGCCGAGCAGCGGCAGGGTCGGATGGCGCCGCCGCCAGCGGGCGAGGCCGCGCAGGAGAAAGGGGATCACGCGGCGGCGGCCGGCCCGCCCTCAGCTGTCCAGCCGGATTCCCAGCTCGCGGATCAGCGGCCGCCATTCGGCGTTCTCGCGGCGGACGAAGTCCTGGAATTCGGCCGGGCTCCAGGGCGTGCTCTCGATGCCGAGGTCGCGGTAGCGCGCCTGCACGTCCTCGGCGCCGACGCCGGCCTTCAGCGCCTCGGCCAGCCGGGCGATGATCGGGGCGGGAACGGCGCTCGGCGCGCTCATGCCCTGCCAGCCATAGGCGACGGCGCCGGCGAAGCCGAGCTCGCGCAAGGTGGGGACCTCCGGCGCCCGCGGGGCGCGGGCCTCGGAGAAGACGCAGAGCGCCCTGGCCCGGCCGCTGGTGAGGAAGGGGATGCCGGTGGCGCAGTCGATGACCACGGCATCGACGTTGCCGGCCAGCAGGTCCTGCATCGCCGAGGGCCCGCCGCGATAGGGAACGTGCGTCGCCTCGAGCCCGGTGCGGCGCTTGACCATCTCCATCGCCAGGTGATGCGGGGAGGCGACGGCGGGCGAGCCGTAATTCGGCGCCTGGGCCTTCGAGCGGGCGACGAGATCGGCGAAGTCGCGCACCGGGCTGTCGGGGCGGACGACGATGAACAGCGGGAATCGGCCGATGAAGCCGACGCCCTGGAAGTCCCGGTCCGGGTCGTAGGGCAGCCGGGCATAGAGCGCCGGGTTGTAGGTCAGGATGCCGTTGTCGACGTGCATCAGCGTGTAGCCGTCGGGCGGGCTGCGGGCCACGATCTCGCTGGCGAGGACGGCGCCGCCGCCCGGGCGGTTCTCCACCACCAGGGTCTGGCCCAGCCGGGCGCCGATGTGCTGGCCGATGAGGCGCGCGAAGACATCGCTGGCGCCGCCCGGCGGATAGCCGACGACCCAGCGCAGCGGCCGGTCCGGGAAGACGCGGTCCGGGACGCCCTGCGCGCGCGCCGTGCCGGCCAGCGCCACGGCGCCGGTCCCCGCCAGAAAATCCCGTCGTCCGAACATCGTTGTCGCCCCGATCTGCTGCGTTGCATCTAGCGGCAAACCCCGCGCCGCGTCACGGTCCCGCGCGCAGCACCATCGCCTGCAGCAGCAGGATCCA
This sequence comes from Paeniroseomonas aquatica, assembly GCF_030409335.1. GTDB lineage: Bacteria > Pseudomonadota > Alphaproteobacteria > Acetobacterales > Acetobacteraceae > Belnapia > Belnapia aquatica. The sequence goes on from NZ_JAUFPN010000167.1 coordinate 31,601, forward strand.
GCAGGGCAGGGTCAGCGCCGAGAGCAAATGCTCGAGGCTGGTCAGCGCCGCCATCAGCGGCGCGTCGCCGCCCATGGCGCGGGCCATGACGTAGCTGGTGGTCGCGGTCGGCAGCGCCATGAAGATCACCGCGGCGGCGAGCGGCAGGGGGTCCAGCCCGAACCAGCGGCCGAGCCAGAGCGCGAGGCAGGGCATCAGCAGCAGCTTGACCGCGCTGGTCGCCAGCTGCAGCGGCAGCCGGCCGCCGAGCGCGCCGAGCGACAGGGCGGCGCCGACGCAGAGCAGCCCGAGCGCGACCGAGGCCTGGCCGAGCGATTGCAGCAGCGGCTTCACCCCGGGCGGCAGGCCGCCGAGCAGCGCCACCGCGAAGCCGCCGACGCAGGCGAGCAGCAGCGGGTTCAGCAGCAGCTGGCGCAGCACCCGGCGCGGCGAGATCCGGCCGCCGCCCACCGGGCCGAAGGCGAAGACCAGGGTCGTCAGCGTCTGCACGAAGGGCACGATGAGACCGGTGGCGACCGCCCCCAGCGCCGTGCCGCCGGCGCCGAAGACCCCGCCGATGACGGCGAAGCCCATCAGGTTGTTGAAGCGGATGCCGCCCTGGAAGACCGAGGTGGTGGCCGGATGATCCGCCCTGAACAGCCGCGCCAGGCCGAGGCTGACCACGGCGCCGGCCAGCAGCGTCAGCCAGATCGCCAGCCCCATCTTGCCGAGCGGCAGGGCCGCGAGGTCGACCGAGGCGATGGCCGAGAGCAGCAGCGCCGGCATCAGCGCCCAGAAGACCAGCCGCTCGATGCCGGCCCAGACCGCATCGGCCGGCAGCAGGAAGCGCTTCAGCACCGCGCCGAGCAGCAGCAGCCCGAAGGGCGGAACGAAGACATCGAGGAACAGGCCCATGCGCGGTGCTCAGCTGTCCCGGTCGCCGGTGGGCATGGGCCGCGCCGCGGGGGTGGCGGCGAGCTCCTGCAGGCAATGCGCCTCGGTCCGCGGTTCCGCGCCACTGGCCCGGGCGCCGGCATGGGCGACGCGCAGCCGCCCGGCCTGCGGATAGAGCACGAGGTCGAGGGCGCAGGCGGCGCCGGCATAGAGCCAGACCTCGGCACCGCCCTCCCGGCGGCGGAGCGAGGGCTCGCCGAGCCAGCGGCGCAGCGCCTCGGGCTCGACCCCGAGCAGCTGCGCGGCGGCCGCGGGGGCGGCGGTGGCGGGTGGTGGGCTGCGCGGTTCGGCCAAGCCTGCCGAGGTTCCGACCAGCCGCGCCGCGGCCGGCGGCGCCGGCACGGCCGCGGCGGGCAGGCCGAGGCTGGCGCGGCTGCTGTCGAACGCCAGCCGCAGCGCGGTGGCCCGTTCCTCGGCCGCGGTGGCGCAGGCGCCGAGGGTCAGCAGCAGGAGGGGGAGGCGGGGCGCCATGGGCGGCGCGGGCTCCGGCGCGGCTCGGGGTGGGCGGACCGCCGCCGGGCGGCGGCGGCAAGGCAGGCGAGGCCGCGGCGGGGCGGGCTGCCGGGGCCGGGCCCTGGCAGCCGGCACCCGGTCAGCCCTCCGGCGGGCTGAAGCGCGGCGCCGGGGCGGCGCTGCCCTCGGTCAGCATTTCCATGCGGCCGGACATCTGGCCCCCTTCCTCGACCGCGAGCTTGCGGTAGCGGGCGGTGCCGTTGACCTTGCCGGTGCCGCGGATGGTCAGCGAGCCGCGGGCGGTGACGGTGCCGTCGAACAGGCCGGCGATCTCGGCGTCCTCGACCTGGACCTCGCCGCGGAACACGCCGGTCGGCGCGACGAAGAGCTCGGCCGCCTGGATCATCTCGGACTCGACGGTGCCCTCGACCACCAGCCGCTCGGCATCGGTGACGGTGCCCTGCAGGCTGATGCCGCGGCCGACGACGAGGGTGCGGCGCTCGGCGGCATCGGAGCGGCCCTGCGGGCGGGCGGGGACGCCCATGGCACCCGGCGCGGCCGGGCGCGGGGCAAGGGAGGGGGTTGCGGGGGCGGCGGTCGGCTTCGGGGCCATCGACATCATGGGCGTGTCCTTCGGGGTTGGGCGGAAAGGCGGCACGCCGATATCGGCGTCACGTGCGGTGGGAGGCGTGCCCATGGCCTGGCCCGGAGTTTGGCCGGGAGCCTGGCCCGACTCCTGGCCGAGGCCCTGCCCTGCGGGATCCGTGGGCTCCACGGTGTCGTCGCTGGCCGGCGCCGCCGGCCCGTCGTCTCGCTTGCGGCCAAAGATGGCCATGTGCTCCCCCCCACAGCGGTGCATCCTGGTGCACCGTGCAATCCCCACACGGCCTGTCCCAAGGCCATCGGGCTAACACGCCGAGTTGTGAAGACACAACGGGCTGCGGCAACCGTGGCGTGGAATTCGGATCATGTTGCAATTTCGTATCGGGGCCGGCGGCCCCGGCGCCGCGTCACCGCGGCGGGGCGGACCGATGCAGCAGATGGGTCATGGCCGCGGTGCCGAGCACCGGCACCAGCAGGTTCAGCCCCGGCACCAGTGCCATGGCCGCCAGCAAAGCGCCGATGCCGAGCACCGGCACCTCCCGCTGCCAGCGCAGGACGCGGGCGGCGGCGATGGGCATGCGGCGCTGGGCCACGCCTTCGAACAGCCCATGGCCGAGCGCCACGGTGGAGATGAGCCAGAGCGCCACCGCCCCGACCGGCGGGGCAAAAAGCAGCAGCGGCAGGGCCAGCAGCGCGACGACGCCGGTCTTGGCCGCGAAGGCGAGGTTGAAGCCGGCCTGGGCGATCAGGCTGGCCCCCTGGGGCGGCGGCAGGGCGGGGTAGAAGCGCCGCTCCACCGCCGCCGCCACCGGGTCGAGGAACAGCCCGGACAGGCCCAGCATCACCGGCACGAAGAGCCAGACCGCCAGCCCCAGCACCAGCAGCCCGCCGAGTGCCCCGGCCAGGCCGGCCAGCCAGCCCTCGCCCCCGGCCAGCCCGGCGACCCCCCAGGCGGCCAGGCCCGCCAGGCCGAGGAAGGCCAGCAGGGCGGCGCCGAAGGCCTTGGCCAGCGGCCCGAGGAAGACCGGGTCGGTCATTTGCCGGAGCGCGAGCAGGCAGGCGGTCAGCATCAGGTGGAACCCTTAGTTGGTTGCGGCCGGCCGGAGCGGAGGCTAATCGGGCATGGCCCGCGCCTTCCGCCTGTCACCCGGCCGGACGCAACCGTACAAGAGGTCTTCCGTTCCATGAGCGAGCCCACCCTCGACATCCTCGGCATCGGCAACGCCATCGTCGATGTGCTCGCCCGCGCCGAAGACGAATTCCTGGAAGCCCGCAGCCTCGCCAAGGGCGGCATGCGGCTGATCGGGGCGGAGGAGGCGGAAACCCTCTATGGCCAGATGGGGCCGGGGCTCGAGAGCTCGGGCGGCTCCGCCGGCAATACCTGCGCGGTGGCGGCGGCGCTCGGCGCCCGGGTCGGCTTCCTCGGCAAGGTCGCGGATGACGCGCTCGGCCAGGTCTTCGGCCACGACATCCGGGCGGCCGGGGTGCATTTCCCGACCGCGCCGCTGGTCGGCGACGCGCCCACCGCGCGCTGCCTGATCCTGGTGACGCCGGATGCGCAGCGGACCATGAACACCTTCCTCGGCGCCTGCGTGACCTTCTCGGCCGCCGATGTCGATCCGGACGAGGTGGCGCGGGCCAAGGTGGTCTACCTCGAGGGCTACCTGTTCGACCCGCCGGCGGCGCAGGAGGCCTTCTTTGCCGCCTCCGACGCCGCGCATGGCGCGGGGCGGCTGGTGGCGCTGAGCCTGTCGGACGCCTTCTGCGTCGAGCGCCACCGCGCCGCCTTCCGCCGCTTCCTGCGAGAGGAGACGGATATCCTCTTTGCCAACGAGAGCGAGATCCTGTCGCTGTACCAGACCGACGACTTCGAGACGGCGGCGATGTTGGCCCGGCAGGACGTCGCCATGGTGGCGCTGACCCGCAGCGAGCGGGGCAGCGTCATCATCGCCGGGGAGGAGCGGCACGAGGTGGCGGCGGTGCCGACCGAGGTCGTGGACACCACCGGCGCCGGCGACGCCTATGCCGCCGGCTTCCTGGCGGCGCTGACCCAGGGGCTGCCCCTGCCGGAGTGCGGCCGCTGGGGCGCGATCGCCGCGGCGGAGGTGATCTCGCACTTCGGCGCCAGGCCGCAGGCGGACCTGCGGGCGCTGGTGGCGGCCGTTCCGGGGAACCACCCGGTCTCCACCGTGTTGGGCTAGGGCAAGGCCAGTGTCGGCCGGCGGCTCTCTCGCTGCCGGGCCAGGCAGTAAAGGCCAGAACGCCCCGGCCGGACGTCTGCTCCTGGGCCGGAGGCCAAGGAGACGCTCCTCATGACGAAATCCAAGCTGCTTGCCTCGACGCTCGGACTCGCGCTGCTGGCCGGTCCGGTACTGGCCCAGCAGGCGGATGCGCCGATGCGGCGCGACATGCCGATGCAGAACGGCGCCATGCCGATGCCGGCCCCGGCCACCACCGGCCTCGGCGCGGAGCGCATGCCGAGGGGCGTGCCCCACCACGCCATGGGTGGCGCCGAGGATGGCCGGCATCGCCATGGCAAGATGCGCGCCGAGCGGGCCGCGGCCCGGGCGGAGAACCGGATGGATGCCGGCGAGCTGGTCCAGCAGGCGAGCACCGCCCTGCGCGCCGGCCGCACCGCCCAGGCCCGGGACCTGATCGAGCAGTCCGAGACCCGGCTGCTGACCCGCAGCACCCCGGCCGACCAGGCCGGCCAGCCGATGCAGGGGCCGGTGCTCCAGCGCCTGGCGGCCGCCCGTGGCGCGATCCAGGCCCGTGACCGGGCCGGGGCGCTGCGCGAGATGGACCAGGCGATGGCCGGGCTGCGGACGATGCCCTCGGATGCGCGCAGCGGCGCGGCGCCGATGCGCGACATGCCGGCCCAGGGCGGCGGCGCGGGCAGCCAGATGATGCGCGACAGCGGCCCGGCCGGCGGCTCGATGAGCCGGGCGGACGGCATCATCCGGGTGCAGGCCGGCGGCAGCGGCAGCGGCGGCGTGTCCGGCTCCACCCCCGGCTCGCCGGGCGTCGGCAACCCCGGCAGCACGCCGAGCACCGGCATGGGCACCACGACCCAGCCGCCGCAGGGCAGCGCCAGCCCCGGCAGCAACATGGGCTCGGGCTCGTCCGGGGTCGGCGCCCCGCCGCCGGGCTCGGGCACGCCGCAGCAGGGCAGCGGCCGCGGCGGGCTGGGCGGGGCGACGATCCAGCCGGGCAGCCCTCCGGGCGGCGGCGGCACCGGCGGCAATCCGACCCGCTAGGCTAAACGCCTGGATTTGCGGCGGATTCCCGGATTCCGGGAGCCGCTGCATGCAAGGCGAGCGTCATGCGCATGGCATAAGCGCAGGTGACGCTCGCTTTTTCCGCAGCAAACCCCTATGTGTGCGCTGCAACAAGCCGCCTGCCTGCTCTGCCCGATCCCCGACCGCGTTCGAAACGCAGGGTTGGGGTCGGGTTTTGCTTTGCTTTGCGGCCGCATGGGAAGCAAGGCCCCCTAATGGAACTCCGTAACGTCGCTATCATCGCCCACGTCGACCACGGCAAGACGACGCTGGTGGATAACCTGCTGAAGCAGGCCGGCGCCTTCCGGACCAATCAGGTGGTTGCCGACCGCGCCATGGACCGCAACGACCTGGAGCGCGAGCGGGGAATCACCATCCTCGCCAAGTGCACCGCGGTCGAGTGGAAGGGCGTGAAGATCAACATAGTCGATACCCCCGGCCACGCCGATTTCGGCGGTGAGGTCGAGCGTATCCTGTCCATGGTCGACGGCGCCATCGTGCTGTGCGACGCGGCCGAAGGCCCGCTGCCGCAGACCAAGTTCGTGCTGACCAAGGCGCTGGCCCGTGGCATCCGCCCGATCGTGGTCATCAACAAGGTCGACCGCTCGGACGGCTCGCCGCATGCCGTGCACGACCAGGTCTTCGACCTCTTCGCCGCGCTCGGCGCCACGGATGAGCAGCTCGACTTCCCGACGCTGTTTGCCTCCGGCCGGCAGGGCTGGGCGGACGACAGCATGGAAGGTCCGCGCAAGGACCTCTCGGCGATGTTCGACCTGATCCTCAAGCACGTGCCGGCGCCGGGCAAGGACGTCGACGCGCCCTTCGCCATGACCGCCTCGATCCTCGAGGCCGACAACTTCCTCGGCCGCATCCTGACCGGGCGCATCGAGCAGGGCACCGCCCGCGTCAACATGCCGCTGAAGGTGCTGCGCGCCGATGGCTCGCTGGTGGAGACGGGGCGGCTGACCAAGCTGCTGTCCTTCCGCGGCCTGGAGCGGGTGCCGGTGGAGACCGCCGAAGCGGGCGACATCATCGCCATCGCCGGGCTCGAGAATGGCACCATCCCGGACACCGTCTGCACGCCGGAAGTGACCGAGCCGCTGCATGCCATCCCGGTCGATCCGCCGACGCTCGCCATGACCTTCCGCATCAACGACGGCCCGCTTGGCGGCCGCGAGGGCAAGAAGGTCACGTCGCGGCAGATCCGCGACCGGCTGTTCAAGGAAACCGAGAGCAACGTCGCCATCAAGGTGAAGGAGTCGGAGGAATCCGACGCCTTCGAGGTGGCCGGCCGCGGCGAGCTCCAGCTCGGCGTGCTCATCGAGCAGATGCGCCGCGAGGGCTTCGAGCTGACCATCGGCCGCCCGCGCGTCCTGACCCGCGAGAACCCGGAGACGGGCGACCGCGAGGAGCCCTTCGAGGAGGTGCTGATCGACGTCGACGAGGAATACTCGGGCGCCGTCGTGCAGAAGATGTCGATGCGCAAGGGCCAGATGCAGGACATGCGGCCCTCGGGCGGCAACAAGCAGCGGCTGACCTTCATCATCCCGTCGCGCGGCCTGATCGGCTACCACGGCGAGTTCATGACGGACACCCGCGGCACCGGCATCATGAACCGGCTGTTCCATGGCTATCAGCCCTGGGCCGGCCCGATCGAGGGCCGTCGCAACGGCTCGCTGATCAGCAACTCGGATGGCGAGGCGATCCAGTACGCGCTGTTCTACCTGCAGGACCGCGGCACGCTCTTCGTCGACCCCGGCGTGAAGGTCTATGTCGGGCTCATCCTCGGCGAGCATTCGCGCGAGAACGACCTCGACGTGAATCCGATCAAGGAGAAGAAGCTCACCAACATCCGTGCCGCCGGCAAGGATGAGGCGCTGCTGCTGATCCCGCCGCGGCGCATGAGCCTGGAGCAGGCGATCGCCTACATCGAGGACGACGAGCTGGTCGAGGTGACGCCGGGCGCCATCCGCCTGCGCAAGCGCTACCTCGACCCGCATGAGCGCAAGAAGCACGCGCGCCGCTCGGACAGCGAGGCGGCATAAATCAGAAGGGGGCGCCGCTGGTCGGCGCCCCCTTTTCAATTCATCATCCGGCGAACCCGCCGGAGTGCCTGGATTGACCAAGGAAACACCCCTCGCCATCGCCCGCCAGGGCTGCTTCTTCACCGGCGGCCGCTATACCGATGATGGCCAAGCGATGCGCGGCCAGTCCTTCGTGCAGTTCCAGATCCCCGCCGTGGAGACCGGCCCGCCGGTGGTGATGATCCACGGCACCGGCCAGACCGGGACCAATTTCCTGTCGACGCCGGATGGCCGCCCCGGCTGGGCCGAGGATTTCCTCCGCGCCGGCCATGCGGTCTATGTCGTGGACCAGGCGGGGCGCGGCCGCTCCGGCCAGGATACCGCGCATGGCGCCCATGCCCGCGCCCCGGTCGCCCAGGTGACGCGCATGTTCACCGACCCGGCCGGCACCGCGCTTTACCCGCAGGCGGCGCGGCACAGCCAATGGCCGGGCGGGCCCGGGCGGCCGGGCAACCCGGCCTTCGACCAGTTCTTCGCCAGCCAGGTGGGCTATATCGCCGACCCCGCGAAGACCGAGGCGGTGGTGCTGGATGCCCATCTCGCGCTGCTGGAGCGGATCGGCCCGGCGGTGCTGCTGACCCATTCCCAATCCGGCGTCTTCGGCTGGAAGCTGGCCGATGCCCGGCCTGCGCTGGTCCGCGCCATCCTGGCGATCGAGCCCAATGGCCCGCCCTTCTTCGACGTGACCTTCCAGGGCGGCGAGGACTGGTACGCCGAGGGTGCGACCCCCGCCCGGCCCTGGGGCATCGCCCGGCTGCCGCTGACCTTCGATCCGCCGGCCGCGGCGCCGGAGGACCTGGCGCTGGAACGCCAGGCGCTGCCCGATGGGCCTGGGCTGGTCCGCTGCTGGGTGCAGCGCGCCCCGGCCCGGCGCCTGCCGCGGCTCGCCGGCATCCCCATCCTGGTGGTGACCGGGGAGGCGAGCTACCGCGCCACCTACGACCACTGCACCGTCAAGTTTTTGGCCCAGGCCGGCGCCGGCGTCGAGCACATGCGGCTCGAGGAGCATGGCCAGCCCGGCAATGGCCATATGCTGATGCTGGAGGCGAACAGCGCGGCGATCAGCGCGCTGCTGCTCCGCTGGGTGGCGGCGAAGCTCGGCCGGTAGCGCCGGCGTCAGAACCGTAGGAAGGTGGCCGCCACCAGCCCGACCAGGATGTTCACCAGGATGCCGACGACGATGACGGCGATGGTGAAGACCATCACCTTGTCCCGCGGCACCTGTGCGACGACCGGCGCGCCCTTGTAGAAGATATAGAGGCTGTAGAGCCCGAGGATGCCGAGGATCGCCAGCGGCGGGACGATGGCGAAGACGCCGGCAAGCCAGGCCGCGGTCGGCGCATGCACCGCCAGCTTCATGGCCGCGGTCTCGTCGCCGGTGCCGCCGAAGCGGGGGGCCAGCGCCTGGATGATCTTGCCCCAGACCCAGACCCCGACGAGCCCCAGCACATAGCCGGCGATCGCCTGCAGCAGCAGGCTGACGACGCCGATCTGCACGCCCGTCACCTGCTCCAGGGTGCCGGCGAAGATCGCCGAGCCGATGAAGCCGGCGACGGCCGGCACCGCCGAGAGCGGCACCGCATAGCCCAGGAACAGGCTTTTGGTATCCGCCGGCTCGGCCGCGATGACGCGCCATTCCTGCTCCGGCTGGAGGATCAAGGCCTTGGCTCTCGCGACGACGCTCATCCGGCTGTTCCCTGGCTGCGATCCGCCAGGGTGCCGGTTCCCGGTGCGACGGGGCAACACACTTTCCACCGCCTGTCGGGGGCTTATTCCGCCGCGACAGCCGGCGGCACCCAGCCGCGGCCCGGCACGCTGGCGAGCAGCGCCCGGGTATAGGGATGGCCCGGCGCAGCGAAGATCGCCGCCGTCTCGCCCTGTTCCACCACCTCGCCCCGGTGCATCACCAGGATCCGGTCGCAGACCTGGGCCGCCACGCGCAGGTCATGGGTGATGAAGACCAGGGAGAGCGACAGCCGCTGCTTCAGCTCCGCCAGCAGCCGCAGCACCTGCGCCTGGACCGAGACATCCAGTGCCGAGACCGGCTCGTCCGCCACCAGCACCGCCGGCTCCAGCGCCAGCGCCCGGGCGAGGCCGATGCGCTGGCGCTGGCCGCCGCTGAACTCATGCGGGAAGCGCCCGGCGGCCGAGGGGTCGAGCCCGACCAGTGCCAGCATGCGCTCCGCCGTGGCCCGGGCCTCGGCCCGCGAGGCGCCATGGATGCGTGGCCCCTGGGCGATGAGGTCGCCGGCCCGGCGGCGCGGGTTGAGCGAGGCAAAGGGGTCCTGGAAGACCATCTGGATATGCCGCGTCATCGGCCGGAAGGCGGTCCGCGTCGCCTCCCGCACCTCGGTGCCGTTGAGCCGGATGGAGCCGCCATCGGCCGGTAGCAGCTTCACCAGGGTACGGGCGACGGTCGACTTGCCGGAGCCGCTCTCGCCGACGATGCCGAGCGTCTCGCCCTTGTGCAGGGTGAAGGAGACGCCCTGCACCGCAGCCACCACGCGGCGACGGCCGAACAGCCCGCCGGTCCGGTAGGTTTTGCGCAGGCCCTCCACCACCAGCACGGCGGGGCCCTGCGGCGTCGGGGCGCGGGCGGGCGGGGTCAGCGGCGGCACCGCGCCGACCAGGGCGCGGGTATAGGGGTGCACCGGTGCCCGCAGCACCTGCTGCGCCGGGCCGGTCTCGACGATGCGGCCCTGCTGCATGACCACGACGCGATCGGCGATCTCGGCCACCACGCCGAAGTCATGGGTGATGAAGAGCACGCCGGTGCCGCGGCGCGACTGGATCTCCTTGATCAACGCCAGGATGCGCGCCTGCGTCGTCACGTCGAGCGCCGTCGTCGGTTCGTCGGCGATCAGCAGCTTCGGCTCCATCGCCAGCGCCATGGCGATCATCGCCCGCTGCCGCTGGCCGCCCGAGAGCTCATGCGGATAGGCCCGGGCCGCGCCCGGCGGGTCGGGGATGCCGACTTCCTCGAGCAGCAACTGCACCCGGGCGTCCACCATCGCCGCGGTCAGGTCGCGGGCATGTTCCTCCAGCACCTCCGCGACTTGGCGGCCGACCGGCATCAGCGGGTTCAGCGCCGTCATCGGCTCCTGGAAGATCATGCCGATCCGCTTGCCGCGGATGGCGCGGAGGCGGGCGGGGGAGAGGCTGGCCAGGTCCTCGCCCTCGAAGGTGATGCTGCCGCCGGCCAAGGTCACCCGCGGCGCCGGCAGCAGGCCGAGGATGGCGGTCGCGGTCAGCGACTTGCCGGAGCCGCTCTCGCCGACGACGCAGAGGATCTCCCCCGCCGCCACGTCGAGGTCGACATCCTGCAGGGCGAATTCGCGGTCCGCCCCCTTGGGCAGCCGGACGGAAACGCCGCGCAGCGACAGCAGGGGCGCGCTCAAAGCACCTGCATCCGCGGGTTCAGCGCATCGTTCAGCCCCTGGCCGACCAGGCTGAAGGCCAGCACGGTCGTCAGGATCGCCGCACCTGGGATGGCCGAGACATACCATTCGGTCCGCAGCACCGAGCGACCGGCACCGATCATGTTGCCCCAGGAGGCGACGTTCGGGTCCGACAGGCCGAGGAAGGCGAGCGCGCTTTCCAGCAGGATGGCGATGGCCATGGTCACGCTGGCATAGACGATGACCGGCGGCAGCGCATTCGGCAGCACCTCGCCCAGGATGAGCTGCGCGTCGCGCATCCCGAGGCCGCGCGCGGCGAGCACGAATTCCCGCGACCGCAGCGAGAGGAACTCCGCCCGCACCAGCCGGCAGGGCGCGGTCCAGCCGACCAGGCCGATGGCGATGGTGATCACCTCCAGCTCCGAGCCGAAGACCGCCACCAGCACCAGCAGCAGGATGAAATTGGGCACGGTCTGGAAGGCCTCGGTGATCCGCATCAGCAGATCGTCGACCCAGCCGCCGTAGAAGCCGGCAACGGCGCCGACCAGCACGCCGATGCCGACCGCGACGACCGAGGCGACCAGCCCGATCAGCAGCGAGACCCGGGCGCCATGGAAGATGAAGCCGGCGATGTCGCGGCCGAGGTTGTCGGTGCCGAGCGGCAGCCGCGGATTGGCGCCGGGCCATTGCAGCGGCCGCCCGGCGAGCGCCATCGGGTCGCGCGGGAAGAGCCAGTCGGCCGAGAGCGCCGCGGCGATGACCGCGACCAGCAGCACCGCGCCGATGATCCCGGCCGGGCTGCGCAGATAGGCGCGGACCGCCTTCATGAATTCGCCCCGATCCGCGGATCGAGCTTCGCGTAGAGGATATCGACCAGGAAGTTCACGATGATGACCAGCACGGCCGAGACCAGCACGATGCCGAGCAGGGTATTCAAATCCCGCTGCACCACGCTCTCGAAGGCCAGGCGGCCGAGGCCGGGCAGGGAGAAGACGCTCTCTATCACCACGCTGCCGCCGAGCATGGTGCTGAACTGCAGCCCGATGAAGGTGACCATCGGCAGCAGCGCGTTGCGCAGCACGTGCCGCCAGAGCACATGCCCCTCGGAGAGGCCCTTGGCCCGGGCGGTGCGGACGAAGTCGAGGTTCATCACCTCGAGCATCGAGGCCCGCATCAGCCGCAGGTAGATGGCGAGGAAGATCAGCGCCAGGGACAGCGTCGGCAGCACCAGATGGGTGGCGATATCCAGCACCCGGTCGAGGCCGCTGAGCCCGGCGCCGATGCTCTCGAAGCCGCCCGGCGGCAGCCAGGCCAGCTTCACGCTGAACAGCACGATCAACATGAGGCCGAGCCAGAAGCTGGGGATGGCGTAGAAGACCAGGCCGAGGGTGCTGATGACGGTGTCCGGCCAGCCGTTCACTCGCCGCGCTGCCAGCACGCCCAGCACCAGCCCGGCCGAGAAGGCGAAGGCCAGCGCGCAGGACATGAACATCGCGGTCACCGCCAGGCGTTCCGCGATCACGCTCGCCACCGGCTTGCCGTAGATGGCGGACTGCCCGAGGTCGAAGGTCAGCAGCCGCAGCAGGTAGCGACCGAGCTGCACCGCAACGCCGGCATCGAGCCCGTACTGGGTCCGCAGCCGCGCCGCATCCTCGGCGCTGCCGCCGCCCATCTGCGCCATCAGCGCATCCACCGTATCGCCCGGCGCCAGCTGCAGCAGCAGGAACAGGCCGATGAGGATGATGGCGAGCACCGGCAGCGACTGCGCCAGCCGGCGCAGCGCCAATCCGCCGAGGCGCTTCAAGCGGGTGCGAGCCAGGCGTCGTGCCAGCTGCTGCTGGCCCAGCGCGGGGTGTTGTGGCTGCCCATCAACCGCTTGGAATAGACGCTGATGAAGGCATGCTCCACCGCGGTATGCACCGGCAAATCCTCGATCGCGAGGCGGACGAAGTCCTGGTAGAGGGCCTTCCGCTTCGCCGCATCCAGCTCGGTCGCCGCGGCATCGATGACGGCATCCATCGCCGGGTTGGCGTAGCCGTACTGGTTGGTCCAGGGGGCACCGACCGGGCTGCCGGTGCGGAACCAGACGGTGGTGCTGACCGCCGGGTCGTTGCGGTATTGGTGCCAGCCGGTGGTCAGGTCGAATTCATGGGCGCGATAGACGCCGGTGAGGAAGCCGGGAGCATCCCGCGCCTCGATCTCCACCCTTATGCCGATCTCGCGCAGCGACTGCTGGATGAAGGTGGCGAAGTTCAGCGTGTACTCGCCCCAGGGCGCCGGCAGCAGCTTCAGCGGCTGGGCGAAGCGCTGGCCGTTGCGGGAGGGGCGCCTGTAGCCGGCCTCGTCCAGCAGCGCCTCGGCCTTGACTCGGTCGAAGGGATAGGGCGCCGGGCGCGGCACGTAGAAGGCGGCGCTCGACGACGGGATCGCCCCGGTCCCGACCTTGGCGTAGCCATAGAGGAAGTTCTCGATGAAGAAGTCGAGGTCGAGCGCATGGGCGATGGCGCGCCGCACGCGGACGTCGGACAGCTCCTTCCGCCGCAGGTTGAACTCGGTGACGGTATGCGCGGTATTCCCCTCGTTGCCCTTGGTGCCGACCGTGAAGCGCGCATCCTTGGACAGCCGCGCGATGTCGGACAGCGACAGGCCGGAATAGGGGCTGAACTGCACCTGGCCGCTCTCGACCGCCGCCGCCGCCGCCGCGCGGTCGGCGATGAAGCGCCAGACGATGCGGTCGAGGTAGGGCAGCCCGCCTCCGCGCCAGTAGTTCGGGTTGCGCTCGGCCATCAGGTACTGGCCGCGCTGGTATTCGGCGAATTTGAAGGGGCCGGTGCCGATCGGGGCGGTATTGGCCGGACTGGCCCGGATATCGGTGCCGGCATAGACATGCGCCGGGATCACGTGGCCGAGGTCGGGCAGCGCCCGCAGCAGCAGCCCCTGCGGCATCGGCCTGGAGAATTTGAAGACCGCGGTATGGTCGTCCGGCGTCTCCACCGCGTCGAGGAATTGGTAGAGCGTGGTGCCGTAGTTCAGGATCTTCTTCCAGCACTCCATGGCGCTGAACTGCACGTCCTTCGCGGTGAAGGGCTTCCCGTCGTGCCAGGTCACGCCGCGGCGGAGGAAGAAGGTATGGGTCAGGCCGTCCGCGGCGCTTTCCCAGCGCTCGGCCAGCACCCCGGTCGGCTCGCCCGCCGCATCGAGGTCGACCAGCGGCTCGACGATCTTCGACGCCATGACGTAGACGCCGGTCGAGGCCTGGATGGCCGGGTTCAGCACCCGCTGCTCGCTGGTCAGCTGTACCGTCAGGGTGCCGCCGCGCTGCGGGGCCCCAGGGGAAGTCTGGCCGAGCGCCAGCCCGGGCAGCAGCCCGCCCATGGCCATCCCGCCGGCACCCGCCAGTGCCTGCCTGCGCGTTAGCTCCATCACCGGCTCCTTGGTCTGTTGCGGCGCAAAATGCCCAGGGCCGGGCACGGCATGCAAGCCCGTCAACGAAAGGCCAGGATGATCCCATGCGCCGCCGCCGGCGGCACCGCGATCCCATGGGCCCCCTCGATGGCGCCGGCCCCGGCGGCGCAGCGCGCCGCGGCGGCCCGGTCGGCGACGCGGATCGCCAGGGTCACCGGCCCTTCCTCCGGCAGCCCGCCGAGGTCGAGCCCGGTGTAGCGCGCCGCCAGCTGCCCGGCGGTGAGGAAGACCAGCGCCGCGGCACCGGTCTCGAGCCGCAGGGCCCCGTCCGGCTCCGCCGCCGGCGCCCGGTCCAGCAGCCGGCCGACGCCGGCCGCCGCGGCGGCGGGGTCGGCCGCCAGCACCTCGATCGCGTCCAGCGCCTCGGCGGTATTGGCATGGTCCATCAGCCCGGGCACCCAGGTCGCCTCCGGCGTCAGGTGCTGGCAGGCGAAGAGGCGGAGGCCCGGGGCCGGCGGCTCCGCCACGTGGAAGGTCTGGAAGCGGGTCTCCGCGGTATGCCCGCCGGGCAGGACGACCGGGCGGCCGAAATGCTGCACCGGCAGGGTGGCGATGCCGCGGGCCTCCAGCTCGGTGCGGCCGGCATCGGCGTCATGCGCCCGCAGCGCGATGCCGGAGATGCCCTCGCGGGTCTCCAGCAGCCGGCGCCAGCGCGCGTTCAGCTCGGTCGGCACCAGCACGCCGAGCAGCTCGAAGTAATCCCGCCGCAGCATGACGCAATTGTTGCCGGTGCCCATGTGGGGCGAATGGGTGCCGCGCGCGGCGATGGTGAAGCCGAGCGCGGCGAAGCCGGCCGCCGCCGCGTCGAGGTCCCGCACCAGCACCACGCCATGGTCGATCCCGCCCAGATGGGTCAGCATGAAGCCCAATCCTTCCTCTACGGGGCCTCATGTCGCACGCCATCGAAACCCGCGTCACCCGCCTGCTGGGCATCCGCTACCCGATCGTGCAGGGCGGGCTGGCCCGGGTCGCCTTCGCCGACCTGGCCGCCGCCGTCTCCAATGCCGGCGGGCTCGGCCAGATCAGCACGGCCGGGCTGCCCGGCGGGCTCGACGGGCCGGAGGCGCTGCGGGCCGAGATCCGCCGCTGCCGGATGCTGACGGATAAGCCCTTCGCGGTGAATTTCCCGATCGGCCGGCAGGATATCTGGCCCGGGCTGGAGGCGACGCTGGAGGAGGGCGTGCGGGTCATCGCGCTCACCGCCGGCAATCCCGCGCCCTATATCCGCCGTTGCCAGGAGGTCGGCGCGAAGACCCTGGTGCTGACCGCCGGGCCAGAGTTGGCGCGGAAGGCCGAGGCCGCCGGGGCCGACATGGTGGCGACCGTCGGCTACGAGGGCGGCGGCCATATCGGCCGCTCGGACGAGACCACCATGGTCATGGTCCCCCGCACCGTCGCCGCGGTGAAGATCCCGGTGCTGGCCTCGGGCGGCATCGCCACCGGGGCCGGGCTGCTGGCGGCGCTGGCGCTCGGCGCCGAGGGGGTCGAGATGGGCACCCGCTTCGTCGCCAGCGAGGAAGCCGTGGCGCATGCCCGCTACAAGCAGGCGCTGGTCGGTGCGGTCCCGACCGATACCATGCTGATCAAGCGCACGCTCGGCATGCCCGGCCGCGTCCTGCACAGCGCCTATGCCGAGCGCATCGTGGCCGCCGAGGCGGCCGGGGCGCCGAAGGAGGAGATCGTCGCGCTGATCGCCGGCCGGGCCAATGCGCGCGGCACCGACGACGGCGACCTCGAGGACAGCTATGTCTGGGCCGGCCAGAGCGTCGGGCTGATCGACGGCATCGAGCCGGCGCGCGCCATCATCGCCCGGATGGCGGCGGAGGCGACCGAGGGCCTGGCCCGGATGCGGGGGGTGTTCGCATGAGCGACCCCTGCCTGCTGCCGGCCACCACCCTGGCCGGGCTCTTCGCCCGCAAGGCCCTGTCCCCGGCCGAGGTGCTGGCGGCGGTGCTGGCCCGGATCGAGCGGCTCAACCCGGCGCTGAACGCCATCGTCACCCTGGATGCGGCCGGGGCCGGCGCCGCGGCCCGGGCCAGCGAATCCCGCTGGCGGGCCGGCGTGCCGCTGTCGCCGCTGGATGGCGTGCCCTTCCACGTGAAGGACAACATCGCCGTCGCCGGCCTGCCCTGCGTCTGGGGCAGCCCGCTCTTCCGCGACTTCGTCCCGGAGCGGGACGAGCTGCCGGTGGCGCGGCTGCGGGCCGCGGGGCTGGTGCTGCTGGGCAAGACCAATGTCCCGGAGTTCACCCTGCAGGGCTACACCGACAACAGCGTCTTCGGGGTGACCCGCAATCCCTGGGACCCGCGGCTGACGCCCGGAGGCTCCTCCGGCGGCGCGGTGGCGGCGCTGGCGGCCGGCCTCGGCCCGCTGGCGCTCGGCACCGATGGCGGTGGCTCGATCCGCCGGCCGGCCTCGCATGCCGGGGTGGTCGGGCTGAAGCCCTCGCCCGGCCGGGTGCCGCGCTGCGACGGGCTGCCGGCCATCCTGCTGGACCTCGAGCAGATCGGGCCGCTCGCCCGCACCACCGGGGACCTGATCGCCCTGCTGTCGCTGCTGGTGGCGCCCGATGCGCGCGACCCCTCCTGCCGGGCCATGCCGCCCTTCCTGGTGCCGGACGCGCTGCCGCGGCAACGCATCCTGTATGTGCCGCGCTTCGGCGCCGCGCCGGTTAACCCGGAGATCACCGCCAGCATCGCTGCCGTTGCGGTCCGCCTCGAAGGCCTCGGCCATGCGGTGGAGGAGGGCGAGCCGCCTTTCACCGTGGAGGAATTGGCCGCCATCTTCGGCCCGGTCGGCCAGGCCGGCCTTGCCTGGCTGTTGGCCGAGAAGGGCGGCGAGCCGACCGCCCCGGGGCTGCGGGAGATGGCCGCCGCCGGGCGCGGCCTGTCGGCGGCCGCGCTGTTCGGCGCAATCGACGGCATCGCCGCCTTCCGGCGCCGGATGGCTGGCTTCTTCGGGGCCTGGGACCTGATCCTCACCCCGGCGGCGGCGGCCTTGCCCTGGCCCGCCAAGGCGGTCGCCCCGGTGACCATCGCCCGGCAGGCGGTCGGGCCGCGCGGCCATGCCGTCTTCACCAATTTCGCCAATATCGGCGGCCTGCCGGGCATCGCGCTGCCGGCGGCGCCGGCGGCGAATGGCCTGCCGATCGGGTTCCAGCTGGTCGGGGCAAGCGGGGCGGATGGGCTGCTCTGCGCCATGGCGCGGGAATGGGAGGCGGCGGAGCCCTGGGCCGGGCGCTGGCCGGCCTAGCTCAATGCAGCAGGTCGCCCTGCAGCGGCTCCAGCGCATCGCCGATGGCGAGGTGGCCGCCCTCGATGACCTCGGCATAGACGCCGAGGTCGGCATGGCCGAAATGCTCGCGCAGCGCCTTCGGCGGCTTGGCGTCGCGTTCGGCGGTGTCCGGGTTCACCTCGGTCGCCGGGCAGCGGACGATCCGCTTGAAGACCCGCAGCCGGGCGCCGCCGAGCTGGATCTCCTGCCCGACCAGGTCGAATTCGGCCCAGGGTCGGCCACCCGAGACATAGACATTGGCGCGGAAGCGCAGCGGGTCCAGCGTCATGCCGGCCGCCCGTTCCAGGGCATGCAGGCTGGCCATGCCGATGATGGACACCGCCTTGGCGGCCACATCGGTGAAATTGTGGCCCGGCGCCTCGACGAAATGCGGGGTGCCGCGGGCCTCCTCGCCCAGGAAGCCGGCGAGGAAGGTGGCGATCGCGGCGCGGCCCGCTTCGCTGCGGGTATCGGCCAGCAGGGGTGCGCCTTCCGGCGGGCGGATCAGCATCTGGCCGGTCCGGGCGTCGAAGGCGCTGTGCAGCAGGGCGAGCTTCGCATTGGCCATGAGACAGCCGAAATGGCGCTTCTGCAGCCAGGTCGGGGCGGCGGGGTCGAAGGGGGCGTCGCCCTGGGCGAGGGCGAAGCGGCGGTCGTGCGGCAGGCATTCGCCTTCCCGCAGGGCGACCTCTTCCAGAGCCTCCGCGGTCAGGCCCTTCACCGGGTAACGGTAGATATGTTCGACGCGCATCGGAATTAATTCCTCCGGCTCTTGACCCAACGCAAGGCGGCTTACCACATCCGGCGCGACCATGATGCTGTCCGTCGCCGGGATAGGGGCGGGCGCATCAGTTGCCGTCGAGTCTCGCCCGCTGGCGGGCCCAGCAGGGCCGCCAGGGAGGCCAGAGGAGGGACCACCAGTATGGACATCGAGAAATTCACCGACCGCGCCAAGGGCTTCCTGCAGGCGGCGCAGACCATCGCCATCCGCGAATACCACCAGCGGGTCACGCCCGAGCATCTGCTGAAGGCGCTGCTCGACGATGAGCAGGGCGCGGCCGCCGGGCTGATCCGGGCTGCCGGCGGCGATGCCGCGAAGGCCAAGCAGGCCGTCGACCTCGAGGTCGGCCGCCAGCCAAAGGTCTCCGGCGGCGGCGCCGGGCAGCCGCAGTTCACCCCCGATATCGTCCGCGTGCTGGATGGCGCGCAGCAGCAGGCGCAGAAGGCCGGCGACGAATACGTCGCCCAGGACCGGCTGCTGGTGGCGCTCGCCGCCAGCGACAGCGGCGCGGGACGCATCCTGAAGACCGCCGGCGCCGATGCGCAGCGGCTGGAAGCCGCCGTTGCCGACCTGCGGAAGGGCCGCAAGGTCGACAGCCAGAACGCCGAGCAGAATTTCGACGCGCTGAAGAAATACGCCCGCGACCTCACCGAGGTGGCGCGCGAGGGCAAGCTCGACCCGGTGATCGGCCGCGACGAGGAGATCCGCCGCACCATCCAGGTGCTGGCCCGCCGCACCAAGAACAACCCGGTGCTGATCGGCGAGCCCGGCGTCGGCAAGACCGCCATCGTCGAGGGGCTGGCGCTGCGCATCGTCAACGGCGACGTGCCGGAGGCGCTGAAGACCAAGCGCGTCATGGCGCTCGACCTCGGCGCGATGGTGGCCGGCGCCAAGTACCGCGGCGAATTCGAGGAACGGCTGAAGGGTTTGCTCTCCGAGGTGACGGAGGCGGCCGGCGAGGTCATCCTCTTCATCGACGAGATGCATACGCTGATCGGCGCCGGCAAGGCGGATGGGGCGATGGACGCCTCCAACCTGCTGAAGCCGGCGCTGGCCCGCGGCGAGCTGCATTGCATCGGCGCGACCACCCTCGATGAATACCGCAAGCATGTGGAGAAGGACGCGGCGCTGGCCCGGCGCTTCCAGCCGGTGTTCGTCGGCGAGCCGAGCGTCGCCGATACCGTCTCCATCCTGCGCGGCATCAAGGAGAAGTACGAGCTGCACCACGGCGTCCGCATCACCGATGGCGCGCTGGTGGCGGCGGCGACCCTGTCCAACCGCTACATCACCGACCGCTTCCTGCCGGACAAGGCGATCGACCTGATCGACGAGGCGGCCTCGCGGCTGCGGATGCAGGTGGACAGCAAGCCCGAGGAGCTGGACGCGATCGACCGCGACCTCATGCGCCTCAAGATCGAGCGCGAGGCGCTGAAGAAGGAGGAGGACACCGCCTCCCGCGACCGTCTGGGCAAGCTGGAGAAGGAGCTGGCCGATCTCGAGGAGCGCTCCAACCAGATGACGCAGCGCTGGGCGGCCGAGAAGGGCAAGGTCGTCGAGAGCCAGAAGCTGAAGGAGGAGCTGGACCGCGCCCGCACCGAGGTCGAGCTGGCGCAGCGCCGCGGCGACCTCGGCCGTGCCTCCGAGCTGATGTACGGCGTCATCCCGCAGCTCGAGAAGAAGCTCTCGACCGCGGGCGACGGCGACGCGCGGCTGGTGAACGAGGCGGTGACCGAGGAGGGCATCGCCGGCGTGGTCAGCCGCTGGACCGGCATCCCGGTCGAGAAGATGCTGGAGGGCGAGCGGGCCAAGCTGCTCAAGATGGAGGACCAGCTGCGCCAGCGGGTGGTCGGCCAGCAGGAGGCGCTGGAGGCGGTCAGCAAGGCGGTGCGCCGGGCGCGCGCCGGGCTGCAGGACCCCAACCGGCCGATCGGCAGCTTCCTGTTCCTCGGCCCGACCGGCGTCGGCAAGACCGAGCTGGTGAAGGCCCTCGCCAGCTTCCTGTTCGACGACGAAAGGGCAATGACCCGCATCGACATGTCCGAGTACATGGAGAAGCATTCGGTCTCGCGTCTGGTCGGCGCCCCGCCGGGCTATGTCGGCTACGACGAGGGCGGTGCGCTGACCGAGGCGATCCGGCGGCGGCCCTACCAGGTCATCCTGTTCGACGAGGTGGAGAAGGCGCACGAGGATGTCTTCAACATCCTGCTGCAGGTCCTCGACGACGGGCGGCTGACCGACGGGCAGGGCAGGACGGTCGATTTCCGCAACACGATCATCGTGCTGACCAGCAACCTCGGCAGCCAGGCGATCGCCGAGCTGCCCGAGAGCAGCGACATCGAGGCGGCCCGCCCGGCGGTGATGCGCGCGGTGCGGGAGCGCTTCCGGCCGGAGTTCCTCAACCGGCTGGACGAGATCGTGCTGTTCCGGCGCCTGGCCCGGAGCGACATGGCCTCGATCGTCGACATCCAGCTCGCCGGGCTGCGGCGGCTGCTGGAGGACCGCAAGATCACCCTGACGCTGGACGAGGCGGCGCGGGAGTGGCTGGCCGAGGCCGGCTACGACCCGGCCTATGGCGCCCGGCCGCTGAAGCGGGTGATCCAGCGGGCGCTGCAGGACCAGCTGGCCAACCTGCTGCTGGAAGGCCGTATCCACGATGGGGAGCGGCTGACGGTCACCACCGGCCCGGACGGGCTGGTGGTCCAGCAGCCGCTGGCGGCGGCGGCCTGAGGCGTCAAGCGGAGGCTCGGTTCTGGGCGGGTCACTCCGCCCAGGCGACTTCCTGCTTCGGCTCCAGATGGGCGATCTGGGCCAGGATCGCGGTGCGGGTCTGCTGGAAGGACTCGAGGTCGGCGCCGGCGAGCTGGGTGGTCGGCGCCGGCCGGGCGATGGAGGGATCCACCAGGCGGCCGGCATCGACGATCTCGTAGTGGAGGTGGGGCCCGGTCGCCATGCCGCTGGAGCCGACCTTGCCGATCACCTCGCCCTGGGCCACGCGGCTGCCCTGCGCCAGGCCGCGGGCGAAGCCGGAGAGGTGGGCGTACCGGGTCTCGCTGCCGTCGGGGTGCTGCAGGGTGATCAGCCGGCCATAACCGCCGGCGAAGCCGATGCGGGCGACCACGCCGTCCGCCGCGGCGAGGACCGGCGTGCCGGTCGGGGCGGCGAAATCGACCCCCTGGTGCATGCGGGTGAAGCCCAGCACCGGGTGACGCCGCTGGCCAAAGCCGGAGGTGACCCTGGCGCCGTCGAGGGGGGTGCGGAGAAAGTTGCGGCGCAGGCTGCGGCCGGTCTCGTCGAACCATTCGGCGCCGTTCGGCGTCTCCTGCCGCCAGAGCGAGAGCTGCCGGTTGGCCAGGCGGAACTCCGCATGCAGCACCTCGCCATCGCGCAGCAGGCCGCCTTCGGCGTCGCGGAAGCGCTCGAACAGCACGGTGAATTCGTCGCCCGGCTGCAGCTCGCGCTGGAAGTCGACGGCATGCCCCAGCATCCGCACGAGGCCGAGGGCCAGGGGCTGCGGCAGGCCGGCCTGGCTGAGGTCCTGGAAGATGCTGCCGCTGACCTCGCCGCGGGCGAGGACCAGGTGCCGGTGGCGGGCGGCCTCCTCCTCGACGGCCTGCCATCCCGTCCCGTTGCGGGTGACGGTGACGGTGCGCCCGGGCTGCGGCTCGAGGATGAGCGCCAGGAGGGCGTCGTCGCGGCTGGGGTCCTGGCGGACGGTGATCTCGTGGCCGGGCTGCAGGCTGCGGGGCGGGAAGATCGGGGCGAGGGCGTTGATCGCGGGCTTGGCTTGGCCAGCCTCGACGCCGGCACCGGCCAGCAGGCGGGTGAGGGTATCGCCGGGGCGGACGACCAGGACGCGGACGGATTCCGACTGGAGAGGGGCCGGCTGGGCCGGCGCCGGACCTTCCGGCTCGGACTGTGCGAAGACGGTGTTCGGCAATGCAGCAAAAAGCATGGCAGGCAGGAGCCAGCGCGCGGGGTGCGCGGCGCGAAACAGCATGAATACCCCTCCCAGGGCTGAAATACGCAGAAACCTTTCTGGGATAAAGCATTCTAAGTCAATGGGTTGACGTGTACGGCTACGAGACGAGTTGAGACGGCAGCGGAACTTTCAAAAAACCGGTTTGACAGCCAGGGAGCCGGCGCCTAGAAGCCGCCTCCCGACGACGGCGCTTCCGCCGCTCGCCGGGACCGCTGAAGAGCGGGCCTTGACGCCGGTGACCTTGGTCACTATGTTGATTGGCCCGCACGGAAATGCGGTTTCCCTACCCGGTTGGGTCTGAAAGCTGGTTTGCCAGGGGCTTCGCCTTTGGTGGTTCTAGCGGGGATCTTGTTCTTTTAAAACTTTATCGGTTTTGGAAGTGTATTG
>NZ_JAUFPN010000168.1 GCF_030409335.1 Paeniroseomonas aquatica
TCAACAGGTAGGGCCTCCAGCAAACCCGGGGCGGTTCATCAGGCTCTCCACGAGCGAGCTTGCGTCGTTGCCTCGAGGCGCTTTGTGACGACCTGTGCAGGTCAACCGGGCACCACCCGCCGCATGCGTGCAAGCAGTGCGCCTACCAAGGCAAGTTGCGCTGCATTGAACGCAATCCCCGCCCACCATGCGGCTGCGTAAAATCCCACCGCGTCATAAATCACGCCCGCCAGCCAGGCGCCGAACGCCATACCAGAGAGGCTGCACAGCAGCAGCGCAGGAACGCGCCACGTCACCTCTACCGCGGGGAACAGCTCGCGTACCGCCAGCACATATGCTGGAATAATGCCTGCAAAGCCCAGCCCATAGGCGGCGGCGGCAAAGAACAGTCCCGCTTCGTCCTGTGTGGCGAGGAAGCCTAGCATCCCCAGCGTCTGCGCGAGGCCGCCGAGTAGCACCGTCCACAACCCACCGATCCGATCCGAAAGCCAACCCCAGAACTGTCGAGAAAGGAAGGCCGCGAGCAGCAGCACCGATAGCATCACCGCCCCGCGCGAGGTTGCGATGCCGAGGTCCACACAAAATGCCACCAAGTGCGCAGCCGGCATTGCCATCGGCACGCAGCAGAGGAAACTGGCAGCGGCGATTAGCGCCAGAGCCGTGTTGGGTGCCATGCCGAGCACCTGCGCGCCTGGCACCGAGCGGATGCTGCCAAAGCCTCCCAACGGCACCGGTGGTGGCCGCAGCAACAAGGCCGCCAGCGCCACGATAATGGCGGCTGCGCCGATGCCATAAACCAGCATGGTGCGCTGCCAGCCATAGGCCACAATCGTCCGCTCGAAGATGGTCGGCCAGACGAAGCCCGCGATGGATTGCCCGGAGGAGACTAGAGCCAGCGCCGTCCCACGGCGTCGGTCGAACCACATCGAGACATAGGCGAGCATAGGCGGGAACAGCGCCCCGTTGCCAAACAACCCAACCCCCACGCCGATCCCCAGCAGCAGTGACCACGGCTCGGCCAGGGACGCGATGGCGAGGCCGGCGAAGATTGCGACGCCGCCCAAGATCGCCACCGCCCGCTGCCCAAAGACCCCGGCGAGCAGTCCGCACAGCACCCCTCCCACGCCCGTCCCGAGATAGGCAAGCGAGGTGGCAAGCGAAGGCAGCGAACGGCCAGAGTCCAGCGTTTCCGCAATGGGCACCAAGCCGATCACAACGGTCATGGGTGCTCCAGCTGCGAGCGAGAGCATCGTCAGTGTCACGAAGGCGATGACCCACGAATCACGCGTCTCGATGCTTTCGGCGGTAGTCGAGCTTGAAGTAGCGCTTAGCATCTGGATTCCCCCAGTACCAACTCTGCATGCCAGTTGCGGCACAGGCAACTATGCCGAGTCAGAATCGGCGGCAGGGACTTGGCGTTACGTGCCCGAAGGCTTGGGCCTCTGGTCGAGCGTCTATCATCGCTGGCGGCGCTGGTGCCTGCGCAGTTGGTGGGAGGTGACCCTCAAGGTGCTCCGCCCGAGCCTGCCAGCCGACGGGCTGCTCCTGTTGGACAGCACTACCTGCAAGGCACACCGCGCCGCGAGCGGCGCTGTCAGCAGTTGGCGGCCGCCGAAGCACTTGGCCGCAGCCATGGCGGCTCTGCTCCACGCTGCACGCTGGCGCCGATGGTGCAGGACGCATCCTGCGCCTGATCGCCAGCCCCAGCCACCATTCGGATCTTTGTCATGCGCCAGCACTGGCTTTGGACATCCCGGCCCGCGACCCGGCGCTTGACCGGGGTTATGTCTCAGCGCCGCTCCATGCGACATTCGCCGCCGAGGGCTGCACCGTCCACACCCCACCCAAGCGGGGCATGGTCGATCTGCCCGCGTGGGATCCCGTGCTATATGCCCGGCGGCACCGCGTCGAGAACCTGTTGTCCCGGGCAAGGATCTCGCCCTTATCGCCCTGCAACACAACAAGAGCGCCGCAGTTGGATGGGCTTCGCCCATCTCGCTGCTGCCATGATCAATCTGCGCATCGCTGAGTCCGGCCACAGACCCTAGTCCAAAAAGCTGCGCAGCTCCCGTGACCGCGCCGGGTTCTTCAGCTTGCGGAGGGCCTTGGCCTCAATCTGCCGGATACGCTCGCGCGTAACCCCAAAACCCTGGCCAACCTCCTCCAACGTGTGGTCGGTGTTCATGCCGACGCCGAACCGCATCCGCAGCACCCGCTCCTCGCGGGCTGTCAGGCTGCCCAGCATCTTGCTCGTGATGGTGCGCAGGCTGGACTGGATCGCCACGTCAAGCGGGGCGACGGCATCCCTGTCCTGGATGAAGTCTCCGAGGCTGGCAGTGTCCTCATCGCCAACCGGCGTTTCCAGACTGATGGGCTCCTTGGCAATCTTCATGACCTGCTTGACCTTCTGCACAGGCAAACCCATGCGCTCGGCCAGCTCTTCGTCACTCGGTTCGCGCCCCAGCTCATGCATCATGTGCCGGCTCGTGCGCGTCACCTTGTTCACCGTCTCGATCATGTGGACGGGAACCCGGATGGTCCGGGCCTGATCGGCGATGCTGCGGGTAATAGCCTGCCGGATCCACCAGGTCGCGTAGGTCGAGAACTTGAATCCGCGGCGGTACTCGAACTTATCAACCGCTTTCATCAGCCCGATGTTGCCTTCCTGGATGATGTCGAGGAACTGCAGACCGCGATTGCGGTATTTCTTGGCGATGGACACAACAAGCCGCAGATTGGCCGCCACCATCTCCGACTTTGCTCCCACCATCTCCCGCTCGCCGCGGGACACGGTGGCATAAATGCAGCGAAACATCGGAAGCGGTAGGCTTGCCTCAGTGGCGATCCGGGCGATCTCTGCGCGCATGGTCTCGGCTTCATCGGTATGGCGGACAGCAAAAGTTCGCCACCCCTTTCCTTTGCGCGACACTGCACCATCCAGCCAGCCGCGTGTCGTCTCGGCACCCTTGTAGAAAACAAGGAACTCCTCACGCCTCACCCCGGCCGCTTCGGCGAGCCGAAGCAGCCTGCCTTCGGTCGCGGTAAGACGTTGGTTGAGCAGCCGTACACCCTCAACGAGGTCTTTAATCCGGTTGGCATGCAGGTGGAGAGCGCCAATCAGCTTGGCCACCTCAGTGCGTCCTGCTAAATAGGCGGTCTCCTCCCCGGCCGTCAGTGTCCCACCCTCGATATAGGTCTGTGTACGCTTGACGTGCAGCGCATGGAGACGAGCGCTTGCCTGCCTGATGGCATCAAGCGCAGCGAGTACCTCAGGGCGGGCCTTCTCCTCACTGGCAACCACCGACAAGCCAGGCGGCCCGTCCTCGTCAGCTTCGTCCACGATTGGTTCTGCAAGCGCCTCAGCATCGTCCGCTTCGGCACCAAGGGTTTCTCCAAGATCCACAAGGTCGCGCAGCAGCATTCCGCCGGCCTCAAGCTCGGCGTGCCATCGAAGCAGGGCATCCGTGGTGGTCGGCAACTCGCACAAGCCGCCGATCATGAGGGCACGGCCTGCCTCGATGCGCTTGGCAATGGCAATCTCGCCCTCGCGCGACAGCAGTGCATGGGTGCCCATCTCACGCAGATACTGCCGTGTCGGGTCGTCCGTCCGCCCCTGGTCGTCGCGCAGATTGCCGCCAGCATCCTCACCTTCGGCTGCAACCTCAGCCTCGGCCGGAGCTTCTAGCGAAACATCCCCCTCGTCAGCATCAGGTGCCTCAACTACCTCAATCCCCAGTCGGGAAAGGGTGGCCATGGCGTCCTCGATCATGTCAGTTGAGGAGCGTTCCGGCGGCAGTGCAGCCGCAACCTCAGCCTGGGTGACGTAGCCATGCTCCTCGATACTCGTCAGCAACTGTCGCATCGCGGCCGGGTTTGCCTCGGGCAATACCGCATGCAAGTCCCGTTCACGCTGTCCTGCTGCCATGTCCACCAGATCCGTCATCGGGCATCCAAATTCAGCCTGTGCCGCCAAGCTCCAATTAGCAGGCGCTGCGGAGGCGGGTTTCGATATGGATTGGCCCATATGGTGCAGCGGATCGCTTAAAGCCAGGGTTGCTGGCAACGCATAGAGTATACCCTGATGCGCGTTGCGCGCTGAGGTACCAAGCTCGAGTTAATCTGGTCTTCAAAGCGTCCTGCAGGCGAAGGCAGCGCTTACGGCAACCAACATTGCTGCGATGGGTATCGGTTAGCTGCTGCATGGGCGCTTTGGCATTGAGCCGTAATGCCCGGTCGTACTCGCTTTACAAAGGCCGTCAGGATCGCGCTGGGGTAAAGCATGAAGGCCGCAGTAAATCGCCAATCGGCAGCGGCTCGATTATCCGGAAGAACTCTTGAGGCAAAAAAACTAATTCTCGCTGTTCTGGTGCCGAACTTGTGGCCGCCGCCTTCGATAGACGATCAGCTTTGGATGATGGAGTCAGGCGGCAGCGAACAATTCCTCCACATCTGCTTCGGTCAGCTTCAACGCCCCGCCATGCTCTGCTTCCAACACCGAGGCGACCAAAGCGCGCTTGCGCTCTTTCAGAAGTCCCATTTTCTCCTCGATCGTGCCGAGCGCGATCAGCCGGTGCACGAAGACCTGCTTGTCCTGGCCGATCCGATGGGCGCGGTCCGTTGCCTGGTCTTCCACCGCCGGGTTCCACCAGGGATCGTAATGGATGACCGTGTCGGCGGCGGTGAGGTTCAGCCCGACCCCACCGGCCTTCAGGCTGATCAGGAACACCGGCACCTTGCTGGCCTGGAAGCGGCGCACCGGCGTGCTGCGGTCCACGGTGTCGCCGGTCAGCAGCACGTAGGGCGTGCCGGCCTGCTTCAGCCGCGCCTCGATCAGCGCCAGCATCGAGGTGAACTGCGAGAACACCAGCACCCGCCGCCCCTCGCCGAGCAACACCTCGAGCAACTCCATCAGCCG
The DNA here is from genome assembly GCF_030409335.1 of Paeniroseomonas aquatica. GTDB lineage: Bacteria > Pseudomonadota > Alphaproteobacteria > Acetobacterales > Acetobacteraceae > Belnapia > Belnapia aquatica. The sequence continues at coordinate 4,916 of NZ_JAUFPN010000168.1, forward strand.
GTCGAGCTTCGCGGACCCGCCCTTCTTTGCCGAGGCCATCTTCAGGAGCCGTGGATCGCAGCAAGCCTGCCGCATCTTCAGGAGCGCGTCGAGGATGATGATGCCGGATCGTGCCAGCCCGCGCTCGGCGATGGCGGCCTGCACCTTGGCATGCATGGCGACACGGATCGCCTCGTAGACGGCGCGCTGCGCCGGCTCCATCTCGACCGGCTCCAGGATTTCGGTCTTCGGCGGCAGGTCCTGCGCCACCTCCTGCTTGGTCCGGCGCAGCAGGAAGGGGCGCACGCGCCGCGCCAGCATCGCCTGCCGCTCGGTGTCGCCATGCCTCTCGATCGGTGTGCGATAGCGGCTGCGGAAGGCCGAGGGACTGCCGAGGAAGCCGGGCGAGAGAAAGTCGAACAGCGACCACAGCTCGCCAAGGTGGTTCTGCAGCGGCGTGCCGGACAGGCAGAGCCGCTGCCGTGCCTTGAGGCGCAGCGCCTGGCGCGTGGTCTCGGCGTTCGGGTTCTTGATAGTCTGTGCCTCGTCCAGCACCACCACATGCCAGTCCTGCGCAGTCAGCACCGCATGGTCGCGGCCGAGCAGGGGGTAGGTGGTGATGACCAGATCATGCCGGGGGATATCCGCGAAGCGCTGCTTGCGCGACGGGCCATGCAGCGGCAGCACGTTCAGCGAGGGGCTGAAGCGCTCCGCCTCGCGCAGCCAGTTCGGCACCAGACTGGTCGGGCAGACCACCAGCGCCGGTCGGTCGAGCCGACCTGCCGTTTGCTCCACCACGAGGTGTGCCAGGGTCTGCACTGTCTTACCAAGACCCATGTCGTCAGCCAGCACGCCGCCGAGCCCGGCTTCGCGCAGGAACTGCAGCCAGGCCACGCCCTGCGCCTGATAGGGCCGCAGCGTGCCGGCAAAGCTCTCAGGCAGCGGCACCGGCGGGATGGCACCGCCTGCCTCGCGCAGCTGCCGCCCGAGCTGCCGCAGTGCCTCGCCCCCCTGCAACGCGAGGCCCGAACGTTCCTCCAGCCAGGCGAGGTCGGCGGCCTCGGTTCGCCTGAAGCCGAAGCGCCCGCCTGCGCCCTCGCCCTCCGCCTCGGTGCGGCCGGCGAACAGCTCGACCAGTGCGGCCAAGATCGGCACCACCTGCCGCGCCGGCAGTGTCAGCAGCCTTCCGTCCGGTAGCGGCAGCAGCACCGGCGCGTCGTCCTCGATCTCCTCTGCCTTTGCCTCGGCCGCGATCAGCTCCGCCGCCTCACCGCTGGCGATCAGGCGGACCAGGGCCGGCACCAGGTCGACCGGATGGCCCTCGACCATCACCCCGAGATGCAGCTCAAACCAATCGATGCCCGAGCCTTCCTCGATCTGCCCGGTGATGCCGCCCTCCGGTTCGACCAGGCGGATCGGAAAATTGGCGGCGAGCTCCACCGTCCAGCCCTCAGCGCGCAGGTCCGGGATGTCGTCGAGCAGGATGTCGAGCCAGTCGGCCTCGTCCGGTTCGGTGCCCAGCAGGAAGTCATCGCTCCGGCGTGCGAAGGCTGCCGCGCCGGCATAGCCGAGCAACTGCTGCGCGACATCGCGAGCAGGCAGGAAACCAATCTCCTCCAGCCGCTCCACCGCCTGCCGCTCGCCCACCGTGTCGCGCTGCACGCGGTAGGGCTGGCCCTCCCGCATCACGATGGGAGTGGATGTGCGGTCGGAGGCCGTCACAATGACGGGGCCATAGCCGAAGGCGAGCCGGGCCACCGGCACCTCGTGCGGCAGGTTGGGCAGGAAGGCGAAGCCACGATGATGCGCGGTCAGGTCGAAGGGCAGCGGCGCCAGCATGAGCCTCAGATGCGGCCGCACCGGGCCACGCAGCGTCTCAGGCTTCGGCAGATCCGCCGGCACCGGCAGGGACGGCGCCTTTGTCCGGCGCGTCAGCTCGGCCGCCACCTTCGGGGCGAGCGCCAGCGGCACCGGCGGCGCGGCCAGGAGGCGCCCGGCGAGGGGTGCCGGAAGCCCGGTCTCCACTGGTCCGGCCAAGCCCGCCGTTGGATCGACATACCAGGGCTCAGGCAGGCCGATGGCGATCAAAGCGTGGCCAAAGCCTCGGTCCGGATGGTCTGCGGTCGGGTCCACTTCCAGCGTTGCGCGCTGGGAGCCATCCTCCTGCACCGCCCAGGCGATACGGCCAGAGCGCGGTGGACCCTCTGCAAGGGCGGGACCTTCGAGCGCGTCCCAGCGCGCGCGCCCGGTCACCAGCACACGACGAAGCAAGTCGGCCGGCTCCTCGTCGGCCGAAATCAATCCGGTGGCCGGCCCACGCCGTGCCACCCGAGCCAGGATGACGCGATCGGCGCTCCGCAGGTGCCGCGGTGGCGCCTCCGGTCGGTAGCTTTGCAAAGGATAACCGACGCCAGGTGTGCCGTCCTTGCGCAGCCGCGCCGAAACACAGGCGAGGCCGAGCGTCGGCGCGCCGCGCAGCGCTTCGGCGCGCGTCAGCACGTAGAACATCCGCTGCAGACCCTGCGGCGCCGCACGGCTGGTGGCGTCCTCCTCCTCGGGGTCGAGGGTGCTGAGCCAGGTTGCCAGGTCGGCGGGAAGTGCCGGATCGACCGGCGGCGGGCTCGGTAGCAGGGCCGGAAGGTTGGGCTGACCCGGTGATGCCGCCTGCCTCCGCGGCGGCAGTGTCGGCTCGGTAGGGGCCGCAGGCTGTTCCTGCTGTTGCCGCAGCGCTAGCAGCACGGCGACGACATGCTTGCAGTTCTGTCGCGTCGCGCAGGTGCACCGGCCGTGGAAGGCATTGCCTCGGCTGCGGGGGTCAAACAGCTCGACGCTCGGACTATACAACTTGTTTGGGAGGTCCATGACGACGGCGCTGATCCGGCGACCGTCATTGGACACCATGATCGAGCGGACGCGGCCCAGTTCCGCCAGCCGACGGCCGGATTCGAAACTGGCCCGCTGCGACACCGTCCGCAGGATCGCGGCGTCATCGGGCAGCAGGCCGGCATCGACGTTGGGGGAGCGAGAGGGGGCAGGGGCACGATGGGAGGACATCGCCGTCAATGTGGCGACCTTCACCGGCCGCATCCAGTCCGAACCGCCGACGACCGGGACATGGCTGCCGCTAGGCTACACGCCGCGCGGTCCGTCAGCGCAGACCGACTGGGGGCCGAAGGGCCCGGAGGTGTAGGCGCTCGCGGTGTTCGAAGATCTGGTATGCGTCCATGACGGCCAGAAGGATCAGCTTACGATCTGGCCACTAATGGTAATGGGCAACTTGCGGATTCTTACCCCCTGACGACGCCTTGCAGATGAGTTCGGGCGAGAGCGTAAGATTCAGCTCGGTGATCACCACGAGGGGCGGCTCGCCCGGACCGATGCTGACGATGTCGCAGCCGTAGATCTTGCTCCTGACTTTGTAGCCAAGAGCTTGCGGCTGGCTGTCTTGGCGACGCTCATACGGCACGTGCCGGGGTGATCGCCGGGTCCGGCCGTGACCGGAGCAGGATTGGTCTAACAGGCTGCTGAAGTTCGTAGCCTGAAATCCGCGTCCATG
>NZ_JAUFPN010000169.1 GCF_030409335.1 Paeniroseomonas aquatica
CGACGCTTGCTGTCGGCCTCACGAATTATCCAGGCTAGAGACCTCCACGCGCACCCTGGACCGGCAGGCGAAGCTGTTCCGCGGCTTTGCCGATCCGTCGCGCCTGGCGATCCTCGACGCACTGCGCGCCGGCCCGCGGCATGTCGGCGCCATCGTTGCGGCGACCGGCCTCAGCCAGCCGAACGTCTCCAACCACTTGCGTTGCCTAAGCGAGTGCGGCTTGGTTCAGGCCGAGCAGCGCGGCCGGTTTGTCGATTACCGGTTGGGCGACGGACGGGTAGGGGAGCTGTTGCGCTTGGCCGAGGAACTGCTGGCTGGATCCGCTTGCGGCGTCGACGCCTGCCAGCGCTACGATATTCCCGACACAGACGCGAGCTAACCTCACCGTGCCTTGGTCGATGGCCGGCTTAGGCCGTCACGCCGTGGAACCGGTAGCGCAGCAGCCGCAAGGCATTCAGCGTCACCAGGACGGTGGCGCCTACGTCACCCGCTTCGACCCGCAATGCCTCCACAGGCGCGATGCCATAACCCAGCTTGCGAACTTGCTCCTCGATAGTCGTCCGGGGTGTAGCCGCCTCATCCAGGCGGAACGCCAGGACTTGGGTGCCATAGTTGACGCGGATATCCTCGGCGCCGGCCACCCGGCCACGGCCGTTTCGATTTTGGAAGTGCAGCTAGGGCAGTCCATGCCCTCAACCCGGTACCGCAGGGTTGCTCGCGGCTTTGCGCCTACACTCGCTAGCTCGCCATCCGCCATCATCGTTTTCCAATCCTGGAGCCGGTCCCGGGTTGCCCGGACCAAGCGACATACCCTATATGGACCCTGTAGCCGCCACAGGGTCAAGGACGATGGGGACGGAAACCACTTTCAATATTGGTGTCCTGGCGAAGGCAACGGGGACGAAGGTGGAGACGATCCGCTGGTACGAGCGGGTGGGCCTGCTCTCCGCCCCTGACCGTACATCCGGCAACTATCGGGCCTACGGCGCCGCGCACCTTGGCCGCTTGAGCTTCATCCGTCGCGCCCGCGACCTTGGCTTCTCGCTGGATCAGATCCGCACGCTTCTGGACATCGCTGAGCAGCAGGACCGCTCCTGCGAGACCGTGGATGCCATCGCCCGCGAGCATCTGGAGGAAGTGGATCGCAAGATCGCCGACCTGCAGGCGCTTCGCCGCGAGCTGGACTCCCTGATTGGACAGTGCCGGCATGGCCGGATCGCCGAGTGTCGGATCATCGAAGCGCTAGCCCCCTGCCCGGCATGAGCTCTGCCTGGGCACGCAAGCGCATCTGCGATAGCTTCGCAGTCGCAATCTACGAGTAGGTCAATGCATTACCGCTTCATTCTGGTAGCTGTCTTCCTTGTTGGCCTGCTGTTGCCCCAGCCAGGACAAGCGGCGGACGATGCGGCTGTTCAGACTGCGTGGCGTCTCCTTGACTATATCGCCGTCGATTATCCTGGCGCTGTCGAGGATGGGCGCGTCGTAAGCCAGTCCGAATACGATGAGATGGTCGAGTTTTCCGAATCGGTACGGAATCGTCTCGGACAATTACCTTTTCACCCTCAACAAGCTCAGCTTCAGGCTGAAATTATAGCCTTGGAGGCCGCCATTGCCGCTCGGGCCATGCCTACAGATGTGGCGAAGCTGGCACGCGGCCTGGCTGTACACTTGCTGGATGCCTATCCAGTGCCTCTCGCTCCGACAAAAACTCCCGATGTATCACGAGGCGCTTCTCTCTATGCCGAGCAGTGCGCCAGCTGCCACGGTTTGAGCGGCGCAGGCGATGGGCCAGCGGCTACGAACCTCGACCCTCCGCCAATTGCTTTTACAGACCGATCGCGCGCTCAGGAACGCAGCCTGTTCGCGCTTTATCAGGTGATCACCCAAGGGCTGGATGGCACCGCGATGCCGAGTTTCGCTCAGCTGTCGCCCGAGGACCGCTGGGCTTTGGCGTTCCATACGGGAACGCTTGCCTATCCAATGTCCCTGGCATCTGAAGGAGAACGTTTGTGGCGCTCGGACCCGACGCTGCGGGCCGTGGTGCCGAAGCCGGAAGCACTGGCTGGGATAACGCCGGCCCAACTTGCCGTCCAAGTGGGTGATGAGCGTGCCGCAGCTGTCACTGCCTATTTGCGCCGCCATCCTGAAGCACTAAGTCCGGCTCAAGGCTCATCTCTCGATCTAGCTCGAACTCGCCTAACTGAAGCTGTTCAGGCTTACGGCACCGGCGACCGCCGGCGGGCGACTGATCTGGCGCTGTCGGCATATCTGGATGGATTTGAGCCGTTCGAGCCGAGAATTGGCGCCAAAGACTCTGCGCTGCTCGGGCGTGTTGAAGCAGCGATGAACGAGTTGCGCGCTGGCATTACCCGCGGACAGCCTGCTGAGGCGGTAGGGCGTCAGGCAGCAGCGGTAACGACCCTTTTTAACGAGGTCGAGCGTACCCTGGCCGAGGACACCGACAGCAATGTCACCATGTTCGTGGGAGCAGCAACCATCCTTCTTCGCGAGGGGCTGGAAGCGCTTCTCATCGTGATAGCGATGATTGCCTTTCTACGAAAAGCTGGCCGTGAAGAGGTGCTGCCCTATGTGCATGGTGGGTGGGCTGCCGCGCTCGTGGCAGGCGGCGCTACTTGGTTTGCCGCGACCTACATCATCGCCATCAGTGGCGCGAGCCGCGAGCTAACAGAGGGCTTCGGTTCACTCTTTGCCGCACTCATACTGGTTTCCGTTGGCATATGGATGCACGGCAAGAGCCACGCTGATAACTGGCAACGCTATATCCGCGAGCGGCTTTCACACGCTCTCTCGCGTCGCTCGGGATGGGTCCTGTTCCTGCTGGCTTTCGTGGTTGTCTACCGCGAAGTGTTTGAGACGATCCTTTTCTATAGCGCGATGTGGCGACCGGAGAGCGCCACCCCCCTACTCGGCGGCATCGCTTGCGCCGTTGTCTTACTTGGAATTATCGGCTGGGCGGCTTTGCGCTACAGCCGCCAGTTGCCTATCGGACGCTTCTTCGCAGTGAGCTCACTGCTGGTAGCAGTGATATCGATTGTTCTTGCTGGCAAAGGGATCGCAGCACTGCAAGAAGCTGGCCTGCTCGATGTGCAGCCGTTGGCCGGGCTTCCCCGGTTGGCGGCTCTTGGCGTCTATCCAACCGTTGAAGGCGTAGCAGTTCAACTTGCGACTTTAGCGGTGATCATGATTGGCTTCTGGTACAACCGTCGCCATTCGTTGACCCAAACTCGGGTCCAGACATGAGCGGGTTACGCCATACGTTGGAGAGCCACCAGGTCGCCATCTACTTTGCGGCCGTGGTCGCTGCCGCCCTTGCCGGCTTCTTCATGCACGGTGCGACAGCGTTGGAAGCCGCCATTAATCCCGCCTTAGCGGTCATGCTGTTCGTTACCTTCCTACAGGTGCCGCTTGCCGATCTCGGCCGGGCACTTGTCCGCATGCGTTTCGTCGCCGCTCTGCTATTTGCAAACTTCATCATGGTTCCCGGCCTAGCGCTTACGCTCGTACAGTTTCTGCCGCCCGACCCCATGCTTCGGCTCGGAGTGCTGATCGTACTGCTGGCTCCCTGCATCGATTACGTGGTGACCTTCTCCCATATTGGCCGGGCTGATGCCCGGCTGTTGCTGGCTTCCACGCCAGCCCTGCTGCTTCTGCAAATGCTGCTGCTACCGCTCTACCTCGGCCTGTTCCTTGGCGACGATGCAGCGGGGCTCGTGCAGGCCGGCCCCTTCCTGCACGCCTTTGTCTGGTTGATAGCGGGGCCCCTGGTGCTGGCCGGAATCTTCCAGACCCTCGCCGCGCGTAGCGCAGGCCTTGCAAGGGTATCGGCGGGGCTCAGCCTTCTCCCAGTGCCGGCCACGGCGATCGTGCTATTTGTGGTGATTGCCTCCGTCACGCCGCAACTCGGTCTTGCATTGGATGGCGCGTTGCGGGCTCTGCCACTCTACGTCGCCTATGCGGTCATCGCACCGCTGCTAGGCTGGGGCATAGCTTGGCTAGCCGGCCTTGAAGCGCCGGCTGGCCGTGCCATCGCGTTCAGTGCGGGGACGCGCAATTCCTTGGTCGTGCTGCCGCTTGCCTTTGCGGTACCCGGTGCGGTTCCCGTGCTGCCAGCGGTCATCGTCATGCAAACCCTGGTCGAGTTAGTGGCCTCGCTCGTCTACATCCGAGTAATCCCGAAGCTCGGTCGTCCGGACCCGGAAACCATTTCAATCACATCCAAAACGGGGTGATAACGGTAGAAAGCAAATTCTATGTCGATGCCTGTTATCTTGCCTCAGGATACCGTCGACAAGCGGCTGTGATAATCGCAGCAGCATAAGATCAAGTTGTTCCAAAAATTTCTAAATACGGCCACCACGTTGAGTTGGCATGGACTTGCTCCGCTTTAATAGAGAGACATTGGATTGGCGGATTCAACATCCGTAGCGAACACCACCACCGTTCG
>NZ_JAUFPN010000017.1 GCF_030409335.1 Paeniroseomonas aquatica
CCAGATGGTGGCCAGCGAGCCCGCCTGGATGCCGCGGCCAGTCAGCGCCGCCTGGATCTCGGCCAGGGTGATGCCCGGCTTGGCTGTGGTCAGCTCGTGCAGCAGGGCTTCGTGCCCAGCCAGCAAGGGCTTCCGATAGCCACCTACCTTGGCTGGCGCCGCGCTGCCCGTCGCCCGGACCCGCTGCATCAGCTTGATCGCCGCCGAGGGGCTCACCTCAAACCGCCGTGCCGCCTCGCGTGCCGAACTACCCGCCTCAACCGCCCGGACCAACCGCCGCCGAAGGTCCGTAGACAAAGGTGCCGTCATCATCGCCTCGACCCTGCATCACCAGCGTCGAATCAGAACGCGCGATTCCGCGCAACCTCAAACTGCTCTAGGACAGGGCTGTAGTCTGGAGAATATCGTGCCGAATGCATCACATCCTCTCCGAAGCAGATCGCCGCCTATCGTCGCCATCGGTGCTTCCGCTGGTGGCCTGGATGCTTGTCGCCATTTTCTGGACGCGTTGCCGAAACTTACCGGTTTTGCCTTCATCCTGGTGCAGCATCTCGACCCTACGCATGCGAGCCTACTGGTGGAACTACTGGCGAATCATACCGACTTAAAGGTAATGCCCGCAAACGATGGCGCTGTGGTTGAAGCCGAGCATTTCTACATCATTTCGCCGGGCACCGCCCTCACAGTGCAGGCCGGGCGGCTAGTGGTTTCCGCTCCGATCGAGCGGCACGGCGCGCGACTGCCCTTCAATACGCTTTTGCAGTCGCTGGCAGCAGGTGCAGACGCATCGCGTACCATGGTCGTGCTGCTTTCGGGCACCGGAGAGGATGGCACACGAGGATCCCTGGCATTGCGTGCGGCAGGTGGTTTCGTGCTGGCTCAGGAGCCGGCCGAGGCCGCTTTCGGTGGTATGCCAAGCGCCGCTATTGCAGCCAGTGCCGTGGACATCGTATTACCTGTTGCCGCTATGCCCCAGGCGCTAGTCCACCATGCGCGACAGCCGGCACACGTAGCCAACGATCGTCTGACTGACGCAGTCGACGACCGCTTTACTGATATCGTGACCTTGCTACAAGAACGCACTGCAACGGATTTTAGTCTCTATAAGCCCGGCACGCTACGCCGCCGGATCGAGCATCGCATGGGCCTGGCCGGGACGCCGGCAATGGCAACCTACCTCGCGCTACTCGAACGCGATGCCACGGAAGTCACGAATCTGGTGAAGGACCTGTTGATCCACGTCACCGGATTTTTCCGCGACCCCGAGGTGTTCCTGCGGCTTGCTGAGCAGGTGATCCCTGAGCTTCTCGCCGCCCATCCTGGAGATGAGCCGTTGCGCATCTGGGGAGTCGCTTGCAGCACGGGCGAAGAGATATGGTCCCTCGCCATGCTCTTTCGCGAGGCGATAGCCGCTAGTGGCCGGGATATCCGGCTGCAAATCTTCGCTTCCGACAAAGATGCTGATGCGGTGGCAACGGCTCGCCAGGGCCGCTACCCCATGGCCATCGAAGCTGCCGTGTCGCCGGCGCGGCTAGTACGCTTTTTCACACGTGAAGATGATACTTGGCAGGTGAACGCCGAGTTGCGTTCGCTGGTGGTGTTCACCGTGCAGGATCTTCTGGCAGACCCGCCATTCTCGCAGCTTAATATTATCTCCTGCCGCAACTTGCTGATCTACCTTAAACCGGAGGCGCAGTTGCGAGTTGCGGCGTTGTTCCGGTTCGCCCTGCGGCCCGGTGGTATCCTGCTGCTTGGTGGATCAGAAACCTTGGGCGCAGGCGAGGCAGGCTTCACCGTGGTGGCGAAGGCTGAGCGCATTTGGCGGCGCCAAGTCGGCGACAGCCCAGCCGACCGTGGCTTGGCTTTCGCGGCGATCAGATCCACGCCACGCGGCTCACCACCACGTTCAATCAAACTGGCGGAGCAGTGCCGCCGCCTACTGGATCAGAATTATGGGCCGGCCGCCGTGCTGGTGGATGCGCAGGACCGCTGCCTGCATTCACAGGGTCCTACCGACCGTTACTTGTTGCACGCGTCAGGTGCCGCCACCCAACAGCTTCTGGCAATCGTGCGACCGGCGCTACGGGCACGGCTGCGCGCCGCGTTGACAATGGCACGCCAGCCCGGTCGAACCTTTCTGCGCGAAGACACAAAGAATCCCTGCGTTGAAATTAGGCAAATCCTGGATCAAGGCGAGGTCCTTTTGCTGGTTTGCTTCATTGAGGCGGAGCCAACAGTGGCACTGCCCGATAGCGCCCCTACCGTCCGCAACCGACCACGCGTCGCTAGCCTGGAGCGTGAGTTGGAAAGCACGCGTGCCGAACTGCGCGGTGCTATCCAGGACCTCGAACGCGCCGTCGACGAGCAGCGCGCTTTGCATGATGAAGCACTGTCAGTCAACGAAGAATACCACTCTATCAATGAAGAATTGATGACCTCGAAAGAGGAATTGCAGTCACTCAATGAGGAACTGACCGTGCTTAACGGGCAACTGCAGGAGACATTAGAGCATAGCCGGACCATCTCAAATGATCTGCAGAATGTGTTGTATAGTACTGAGGAGGCAACGATATTTTTAGATAAAGATTTACTGATTCGGTTTTTCACACCGGCCACGCGCGCCATATTTAACGTAATACCAGGCGACATTGGGCGTCCACTGGCTGATTTACGGTCCTTGGCCGCAGATGGAGCCCTGCTGGAGGATGCAGCGGCGGTGCTAGCGGGCGCCACGCCCCGTGTGGACGAAATCTCGACTGATGCTGGCGCTTGGTTCAACCGACGCGTGCTGCCCTATCGAGCTCAGGGTGGAGCTGTGAAGGGCGTTGTCATCACCTTTGTCGATATTACCGCACGGCGTGAGATCAAAGAAGCGCTGAGCGAAGCAATGCAGCGTGCGGAGCAAGCGAGCGCCGCCAAGTCGCGCTTCCTCGGCGCCGCAAGCCATGATCTGCGGCAGCCTCTGCAAACCCTGACGCTGCTACGCGATCTGCTGGCGAAGGTGGTTGAAGGCGAGGAGGCCCGCAAGCTGGTGGCGATGCAGGAACCGACGCTCAACGCCATGTCCGGCATGTTGGATTCCCTGCTCGACATCAACGAAATTGAGACCGGCGCCCTGAAGGCGGAAGCGGTGCCTTTCCCAATCGCACCCCTTCTTACCGAGCTATGCCAAGAATTCGGCTATCTTGCCGCAGGTCAGGGGCTCGACCTCCGTATGGTGCCCTGCGACCTGACGATCCAAAGCGATCCGCGGCTGCTGGAGCAGATGCTGCGGAATCTGTTGTCCAACGCCCTGAAATACACACGTCAGGGTCGCATCCTGCTGGGCTGCCGACGCCGTGAAGGGAAGCTCAGTATTGAGGTATGGGACACAGGTATTGGCATCCCTGAAAAGGACAGAGGTTCTATCTTTGACGAGTACCACCAGCTTGACAACGTAGCGCGCGAACGAAAGCGCGGGCTAGGCCTCGGCCTCTCAATCGTGCAGCGGCTCGCTGTGCTACTCGGTCATGGCTTGGACGTCCGCTCCAAGCCTGGGCAAGGTTCGGTCTTTGCGATCGCGGTGCCGCTTTGCGGGTCGCCCTCTTTCCCTACCACGCCGGCGACACCGTCCGCCGTCCCCCACTATACCGGCACCATTTTGGTGGTCGAGGACGATCCCGATGTACGTGATCTGCTGGAGCGGGTGCTGACCGAGCAGGGCCATTCCGCCATCTCTGCGGCCGATGGTGAGGCGGCGCTAGCAATTGCGGCGGGCGGCGCCATCAGGCCCGATATCATTCTGGCAGATTTCAACCTGCCCAAGGGTATAAACGGGGTGCATCTTGGTGATCTGCTGCGCGAACGGCTAGGGTTGGCAGTGCCCATTATTATCCTCACAGCCGACATCTCTACCGAAACCCTGCGGGACATTGAGCGGCGAAACTGTCTACGCCTGCACAAGCCGGTGCGGGCAGACACCCTTTCCACCCTGATGCAACGCCTGCTGTCTGAAGCGCCACAGAGCCCGACTGCGCCGCCACCGACCGGCCTTACCACAATTCATGTGGTGGAAGATGACGCCCATGCGAGACAGGTGCTGGAGCGGGTACTGCAACGGGATGGGCAGGCGGTCATCGGCTATGCGAGTGCTGAGGCGTTCCTCGAAGCCTATCACGCCGGCGAAGGAAACGCCTGCCTACTGGTAGATGCGAAACTGCCTGGCATGGACGGCTTCGATCTGCTGGCCCGGTTGCGCCAGGCGGGGGACACCCTGCCGGCTATCATGGTCACCGGTCTTCAGGACGTGGGGGCTGCGGTACGTGCCATGAAATCCGGTGCTTCGGATTTCGTCGAAAAGCCTGTGCGTGCCGCGACCCTGCGTGCTGCAGTTGATCAGGCGGTGGCGCAGTCACGCGACCATGGAAAGCTGGCCGCCTGGCGCCAGAAAGCGGCAGACAGCCTAATGGGCCTGACCGCGCGGCAGCGCGAAGTCATGACGCGTGTCCTGGCGGGCGAACCGAGCAAAAACATCGCTGCTGACCTTGGCATTAGCCAGCGAACGGTCGAAGCCCACCGTGCGGAAATCATGCGGCGGACCGGCGCGAAGTCTCTGCCTGCGTTGGCACGTCTGGCCCTGACGGCGGAACCTGTGACAAGCTAATTTGGATTATTCGTTGGGGGCGACACGGTTCGATGAGACAACCGACTGCAGTAGAGGTTACCGCAACCGGAGGTCAGAGCGATGGATCGGAACCACAGCGACAAGCCCCGTGGGGGCCCAGGCAGGCGCCCAGAATGCTGTCGCTGGCGCCTCCATAGGCGGTGCTAGGCTGGAGCGTCGCAACTTCGCCCGGCGTAAGCTGGCCGCAGTCACCTGACTGCTGCGCGGTGAGCCGCTGGAGACCGTGGCCCGCGAGCTCAACGTTACCGTCGTACGCGTCCGGCCAAGGCCGCGGTCAACGATGATCAGGCGGCCGCGGCCTGTTGTGCCTGGGTGTTTTTCCAGTTCCAAGGTAGCAACTCGTGCAGGCGCGATGCGGGATGGCCGGCGATCCAAGCCAGCACATCGGCCAGCCAGGCGCGGGGATCGACATCGTTCAGCTTGGCGGTGACGATGAGGGAGTACATCGCCGCAGCCCGCTCGCGGCCACGGTCTGACCCCGCGAATAACCAAGATTTTCGCCCGAGGGCAATGCTGCGGCTAAGACGCTGCCGGGATAACCGGATCACGCTGTGCGGTCCGGTGCGCAAGCCAAAGGGCAACCAGAGGCACCACCAGCCATTGCAGAAGCGGGGTGACGCCGGTGTCGATGACCGGAACGACCGGCATCCGTTCCGAGTAGGCCCAGCTTTGGCGTACGACGATGTTCAGCCATTCACTGAAGATCGTGTAGCCGACACCGAGAACCACCGTCACCGCGGCAACCGATCGAAAGGCGCGCCGCGGCCAGTTGCGATGTCCGACGGTGATCAGTGCAATCGCCAAGCAGGTAAGAGCGATCAGCACGTCACCGCCGGTGCAGTGTAAGCGTCGCGGCGGCAGCAGGGGCAGAATTGGAT
>NZ_JAUFPN010000170.1 GCF_030409335.1 Paeniroseomonas aquatica
CCCGCCGGAACGCGCGATCGCCGATGGGCAGGCGGCCCTCGCCCGGCGCGACTACCCGGCGGCCGAGGGCGCCGCCCGCAAGCTGCTGACCGTGCGCGGGACGCCCCGCGCCACCGATGCCCAGCTGCTGCTCGGCGAGGCGCTGGCGGGCAAGCGCGACTATGCCGGCGCGGCGCTGGCCTACAATGATGCCTATACCCGGGGCCGCACCGGGCCGCGGGCGCCGGAAGCCCTGCTGGGCCTGGCGGGCGCCTTCACCAGCCTCAACAACAAGCGGGAGGCCTGCGAGACGCTGGACGACCTCCGCAGCAACTTCCCCAACCTGCGCGGGGCCCTGGCGGAGCGCTCGGCCGAGAGCCGGCGCCGCGCCGGCTGCCGCTGACGCCAGCCGGCGGGGTCCGGGACGCGGTGCCGGCGGCGCCGCTGAGCGAGGCGGAATTCGCGGCGTCGATGGCGCCGCTGGGGCCCTTCGGTCCGGCGCCCGGGTTGGCGGCCGGTGTCTCCGGCGGACCGGACAGCCTCGCCCTTGCCCTGCTGGCCGCCGCCTGGGCGCGGGCCCGGGGCGGCCGCCTGCTGGCCCTGGTGGCGGACCATGGGCTGCGGCCGGGCAGCGATGCCGAAGCCGCGGGCGTGGCGGCGCAGCTGGCCGGGCTGGGGATCGCGGTGCGGGTGCTGCGGCTGGGCCTCGACGGCGGACCGGGGCTGCAGGACCGGGCCCGGGCGGCGCGGCATGCCGCGCTGCTGGCGGCCTGTGCGGAGGAAGGCATTCCCTGGCTCCTGCTCGGCCATCAGCGCGCCGACCAGGCGGAGACCGTGCTGTTCCGGGCGCTGCGTGGCAGCGGCGCGACGGGTCTGGCGGCCATGGCGCCGCTGCGGGTCGCCCGGGCCGCGCTGGTGTTGCGGCCGTTGCTGGCGGTGCCGCCGGCCCGGCTGGAAGCCGTGGTTGCCGCAGCGGGCCTGCGACCGGTGCGGGATCCGAGCAATGCCGACCGGCGCTTCGCCCGGGCCCGGCTGCGCGAGGCCCTGGCCGAGCCGGGCGGCACCGGAGCCGCCACCGCCGCCCTGGCCGAGGCCGCCGCCGCCTTCGCCTGCCGCCGCGCCCGCCTGGCCGGGGCGATGGCGCATCGGCTGGCCGGATGCGCCGTGCTGCGGCTGGAGGGCTTCGCCGAGCTGGACCCGGAGGCGCTGGGCGAGGATGCGGTCGCCGTTGCGGTCCTGGCCGCGCTGCTGCGGGCGGTGGGCGGCAGTGGCTTCGCGCCGCCGCGCGGGGCGGTGGCGGCGCTGCGCCGGCGCGGTGCCGGCACCCTGGCCGGCGTCTGGCTGCGGCCCGGCCGCGGCGGCTGGCTGCTGCTGCGCGAGCCCGGGCAGCCGGGCCCGGCGGTGCCGGCCGCCCGCGGCGCCCGCTGGGACAACCGCTTCCGGCTGCTGGGGGAGGGGGCACCGGGGCATGAGGTGGCGGCACTGGGTCCGGCCGAGGCCGCCCGGCTGCGCCACCGGGCGCCAGGGCTCCCGGCGGCGGTCCTCGCGATGATGCCGTCGATCCGATGCAATGGCGTGCTGGTGGCGGTGCCTGGTCTGGATTATCCTGGGGGCGAGCGCTGCGCGGCCTTCAAAACAGTGTTCGCCCCGGCCGGGGATGCGGTCCTGGAACGCAATTCCACCGACAGCACGGTCACGAAGCATCGGGGGCATTCACGGCCGGGGTCAGCGTCCCTATCTTACGGAATGCTGGCCTCAGGACGTCGTGCCTGAGGCACCATGGTCCGGTAGGGGGCCGTGGCGGGAACAGGATAAGCATCGGTGAACAATTTCGGCCGCAATTTGGCGCTCTGGGTCATTGTGGCCCTGCTGTTGGTGGCGCTGTTCAACCTGTTCCAGCCCGGCACCACGGGGCAACGGGGGGCCCAGCAGGTCGCCTATTCCGAATTCCTGAACGAGGTCGGCGCCGGGCACGTGCGCGACGTCGTCATCCAGGGCAAGACCGTCACCGGCACCCTGACCGATGGCCGGACCTTCCAGAGCTATACCCCGGATGACCCGAACCTGGTGGGCCGGCTGACCGAGAAGGGCGTGCGCGTCGTCGCCCGGCCGGAGGAATCCGACGTCAACCCGCTGCTGCACTACCTGCTCAGCTGGTTCCCGATGCTGCTGCTGATCGGCGTCTGGGTCTTCTTCATGCGGCAGATGCAGTCGGGCGGCGGCCGGGCCATGGGCTTCGGCAAGTCCAAGGCCAAGCTGCTGACCGAGAAGCAGGGCCGCATCACCTTCGAGGACGTGGCCGGGATCGAGGAGGCCAAGTCCGAGCTCGAGGAGATCGTGGAATTCCTGCGCGACCCGCAGAAGTTCCAGCGCCTCGGCGGCAAGATCCCGAAGGGCTGCCTGCTGGTCGGCCCGCCGGGCACCGGCAAGACCCTGCTTGCGCGCTCCATCGCCGGCGAGGCGAACGTGCCCTTCTTCACCATCTCTGGCTCCGACTTCGTCGAGATGTTCGTCGGCGTCGGCGCCAGCCGGGTGCGTGACATGTTCGAGCAGGGCAAGAAGAACGCCCCCTGCATCATCTTCATCGACGAGATCGACGCGGTCGGCCGGCATCGCGGCGCCGGCCTCGGCGGCGGCAACGACGAGCGGGAGCAGACCCTCAACCAGATGCTGGTCGAGATGGACGGCTTCGAATCGAACGAGGGCGTGATCATCATCGCCGCGACCAACCGGCCGGACGTGCTGGACCCGGCGCTGCTGCGCCCCGGCCGCTTCGACCGCCAAGTGGTGGTGCCGAACCCCGACGTGCTGGGCCGGGAGAAGATCCTCCGCGTCCACATGCGGAAGGTGCCGCTGGCCTCCGACGTCGACCCGAAGGTGATCGCCCGCGGCACCCCCGGCTTCTCCGGCGCCGACTTGGCCAACCTGGTGAACGAGGCGGCGTTGCTCGCGGCCCGCACCGGCCGCCGCACCGTCGGCATGCACGAGTTCGAGGCGGCCAAGGACAAGGTCATGATGGGCGCCGAGCGCCGGTCGCTGGTCATGTCCGACGACGAGAAGCGGATGACCGCCTATCACGAGGCGGGCCATGCCCTCTGCGCGATGAAGCTGCCGGAATGCGACCCAGTCCATAAGGCGACCATCATCCCGCGCGGCCGTGCCCTGGGCCTGGTGATGTCGCTGCCCGAAGGCGACCGCTACTCCAAGCACAAGTCGAAGCTGCTGTCGGAACTCGCCATGGCCATGGGCGGCCGCGTCGCCGAGGAGCTGATCTTCGGACCCGACAAGGTCTCCAACGGCGCCTCGGGCGACATCAAGATGGCGACCAACCAGACCCGGATGATGGTCACCGAATGGGGCATGTCCGAGAAGCTGGGCATGATCGCCTATGGCGAGAACAGCCAGGAAGTCTTCCTGGGCCATAGCGTCACCCAGTCGAAGAACCTGTCCGAGGAGACGGCGCGGCAGATCGACGGCGAGATCCGCCGCATCATCGACGAGGCCTATGCCAAGGCGAAGCAGCTGCTGTCGGAGAACATCGACGAGCTGCACCTGCTGGCCAAGGGCCTGCTGGAGCACGAGACGATCAGCGGCGACGAGATCAAGCTGATCATCCGGGGCGAGCCGATCATCCGCGACCGGCCGGACGAGCCGGTGCCGCAGGGCCGCGGCAGCGTGCCGACCAGCGGCCGGCCGTCGCGGCCGAGCCCCGGTGGCCTCAACCCGGCGCCCGCGCCGGGGACCTGACCCCTCCGCGCATGACGGAGTGGATCGAGCCGCTGGGTCTGGTGACAGGCCCGGCGGCTTCCCGTTTGGGGCTGCCCCTGCAGGGCGGCCAGGTGCGCTTCCTGCAGGCACGGCACCGCGGCCGGATCATCCCGGCCGAGCAGGTGCCGGAGCCCTGGCGCGGCACCTTGACCCGGCGGCCGCCGCCCTTTGCCGGGCTGCCCGATCTGGGCCGGCCGCTGCTCATGGGCATTGTCAACGTCACGCCGGACAGCTTCTCCGGCGATGGGCTGGCGGCGGACCAGGATCGCGCCATCTCCCAGGGCGTGGCGATGCGGGCGGCGGGGGCCGACATCCTCGACATCGGCGGCGAATCGACCCGGCCTGGCGCGGCGCCGGTGGCGCCGGAGGAGGAGATCGGCCGGGTGGTGCCAGTCGTCCGGGCCCTGGCCGCCATCGCCCCGGTCTCGATCGATACCCGGCATGCCGCGACCATGGCCGCGACGCTGGCCGCCGGGGCACGCATCGTCAACGATGTGACCAGCCTGCGCCATGACCCGGCGGCGCTGCGGCTGGTGGCCGAAGCCGGGGTGCCGGTGGTCATCATGCACATGCCGACGACCGACCCGCGCACCATGCAGCAGCACGCCGGCTATCCCGATGCCGGCCTGGCCGTGCTCGAGTTCCTGGCCGAGCGCCTGGCAGCGCTGCGGGCCGCCGGCATCCCCGCCGAACGGATCGCGGTGGATCCCGGCATCGGCTTCGGCAAGACGCTGGCCGAGAACCTGGAGCTGGTCGACCGCCTGCCGCTGCTGGCGGGGCTCGGCTGCACCATCTTGCTCGGCGCTTCGCGCAAGGGCTTCCTCGGGCGCATCGCCGGGGTGCCGGAGGCGGGCCAGCGGATGCCGCCCAGCCTCGCCATCGCCCTGGCCGGCGCCAACCGCGGCGCCCACATCATTCGGGCCCATGATGTTGCAGAAACGATACAGTCCCTGCGGGTTTGGCAGGCCTGCGTGCAGGGTGGCCTTCCGGCGTGACAGGCTGATGGACCGGCCGCCCGGCGGGCGCTAATCCCTAGGGCCACACTCTCCGGCGCGATCCCCATGACCCAGACGACCCGTCGCCTCTTCGGCACCGATGGCATCCGCGGCACCGCCAACCGGGCGCCGATGGATGCCGCCACCGCGCTGCGGCTCGGCCAGGCGGCCGGGCGCTACTTCAACCGCGGCACCCATCGGCACCGGGTGGTGATCGGCAAGGACACTAGGCTGTCGGGCTACATGCTGGAGCCGGCGCTGACCGCGGGCTTCGTCGGTGCCGGGATGGACGTGGTGCTGGTCGGGCCGATGCCGACGCCGGCCATCGCCCTGCTGACCCGCAGCCTGCGGGCCGACCTCGGGGTCATGGTCAGCGCCTCGCACAATCCCTACGAGGACAACGGCATCAAGCTGTTCGGCCCGGACGGGCTGAAGCTGTCGGACAGCCAGGAGCGGGACATCGAGGCGCTGATGGCCGGCGACCTCGCCGCGGCGCATGTGGCGCCCTCCCGGCTCGGCCGGGCCAGTCGGCTGGACGACGCGCCCGGCCGCTACATCGAGGCGGCCAAGCAGAGCTTCCCCCGCAAGCTGACGCTCGAGGGCCTGCGGGTGGTGGTCGACTGCGCCCATGGCGCCGCCTATCGCGTGGCGCCGACGGTGCTGTGGGAGCTGGGGGCCGAGGTCGTCTCGATCGGCGTCGCGCCGGATGGCTTCAACATCAACAAGGGCGTCGGCTCCACCGCCCCGGCGGAGCTGGCCGCGCTGGTGCGGGAACGCCGGGCCGATATCGGCATCGCCCTCGACGGCGATGCCGACCGGCTGGTGCTGGTGGACGAAGCCGGGACCATCATCGACGGTGACCAGATCCTGGCGCTCATCGCCGCCTCCTGGCATGGCGAGGGCCGGCTGCGGGGCGGGGCCGTCGTCGCCACCGTCATGTCCAACATGGGGCTGGAGCGCTACCTGAAGGGGCTCGGGCTCGGCCTGCTGCGCACCGCTGTCGGCGACCGCTACGTCGGCGAGAAGATGCGGGAGGTCGGCTGCAACCTCGGCGGCGAGCAGTCGGGCCACATGATCATGACCGATTTCGGCACCACCGGGGACGGGCTGATCGCCGCGCTGCAGGTGCTGTCCGTGCTGGTGCAGGAAAGCCGGCCGGCCAGCGAGGTCTGCCGCCGCTTCACCCCGTTGCCGCAGCGGCTGGTCAATGTCCGCTTCGCCGGCGCCTCGCCGCTGAAGCACGAGGCGGTGCAGAAGGAGATCGCCGCCTTCGAGGAGAAGCTTGGCGACCGTGGCCGGATCCTGATCCGGGCGAGCGGGACGGAGCCGCTGATCCGGGTCATGGCGGAAGGCGAGGACGAGGCCATGGTGGATGCGACGGTCGAGGCCCTGGCCGAGGCGATCCGCGCCCGGGCGAAGGTGCCGGCATGAGCATCGGCCGGGTCCTGATCATCGCCGGCTCCGATTCCGGCGGCGGCGCCGGCATCCAGGCGGACCTCAAGGCGGTGACGGCACTCGGCGGCTATGCCGCGACGGCGATCACCGCGCTGACGGCGCAGGATACCCAAGGGGTCCATGGGGTGCTGCCCATCCCGACCGATTTCATCCGCCAGCAGATGCGGGTGGTGCTGCGCGATATCGGCGCCGATGCGCTGAAGACCGGCATGCTGCACGACAGCGCCACCATCGAGGCGGTCTGCGACGAGATCGCGGCCGAGGCGCCCGGCGTGCCGCTGGTGGCCGACCCGGTGATGGTCGCCAAGGGCGGCCATGCGCTGCTGCGGCCGGATGCGGTGGAGGCCTTGAAGCGCCGGCTGCTGCCGCTGGCCGCCGTCATCACCCCGAACCTGCCGGAGGCGGAGGTCCTCACCGGCCTCGCCATCGCCGATGAGCCGGCGATGCACCGGGCCGTCGCGGCGCTGCTGGCGATGGGGGTGACCGCGGTGCTGCTGAAGGGCGGGCACCTGGAAGGGCCCGTCGTGGTGGACCTGCTCGGCACCGCCGCGGGGGTGGTCCGCTACGAAAGCCCGAAGATCGACAGCCGCCATACCCATGGCACCGGCTGCACCCTGGCCAGCGCGGTGGCCGCCGGCCTGGCGCAGGGGATGGCGCTGCCGGATGCGGTGGCGCGGGCCCGGGCCTATGTGCGGGCGGCCATCCTGGCGGCGCCGGGTCTCGGGCAGGGGCATGGGCCGCTCGGGCATGGCGTGACGATCGACCCTGCGCGCCTGGAGGCCCTGCGGTGAGGACCTATCCCTTCGTCACGGTCGATGTCTTCACCGACCGGCGCTTCGGCGGCAACCAGCTGGCCGTCTTCCCCGATGCGCGGGGGCTGAGCGATGCCGAGATGCAGTCGCTGGCCGCCGAGTTCAATCTGAGCGAGACGACCTTCGTGCTGCCGCCGACCGACCCGGCCAATACCGCCCGGGTCCGCATCTTCCACCGCACTGCCGAGATGCCCTTCGCCGGCCACCCCAATGTCGGCACCGGCTACGTGCTGGCCGACCGGGCCGTGGACGGCGTGCTGCGCTTCGAGGAGATCGCGGGGCTGGTCGAGGTGCGGGTCGAGCGCGATGCCGCCGGGACGCTGACCGGCACCACCATCTCGGCACCGCAGGCGCTGACGCTGGGCGGGGAATTGCCGGTGCCGCTGGCGGCGGCCTGTGCCGGGATCGACCCGGCGGGGATCATCACCGCGCGCCATGCCCCGACCCTCGCGGCGGATGGCGGCAGCTGGCGGCTGCTGGTCGAGGTGACGCCGGAGGCGATGGCCGCGGCGGGGCCGGATATCGCCGGCTTCCGCCGGACGGTGGCGGCGCATGCCGAGCTCGGCGGCCAGCTCTCGCTCTATCTCTACCGGCGGGAGGGGGCGGGGCTCCGGGCGCGGATGTTCTCGCCGCTGAGCGGCACCTGGGAGGATGCGGCCACCGGCAGCGCGGCGACGCCGCTGGCCGGCTTCCTGCTCCACCTGGGCGGCGAGGACTCCAGCGCGATCGACATCGTCCAGGGCGTGGAGATGGGCCGCCCGAGCCTGCTGCGGGCGGCGGCGCGGCGCACCGAGGGCGGCATCCGCGCCACCGTCGGCGGCGGCTGCGTGCCGGTGCTGCGGGGCGAGGCCATGCTCGGGTGAGGGCGGGCGGCGGGATCAGTCGTCCTGCTGCGGCGGCCGGCCCAGCCAACCCTCCACATAGCCGCGGCGCACCAGCACCATGCCCAGCGCCGACAGCGGCGCGGCCAGCGCCACGCCGAGCAGGCCGAACAACGCGCCGGTCAGCACCTGGGTGACCAGCAGCAGGGCCGGCGGCAGGTCGGCGGTGTGGCTCTGGACCATCGGGGTAAGGAAATTCCCCTCGACGTTCTGCACCAGCACCACCACCGCGATGACCCAGAGGGCCATCGTCGGCGACTGCGTCAGCGCCAGCAGCACCGCCGGCACCGCGCCGATGAGCGGGCCGATGACGGGGATGAAATTCAGCAGGCCGATGATCGTCGCCAGCAACCCGGCCAGCGGCAGGCCGATCAGCATGAAGCCGATCCAGGTCAGGATGCCGGCGACGAGCATGCCGAAGCCCTGGCCGAGCAGCCAGCCCCGCAGGGTATGGCCCAGTTCGTCGAAGGTGTCGCGGACGCGGCCATCGATCGGCGGGGCGAAGAGGTGGCGGAGGCCGCGCAGGTACTGCTCCGGCGATGTGGCGAGATAGAGCGCCAGCAGGATCACCAGCACCGCGTTGCCCAGGCCGCCGAGCGTGCTGCCGGCGGCCGAGGCCGCCGCCGCGGCGGCATTCTCCGCGCCGCCGCTGCCCATCAGCCGGCCCGGATCGGCCTGGCGCAGCAGCCATTCGCCCCAGCCGGTCCCTTCCAGGTTGCCCCGCAGAGTCTCGAGGCTGCGCGGCAGGTCCTTGGCCAGCTGCTGGGCCTGCAGCGTCAGGGGACCGGCCGCGGCCCAGCCGGCCAGGCCGATCGCCAGCAGCAGCAGCAGGGCCACTACCAGCACCGCGCCCCAGGGCGGCAGGCCGGTGCGCCGGGCCAGCGGATCCGCGCCCGCCCGCAGCGCCAGGGCCAGCAGGATGGCGGCGAAGCCGAGCAGCGGCACCTCCGGCGTCAGCCAGAACAGGACCAGCAGGACGCCGAGCAGGATGAGGACGGAGGTCTGGGACTTGGACATGCGGGCGGGAACATCCGGGCGCCGGATCGGTTGCGGGGTGATCTCGTTTGGCCACCGGGATAAGCGGATATTAACCCAGTCGTGGTGATGCTGCCGCGGCAGGGGGATCCCATGCGCATCACCGCGGAGCTTGTGTCCAACCTTTTTGGCGGCTCGGCCGGCAGCAGCGCCGGCGCCGCGGATGCGGCCTCGGGCCTGCTCGCCCTGAAGCTGGCGCAGGCGAAGGGCGCAACCGAGAAGGGCATCGCGCGGGAGCGGAAGGACCCGGTGACGATCACCGCCCTGAAGCAGTTCGACCAGGCGATCGCCAGGGCCAAGGATGTGAAATCCGCCCTGCAAGACCCGCGGGTGCTGGCGGTGTTGCTGCCGGGGCTCGGGCTGTCGGACCAGATGGCCTATCCGGGCCTGGTGCAGAAGGCGCTGCTGGCCGACCCTGCCGACCCCAAGGGCCTGCTCGCCAGCCTCGATCCCCGCTTCACCGCTGCCGCCAAGACGCTGGACCTGCACAGCAAGGGGCTGGCCGGGCTGAAGAACGCGGCGCTGCGGAAGACGCTGACCGATGGCTACGTGCAGTACCAGTACCAGACCGGGCTGGACGCGACGAACCCCGGCATCTCGGACGCCCTCTATTTCCTGAAGACCGCCAAGGGCGAGACCAACATATACAATATCCTGGGCAATTCGGTGCTGCGCCGGGTAGTGACCGGGGCGCTGGGGCTGCCCAATGCGATGGTCGTGCAATCGGTGGAGACCCAGGCGCGGGCGGTCACCAGCCGCCTCAAGCTCACCGACCTGCAGGACCCGAAGAAGCTGCAGCAGCTGGCCGAGCGCTACGTCATCGCCGCCGCCGGCTCCTCCACCGGCAGCGGCGGCAGCTCGATCCTCTCCCTGCTTGCCTGAGGCTTCGGGCAGGTCTACCTCTTGCGGCGGGCCACGCCCCCCCACCGGGGCGCATCTGCTTCTGGAAGGGAGCCTGCAACCATGGCGATCGCCACCCCGCCGGCCACGCGGCCGGCCAATCCCCGTTTCTCCTCC
This sequence comes from Paeniroseomonas aquatica, assembly GCF_030409335.1. Lineage (GTDB taxonomy): Bacteria > Pseudomonadota > Alphaproteobacteria > Acetobacterales > Acetobacteraceae > Belnapia > Belnapia aquatica. The sequence continues at coordinate 9,943 of NZ_JAUFPN010000170.1, forward strand.
GGTCCCTGCGCCAAGCGTCCCGGCTGGACGCTGGATGCGCTCTCGGGTGCCTATCTCGGCCGCAGCCATCGCGCCGCCGGCCCCAAGGCCCGCCTCGCCGAGGTGGTCGAGCGCAGCAAGATGGTCCTCGGCATGCCGCCGGGCTGGCGCCTGGGCATCGTCCCGGCCTCCGACACCGGCGCCGTCGAGATGGCGCTGTGGTCGCTGCTCGGTGCCCGCGGCGTCGACGTGCTGGCCTGGGAGAGCTTCTCCAAGGACTGGGGCACGGATGTCATCAAGCAGCTCAAGCTGCCGGATGCCCGGGTCATCGGCGCGCCCTACGGGCAGCTGCCGGACCTCGCCAGCGTGGATTTCGCACGCGACGTGGTCTTCGTCTGGAACGGCACGACCAGCGGCGTGCGTCTGGCCGGCGGCGACTGGATCCCGGCGGAGCGCGAGGGGCTGACGATCTGCGACGCGACCAGCGCCGCCTTCGCCATGGAACTGCCCTGGGACAAGCTCGATGTGGTGACCTGGTCCTGGCAGAAGGTGCTGGGCGGTGAGGCGGCGCATGGGATGCTGGCGCTGTCGCCCCGCGCTGTCGCCCGGCTGGAATCCCACAAGCCCGCCTGGCCACTCCCAAAAATCTTCCGCATGACCAAGGACGGCAAGCTGAACGAGGGCATCTTCAAGGGGGAGACGATCAACACCCCCTCCATGCTCGCGGTCGAGGATGCGCTGGACGGGCTGCTCTGGGCCGAGGGCATCGGCGGGCTGCGCGCGCTGGTCGCGCGGTCGGAGGCGAACCTCGCCGCCATCGCCGGCTGGATCGCCCGCAGCGACTGGGCCGACTTCCTGGCCGAGGTGCCGGCCACCCGCTCCTGCACCTCCATCTGCCTGAAGATCGTCGCACCCTGGTTCACCGCGCTGGATGCCACCGCCCAGGCGGCGGCGGCGAAGAAGCTGGCGACCCTGCTGGACCGCGAGGGCGTGGCGCTGGATGCGGCGAATTACCGCGATGCCCCGCCGGGGCTGCGCATCTGGGGCGGCGCCACGGTCGAAACCGCGGATATCGAGGCGTTGCTGCCCTGGCTCGACTGGGCCTTCGCAAGCGTCGCGGACGAGTACAGCAAGGTGGCCGCGTGATGCCGAAGGTCCTGATTTCCGACAAGCTCTCGCCCGCCTCGGTCGAGATTTTCAAGCGGCGCGGCATCGAGGTGGATTTCAAGCCGGGGCTGTCCCCGGCCGAGCTCCGCGCCATCATCGCGCCCTATGACGGCCTCGCGGTCCGCAGTGCGACCAAGGTGACGCGCGAGCTGATGGAGGCCGCACCGAACCTCAAGGTGGTCGGACGCGCCGGCATCGGCGTCGACAACGTCGACGTGACGACGGCGACCGCGCGTGGCGTGGTGGTGATGAACACGCCCTACGGCAATGCCATCACCACGGCCGAGCATGCCATCGCCATGATGTTCGCCCTCGCCCGGCAGCTGCCGGAGGCCAGCGCCTCCACCAAGGCCGGCAGGTGGGAGAAGAACCGCTTCATGGGCGTCGAGCTCTTCGGCAAGACGCTCGGGCTGATCGGCTGCGGCAACATCGGCTCCATCGTCGCCGATCGTGCGGTCGGGCTGCACATGAAGGTCGTCGCCTTCGATCCCTTCCTGTCGGAGAAGCGCGCGGTCGAGCTCGGCGTCGAGAAGGTCGAGTTGAACGAGCTGCTGGAGCGGGCGGATTTCGTCACCCTGCATACGCCGCTGACCGAGCAGACCCGCAACATCCTCAGCCGCGGCAACATCGCCCGGCTGAAGCAGGGGGTGCGCATCATCAACTGCGCCCGCGGCGGCCTGGTGGATGAGGCGGCGCTGTACGACGCGCTGAAGTCCGGCCATGTCGCCGGCGCCGCGCTCGACGTCTTCGAGACCGAGCCGGCGACCGACAGTCCGCTGTTCGGGCTGGAGAACGTGGTCTGCACCCCGCACCTCGGCGCCGCGACGGCCGAGGCGCAGGAGAACGTGGCGCTGCAGGTGGCCGACCAGATGGCGGATTTCCTGCTGACCGGCGCCGTCTCCAACGCCATCAACATGCCGAGCGTGACGGCGGAGGAAGCCCCCCGCCTCAAGCCCTACATGGAGCTTGCGCGGCTGCTGGGCGGTCTGGCCGGGCAGCTCACCGCGGCGCAGGGCGATGCCATCACCGCCATCCGGGTCGAGTACGAGGGCCATGTGGCGGAGCTGAACCGCAAGCCGCTGAGCGCGGCGGCGCTGGCCGGCGTGCTGACGCCCCTGATGGGGGCGGTGAACATGGTCAATGCGCCGGTCGTCGCCCGGGAGCGGGGGATCGAGGTGGCCGAGACCGTGCACGAGCGGCGTGGCGACTACGCCACGCTGCTGCGCGTGACGGTGGTGACCGACCGGCAGGACCGCAGCGTCGCCGGCACCCTGGTGGGCGATGCCAAGCCGCGGCTGGTCGAGATCAAGGGCATCCCGGTCGAGGCCGATTTCGCGCCGCACATGCTCTACGTCACCAACCAGGACAAGCCCGGCTTCATCGGCCGCTTCGGCATGGCGCTGGCGAATGCCGGGATCAACATCGCCACCTTCCACCTCGGGCGGTCGGCCCAGGGCGGCGATGCCATCTGCCTCGTCTCGCTGGACGGGCCGCTGCCCGAGCCAGTGCTGGCCGAGGTCCGGGCGCTGCCGCTGGTGGTGCAGGCGACTGCGCTGAGCTTCTGACACAGGCGTGATGCGCGCCTCCCGCCGGCCGGTGCAAGCTGCGCCTACCGGCAGGAGGCAGGCATGTCCAACGAGGCATTCGCGGCAACCAACCGCATCTTCGAGCATGAGGTGGTCGGCCAGGGCGATTTCGCCGCCCTGGACCGGGTCTATACCGCCGGGGCACGTCTGCTGTCGCCTGGCGTGCCCGCCATCACCGGGCTGGCCGGGATCATCGACTACTGGAAGGGCACCGCGGCCGCGCTCGGGGTGACCGGGGCGAAGCTGCATAGCCAGGAGCTGGTGGTGAACGGCGACCGGGCGATGGAAGTCGGCCGGGCCGAGATCTTCACCGCGCCCGGCACGCCGCCCGCCCTGGGCAAGTACGTCGTCCTCTGGAAGCAGGAGGGCGGTGCCTGGAAATGGGACGTCGACTGCTGGAACATGGACGCCTGAAGCAGCGCCCTACTTGCCCTGGAAGACCGGCGGGCGCTTCTCCATGAAGGCCCGCAGCGCCTCCTGGTGGTCCGCGGTCTCCCGCGTGCGCATCATGCCGATGGCCTCGGCGTCCAGCGCCTCGGCCAGCGTGCCCTCCTCGGCAATCTTCATGTTGCGCTTCATGTAGCGCCAAGCGACGCGCGGGCCGCGCCCCAGCTGCTTGGCCAGCGCCATCGTCTCGGCCCGCAGCTCGGCATCCGGCACCAGCCGGTTCACCAGGCCGAGCGTCTCGAGCTGGGCCGAATCCAGCTTGGCGCTGGTGAAGTAGAGCTCCCGCGCCTTGGCCGGGCCGAGCAGCCGTGCCAGGAAGTAATGCCCGCCGAAGTCGCCGGAGAAGCCCATGTTGGCGAAGGCCGTGGTCATCCGCGCGCTGGTGCCGGCGATGCGCATGTCGCAGGCCAGCGCCAGGGACATGCCGGCGCCGGCGGCGACGCCGTTCAGCATGGCGATGGTGGGTTTGGGCATCTCATGCAGCAGGCGGGAGCATTCCATGCGGCTGCGGAGCTCATCGGCCCCGGCTTCGGGGGTCGCCGGCGGCGGTTTGGCGCCGGTGGCGCGGGCCTTCATGTCGCCGCCGGCGGAGAAGCCGCGCCCGGCGCCGGTGAGGACCACGCAGCCGATCGCCGGGTCGACCGCCGCCTCGCCCAGCGCCTTCAGCAGGTCCCACATCATGGTGCCGCCGAGGGCGTTCAGCGCCTCCGGCCGGTTCATGGTCAGCAGCAGCACGCCATCGGCGGTCTCCTGCAGCAATTCGGGCGCCATGCGGTTTCCTCCGGTTTCCTTGTGGGCTGGAGGCTACACCGGGATGCCGTGCTAGGCTTCCCCCCGTCCGAGGGAGAAAAGCGCCATGAAGGCCGCCGTCCTGCACGCCGTGAACCAGCCGCTGACCGTCGAGACCGTCAACCTGACCAAGCCCAAGGCGCGGGAGGTGCTGGTGCGGACCGCCTTCGCCGGGCTCTGCCACAGCGACCTGCATTTCATCGAGGGGCTCTATCCCCATCCTCTGCCGACCGTCCCGGGGCATGAGGTGGCCGGGGTGGTGGAAGCCGTGGGCAGCGACGTCACCTACCTGAAGCCGGGCGACCACGTCATCGGCTGCCTTTCGGTCTTCTGCGGCGCCTGCGCGCAATGCACAACGGGCCATACCGTGCTCTGCGAGAACACCGAGGTGAAGATGACCCCCGGCATGTCCCGCCGCCTGTCCTGGCAGGGCGGGCAGCCGATGCACCAGTTCCTCAATCTCTCGGCCTTCGCCGAGCAGCTGCTGGTGCACGAGAATGCCCTGGTGAAGATCGACCCCGAGATCCCGCTGGACCGGGCAACGCTGGTCGGCTGCGGCGTCATCACCGGGGTCGGCGCAGTCTTCAACACCGCGAGGATCGAGGCGGGATCGACCGTCGCCGTCATCGGCTGCGGCGGCGTCGGGCTCTCGGCGGTGAATGGCGCGGCGCTGGCCGGCGCCTCGCGCATCATCGCCGTCGACCGGCTGCAGTCGAAGCTGGACTTGGCCCGCATCATGGGGGCGACCGATACCATCCTGGCCGGCAACGACGACGTGGCGGCGCAGGTGAAGGAGCTCACCGGCGGCGGGGTGCAGTACAGCTTCGAGGCGCTGGGGCTGAAGGCGACCGCCGAGCAGAGCTTCGCCATGCTGCGGCCGGGCGGCACCGCCACCATCATCGGCATGATCCCCTTCGGCGTGAAGATCGAGCTGCATGGCGCCGATTTCCTGCGGGAGCGGAAGATCCAGGGCTCGTCCATGGGCTCCAACCACTTCCGGGTCGACATGCCGCGGCTGCTGGCGCTGTGGCAGCAGGGAAGGCTGCACCTGGATCACCTGATCACCGGCACCCTGGCGCTGGAGGAGATCAATACCGGCTTCGCCCGGCTGAAGACCGGCGAGGTGGTGCGGCAGCTGATACGCTTCGACTGACCGCGGTAGGGCAGGGGCGTTAGGCCCGGGTTTATCGTCCCGGCGGTAGGCTCGGGCCCGCCGACCACGGGATCCGCAGCCCATGCCCCTTGCCGAACCCCTTCCGCCCGGCAGCCCCCTGCAGCGGGAGCGGGTCGCCGCCCATGCCCAGGCCGCCATTGCCTCGATGGGGCAGCACGGCGTGCCGCCATGCCCGGCCTTCTTCACGGTCTGGTACAGCTACCACGCCGGTGACAACACCATGGTGCGCCGAGTGATCGACACCTACCTCAGCAACGGCCGCGCCATCACCCCGGCGCTGCTGCTGGAAATCCACGCCCGCTTCTTCGACACCCAGCGCGAGGCCCGCGCCCTGAGCCGCACGACCGAACGGCTGGTGCTGGCGACGGAGCAGGTGACGGAGCTGGTGAAGGATTCGGGTGGCCAGACCGCCCGATACGGCAGCGTGCTCGGCCGCTTTTCCGAGGATCTCGGCCAAACCGGCACCGACCTGACGGGCGCCCTGGACCGCATCATCGCCGATACCCAGACCATGGTGGAACACAGCGCCCGGTTGGGGATGCGGCTGGAGGTCTCCGCCCAGGTCATCGCCACGCTGCGGAACCAGCTCGACGACGCCCTGCGCGAGGCGCGCACCGATGCGCTCACCGGCCTGCCCAACCGCCGCGCGGTGGAGGCCGCCGCCCAGCGGCTTGCCGAGGAGACCCAGGCCCGGGGCCAGCCGCTGGCGGTGATCATGCTCGACATCGACCGGTTCAAGCGGATCAACGACCGCTGGGGACATCCCGTGGGAGATGCTGTGCTTCGCCGAGTGGCGGCCACGCTGCAGGACCGCCTCGATCCCGGAGCCTTCTGCGGCCGCTTCGGCGGCGAGGAATTCGTCGTGCTGCTGCCCCGGCAAGGCGCCCCGGCGGCGGGTGCCACTGCCGAGGTCCTGCGCCAGGCCGTGGCGGCGCAGACCTTCTCGATACGGGACACCGGCCGCCAGCTCGGCACGATTACCCTCTCTGCCGGGGGGGGCGATGCGTGGTCCGGACGAAGCCTGGTCACGGCTGCAGGCCCGGGCCGATGCCGCACTCTATCGGGCGAAGCAGGCCGGCCGGAACCAGATCCTGTGGGACGACCAGCGCTGACCGTCGGCTGCCCCAGGCGACAGGATCAGCGTCGCCGATCGAGCCGGTCGAAATCCGCGGCCACCATCCCGGCCGCTTCCGCCGTCCGCGGCAGCCGCGGCATGGCCGAGAGCCGTTCGAGGGTGACGACCGGCCCAGCGGTGAAGGCCGGGCCGGACAGCGCCGCCTCCGCATTGGCCCGGCTGCCGGCGCGCAGCGCCAGGGCGGCGCGGCGCAGCGCGGTCACCACCACCTGCGGATCGGCCGCCGGGGCGATGCCGAGATAGGCCCGCATCTCGGCCCGAGCGGTGGTCAGGCTCTGCACGACGGCCGGATTGAGCTCGGTCGCGTAGCGCGGGCTGGCGGGCAGCCCGTCGGTCAGGAATTCGAGTTGTTCCGCGGCCACCGCGGCCTCCGCCGGGCGCCCGGCCCAGCGGCTGGTATTGCCGAGGTTGCGCGGAGCATGAAGCGCGGCACCCCGCAACGGATCGCCGAAACCGCCGAGATACTCGGCGCTGGGGTCCTGGGCGCAGCCGGCGATAGCCAGGAGCAGGGCCAGGGTCGTGGTCACGAGACCGGGAGCCATGCTGCGGCCGGGAGCGCTCACGAGGGCGGAGCGTTCCGGCCCCGTTGGAACGCAACGGAAGGTCCTTATGCGCGGCATTTTGCTCTGGCTCCTCGGCATCCCCATCCCGATCCTGATCCTGTTGTACCTGTTCAACGTATTGTAGGCTGGACCAAGAGGCGGATGCTGTCGCATCCGCCGGACCGGCACAAAAAAAGGGGCGCCTTGCGGCGCCCCTTTCCGTGTCAGGTCTGACCGGCTGCTTAGCGCAGGACGATCTCGACGCGACGGTTCTGCGGCTCGCGCACGCCATCGGCGGTCGGGACCAGCGGGCGGCTCTCGCCGAAGGCCGTCACGCTGATCTCGTTGCGGCCGATGCCACGGGCCACCAGCTCGCCGGCAACCGCATCCGCGCGGCGCTGCGACAGGCGCTGGTTGTACTGCGGGGTGCCCGAACGGTCGGCGTGGCCGGCCACTTCGATGCGGGTCGACTGCACGCGGCGGCTGTTCTGGGCCGCCTCGCCGATGATCTCACGCGCACGGGTGGTCAGGTCAGCACGATCCCAGTCGAAGAAGACCAGGTAGGTGCGGGCCGGGGCCGGGGCGGGAGCCGGCGGCGGGGCTTCGGCCATCGGCGCCGGGGCGGCCGGCGGCTGGAACAGGGCGTAGCGAAGGCCCAACATGACCGAGTGGTTGTAGTTGTCGGCCTCGATCTTGCCGCCGCGGATGACCTGGTTGTTGACCGGGCTGCGGATGTTCGCGTCGAGCTCGGGCTGCAGGGTACCGAGGAAGCGGTATTCCGCCGTCAGCGTCAGGCCGGTCACGCCCAGCCAGGTGAGCGGGGTGGCGACGCCGACGATGCCCTGATAGGCGAACTGGCCGTCACGGTCATCGGCCTGCAGCACGCCGCCGTTGGCGCCATTGCCACGGATGTTCTTCCAATCGGTCCAGGCATAGCCGGCGCCGACGCCGACATAGGGCTGGAAGATCGACTGGCCGAGGCCGAAGTTGGCGAAGTCGAAGTCATAGAAGACGTTCGCCATCGCGCCATAGGTGCGCTGGAAGCCGCCGGTCCGGCCGACCGGGGCCAGGCCGAAGCCGCGGATGCTGTCGACTTCGTTTTCGCGGTAGTTGCCTTCGATTTCAGCCCGGAAGCCGTTGCCGAAGCCCCAGCCGATGCTGACGACGCCGCCGTAGCCGGCCTTGAAGTTCGCCTTGCCGGCGTTGTTGATGGTGGTGTTCGGGGCCAAGCCGAAGTTGCCCGGAACGGTATCGCCGCTCAGGTCGAACTTCGAGGGGTTGTTGATCCAGTTGGCGCCAGCGCCGGCGCCGATGTACAGGCCGGTGACCGGCTGCGCCGTCGCAAGGCCGGGTGCCAGCATGGTGGCCGAGACCAGGGCGGTGGCCATGAGGGCCCGTTTCAAACTCATCGTCATTGCTCCACGCAAGGACGCAAACTCTTCGGTGTGCCGGCCATCCGGCTGCCGCGGTGTGCGTTCCCAGGGAAGAAGAAAAAATTTGGCCTTAGGTTCACTGGCGAAAACGCGAGTTTCGGCGCTGTTGCCCTGGGAGCACACCTACGGTTACGGATCGACACGAAACCTCGCTCAAAGTGGCCTTTGAGGCCGATTTCCGCGTTCCTGGGGACAGCTAAAGGACGCCGCAGGCAACAAAAAAGGGCGCCTTGCGGCGCCCTTTTCCAGTCTCCCGGAGGAGGTCGGACTGCTTAGCGCAGGACGATCTCGACGCGGCGGTTCTGCGGCTCGCGCACGCCATCGGCGGTCGGGACCAGCGGACGGCTCTCGCCGAAGGCGGTGATGCTGATCTCGTTGCGGGCGACGCCCTGGCGAACCAGCTCGGCGGCGACGGCCTGAGCGCGACGCTCGGACAGGCGCTGGTTGTACTGCGGGGTGCCGGAGCGGTCGGCGTGGCCGGCCACTTCGATCTTGGTGGCGGAGACGCGGCGGGCGCCGCCGGCCGCTTCGCCGATGATCTGGCGGGCGCGGTCGGTCAGGTCGGCGCGGTCCCAGTCGAAGAAGACCAGGTAGGTGCGGGCCACGGCCGGCGGCGGCGGGGCCGGCGGCGGAGCGGCTTCGGCCATCGGCGCGGCCGGGGTGTTGAAGGCGTAGCGCAGGCCGAGCAGGGCGCTGGCGTTGTAGTTGTCCGGCTTGAAGCTGCGGGCGGCCGGGCCGACGGCGCTGGTGCGGGAAACGCTCAGGCTCGGCTCGAGGGTGCCGAGGAAGCGGGCTTCCGCGGTGAGCGAGAGACCGCCGCCGACCGCATAGGCCACGCCGGCGATGCCCTGGTAGGCGAAGTTGCCGTCGGTGTCGTCGATGCGGTAGCGGGCGGCACCCGGACCGGCCAGGTTGGCCTTGTCGACTTCGGTCCAGATGTAGCCGGCGCCGACGCCGATGTACGGGGTGAAGGCGCTGCCGGTGGGGATGTCGAACAGGACGTTCGCCATCGCGCCGTAGTTGCGGAAGTAGCCGCTGCTGCCGCGGATGTTGCCGCTGGTGCCGGCGGAGCGGATATCGTTGTGGCGATAGCTGCCCTCGACCTCGGCGCGCAGGCCGTTGCCGAAGCCCCAGCCGATCGAGGCCAGGCCGACGATGCCGACGTCATCGGTCTTCAGCTTGCTGCCGTCCCCGCCCGACGGCAGGTGGTAGTTCGCGCCGGCACCGGCACCGACGTAAAGGCCGGAGACCGGCTGCGCCTGAGCGGCGACCGGCAGTGCCAGGACCGTCGCGGCCAGAAGGGCCTTCCTGAGGGTCATCAACTCTCTCCTCGATTCGTACACACTGTTGGGTCGCCGGACCCCGTCGCTGAAGTTTTGCGGCGGCGTCGCTGCGTCCAGGGAACTTAGCACACCCAACGTGAGCCGCACCCCGGCCCGGGCCATTTCCGCATCGATGTGGCGAGAAAACCACAGATGGGGATGGCAAATACGTCACAGCCCGGCAAGGGCGGCGGTGTCATCGAGCTTGCCGAGGGTGCCGAGCGGCAACAGGCGGTTTGCGTGACCCAGTTTCCGGCCCTCGCGGGCCTCCGCCTTGCCATACCAATGCGGAACAATTCCCTGAGTTTTCAATAGCCTCGGCCAACGATCGCGGCCGTCGGGACCGACCAGGTTGCGCATGACGGCATCGTGATGCCGGGCGGCGCTCGCCAGCGGCAGCCCGGCGACGGCGCGGATGTGCTGCTCGAACTGGCTCGCGGCGCAGGCATCCATGGTCCAGTGGCCGGAGTTGTGCGGCCGCGGCGCGATCTCGTTGCCGAGCAGCGAGCCATCGGGCAGCACGAAGAGCTCCAGCGCCAGCACGCCAACGAGTTCAAGGGCTTCGGCCACGCTGGCGGCATGGCGCTGGGCCGCGGCGGCCACGGCCGGCGGCAGCCGCGCCGGGGCGAAGCTGAGGTCGAGAATATGGTTGCGGTGCCGATTCTCCACCGCGTCATAGACCGCGACGGTGCCGTCCACGCCGCGCGCGGCGATCGCCGAGACCTCGGCCACGAAGGGTACGAAGGCCTCCAGGATCAACGGCCGCGGCGCCAGCCGGGCATAGGCGGCGGCGGCATCGGCGGCGGTCCGCAGCACCGCCTGGCCGCGGCCGTCATAGCCCAGCCGGGTGGTCTTCAGCACCGCAGGCAGGCCGATGGCGGCGATGGCCTGGGCCAGCCCGGCCTCGTCCTCGACGGCCCGCCAGGGGGCGACGGGCACGCCGGCGGTGGCCAGGAACGCCTTCTCCGCCAGCCGGTCCTGGCATACCCGCAGCACCTCGACCCCGGGCCGGCAGGGCGCCAGGGGAGCCAGGGCGGCCAGGGTTTCGGCCGGGACATTCTCGAATTCGAAGGTGACGACATCGACCGCCGCGGCGAAGCGGGCCAGTGCCGCCGCATCCTCGTAGGCGGCAACGGTGGCAGCTGCGGCCACCTGCATCCCCGGCGAATCCGCGTCCGGGGCGAAGACATGGGTGCGGTAGCCGAGCCGGGCCGCCGCCATGGCGGACATCCGGCCGAGCTGGCCGCCGCCGAGGATGCCGATCGTGCCGCCGTGGGTCAGGGGGGCGTCAGGCATCGGCGGGCAGGTCCGGCACCCCGGCGGTCTGCGCCGCCCGCCAGTCGTCCAGCCGCGCCGCCAGCGCGGGATCCGCCAGCGCCAGGATGGCGGCGGCCAGCAGGCCGGCATTGATCGCACCGGCCTTGCCGATGGCCAGGGTCCCGACCGGGATGCCGCCGGGCATCTGGGCGATGGAGAGCAGGCTGTCCATGCCCTTCAGCGCATGGCTCTCGACCGGCACGCCGAGCACCGGCAGCGGTGTCATGGCCGCAGCCATGCCCGGCAGGTGCGCCGCCCCGCCGGCGCCGGCGATGAGCACCTGCAGCCCGCGGCCCCGGGCGGCCCTGGCATAGTCGAACAGGCGTTCCGGGGTGCGGTGGGCGGAGACGACCCGCGCCTCGTGCGGGATGCCGAGCCGGCCCAGCACCTCGACCGCATGGCGCATGGTCTCCCAGTCCGAACGGCTGCCCATGATGACGCCCACCAGGGGTGCCGGATCTGCAGAAGTCACACGCGGTGCCCCTCAGGCGATGATGTCGGGGACAAGCCGGCCTTCCAGCCAGGAGATCTCGTCCTTCAGCTTCAATTTGCGCTTCTTCAGGCGCTGGACCTGCAACTGGTCCGCCAGGCTGGTCGACAGCCGGGCGATCACCGTGTCGAGGTCTCGATGCTCGCTCCGCATCTCGTGCAGGCGGCGCAGCAGGCTGTCTCGGTCATCCAGCATCGTGATGCGGGCTCGGCCTGGTGAAGGTTGGACGACAAAGGAATGGGTGCATCGGGGGTGCCTCCGCCATTAGCATGTCCCGGCGCGGCCGCAACAGCCTGGCGCCCAAGCCGGGCCGGTGCTGCCGCGCTGAACAACGGAAGGAGTTGCCCGCATGATGACCTCGCCGAGGCTCCGGTCCCTGGAAGACAAGCATGCCGTCCTGGAGCGACAGATTGGCGCCCAGGACGCCCGCCCGAAACCGGACGACCTGGAACTGGCGCGGCTGAAGCGGGAAAAACTGCGACTGCGCGAGGAGATCGAGAAGCTCCGCCGGCCGAGCTGACCGGCCGGTCCCCGCCTGGGGCCCCGCCTGGTCATCCGGCCCGGCGGCGGTCAGGCGGCGGAGTCTTCGCTGAGGTCCGGCAGCGGCGCGCTGCCGGGCTTCTCCCCGGCCGCGATGAGCGCGGCATTCAGGTCGGACTGGCTGCAGAGGCCCAGGATCACCGGGTCCCGCGGCTTGATGTTGGCGCTGTTCCAATGGGTCCGGTCGCGCACCTTGGCGATGGTCTCCTTGGTGGTGCCGAGCAGCTTGCCGACCGCGATATCCGACAGGCTCGGGTGATGGCGAATGAGCCAGGCGATGGCATCCGGGCGGTCGTTCCGCTTGGAAACCGGCGTATAGCGGGCGCCCTTGCCGCGGGCCTTCGGGACCGGCAGGGCGGAGATCTGGATATTCAGCCGCAGCGCCGGATCCGCCTCGCAGCGGGCGATTTCCTGCCGGGTCAGCTGGCCGTTCAGCACCGGGTCGTACCCGATGATCCCCTGGGCAACCTCGCCATCGGCGATGGCCTGGACTTCCAGCGGGTGCATGCCGACGAAATCGGCGACCTGTTCGAAGGTAAGCGACGTCTTGTCGATCAGCCACACGGCGGTGGCCTTGGGCATCAACGGCTGGGTCATGGAATGCAACCTATCTGAGCGATGCCAATTGCGTGGTGCTATGGACGGCCTGCGCACCCACCGCGGCTTGGCGTGGCATATAGAGGCGGCATTAGGCGGGGTCAAAGCCCGTGCGATGGGAGAATTAGCCGAATGATCGAGGAGGAGACCCCGAAACCCGCCCCACGATTTGTCCCGGCGAGCATCGACAGCTGGGGCGTGGCGGAATTGCACGGCTATATCGCCGCCCTGCGGGCCGAAATATCCCGGGCGGAGGCGGCCATCGCGACCCGGGAGGCCCACCGCGGCGCCGCCGATGCCTTCTTCCGGCGGCCCTGAGAACCACCGGAGGCCCGATGCAAAAAAGGCCGGCGGATCGCTCCGCCGGCCCGTTGGATGCCGTGACCTCAGGCTGCCTGCGCCTGGGGCGCTTCGACCTGCGGTGCTTCCACCTGCGAGGGGGCAGCCACCACCCGGCCCGGCTGGACCGGAATGCGGCGCGGCTTCAACGCCTCCGGCACCACCCGCTTCAGCGTGAGCTGCAGCAGCCCATGCTCGAGGTTGGCGCCATCCACCACGATGTGGTCGGCCAGGGCGAAACGACGCTCGAAGGCGCGGCCGGCGATGCCACGATGCAGGAAGCTGCCGCCGGTCTCGGTCTGCGGCGCCCGCCCGGCCACCCGCAGGACGTTGTCCTGGGCGACGATCTCGAGGTCATCCGGGCCGAAGCCGGCCACAGCCAGGGTCAGCACGTAGCTGTCCTCGGCGGCTTTCTCGATGTTGTAGGGCGGGTAGCCCTGGGGTTCCGCGGAAGCGCGCGCGGTCTCGAGCGTGCGGGCCAGCCGGTCGAAGCCGATGGCGGTGCGGAACAGCGGGGAGAAGTCGAGGGTATTCATAAGGCGGAACCTCCTGAAGGGAGCAAGGTCCAGTTGTGCCGGCGGCCTGCCCTTTGCCTGACCCCATCCGGGCATCAGGCGGAAGCGGCGGACCGCGCCAGGAACCCCATGCGGGCGCCCCTGACAGGAGGTGAAATTAGAAAACGCCGCCCCCCGATCAAGGGAGGCGGCGTCGAAAAAATCGCGGCGGCCGGGCGGGCTACTTCTTGCGGATGCCCAGGCCGGCGAACTTCTTGTTGAACTTCGCCACCTGCCCGCCGGTGTCCATGACGCGCTGCACGCCGGTCCAGGCCGGGTGCGACTTCGGGTCGATGTCGAGCCGGATGGTGTCGCCCGGCTTGCCGTAGCAGGAGCGCGTGGCATACGTCGTCCCGTCGGTCATGATCACGGTGATATCGTGGTAGTCGGGATGGATGTCGGGCTTCATGGCGCGCTCGCGGAATATGGCGCAGCCGATACCGACCGGCCGCGGGGAACGGGGCGTATAGGCGAAGGATGCGGGTGGCGCAACCTCAGCGCCGGCCCCGGCCGCCGCCCCGGCCTCCACCATGGCCGAAGCCGCGGCCACCATGGAAGCCGCCGCGGCCGATGAAGCCGCTTCGGTAGCCGCCGCGGTGGCCGCCCCACCAGCCGCCGCGCCGCACCCCGAGGCCGATCACCGGCCCGCCCGCATACCAGGGATAGGGATCGTAGAAGGTTACCGGCGGCGCCACCCAGGGCGGCTCCTCCGGCCCCCAGGGCGGGCCATGCTCGGCCTCATGCGCGGCGAGGATGGCCGGGTCGGGCAGGGCCGTCCGCGGCTGGCCGGCGCAGCCCGCGAGCAGGGCGCCGAGCGCCGTCAGCCGCAGCCAGGTTTCACAGGGGGTCATCCCGGCCATATGGGGAGCCCTTCAGCCCGGCGCCATTTCCCCGCGCTCGATGACGAAGGTCGCCTCGACCAGGGGGCGCAGCAGCTCCGGGTTGCTCTCGGTGATGAGGATGGCGACATCCGGCAGCGCCTCGTGCAGCCGCTTCAGCGCCTCCGCGTAGCGCTGGGCGAGGACCGGGGCGAGGCCCTGGAAGGGCTCGTCCAGCAGCACCGCCCTGGTGCCGACCATCAGCGCCCGGCCGAGCGCCACCATCTTGCCCTGGCCGCCCGAGAGGCCGGCGGCGCGGCGCGGCGCGAGGTCGCGCAGCTCCGGCAGCAGGGTGAAGACGGCGTCCAACCGCCGGGCGGTCTCGGCCGCCGCCAGCTTCAGCACCTGGGCCGGCAGCACCATGTTCTCCCGCACCGAGAAGCTGCCGAACAGCCGCCGTTCCTCGGGCGCATAGCCGATCCCGAGGCGGGCGCGGTGATGCGCCGGCACGGTGGTGGCATCCGTGCCGTCGATGGCGACGGAGCCGGCGCGGGTCGGCAGCAGGCCCATCAGGGTCCGCAGCGCGGTGGTCTTGCCGGCGCCGTTGCGGCCGATCAGCGCCACCCGCCCGCCGGGGGGCACACGGAGGGAGACGTCGCGCAGCACCCGGATGCCGGCGATGTCGACGGAGACACCCTTGAGCTCAAGCATGGGCGGAAATCCCGATCACGTCCCGCTGCACCACGGGGTCCGCCAGCACCTGGGCCGGCGGGCCAAGGGCTGCGATCCGCCCCTGGCTCCAGACCGCGACCCGGTCGGCGAAGCGGGCGACCACGTCCATGTCATGCTCGACAAACACCGCGGTGACGCCGGACTGGCGCAGCACCCGGACCAGGGTCTCGACGATCTGCATCTTCTCCGCCGCGGCGACGCCGCTGGTGGGCTCGTCCATCAGCAGCAGGCGGGGCTGCAGCGCCACGGCCATGGCGATGTCGGCCAGCTTGCGGGCGCCCTCGTTCAGCGCGTCGGCGCGGCTCCCGGCCACGCCTTGCAGGCCGAAGCGCTCCAGCAGGTCCATCGCCTCCTCCCGCCAGGCCGGGCGGAGCAGGGGGGCGAGCGGCGACCAGAGGCCGAGGCGGGAGGCGACGGCCAGCGCCGCATTCTCCAGCACGGTATGCTCGGTGAACAGCTGTGGCAGCTGGAAGCTGCGGCCGATGCCGCGCCGGACGATGGCGCGGGGCTGCAGGCCGAGGATCGGCTGGCCGTCGAACTCGATGCGGCCGGCCTGCGGCCTGAGATAACCGGTGGACATGTTGATGAAGGTGGTCTTGCCGGCGCCGTTGGGCCCGATGATGGCGAGGAACTCCCCCGCCATGACATCGAGATCGATGCCATCGGCCGCCTTCACGCCGCCGAAGGCCAGCCGCAGGCCCTTGGCCGAGAGCAGGGGGGTGCTCATGCGCCGCGCCCCTTCAGCTTGCTCGAGAGGATGCCCCAGACCCCGCCCGGGGCGAACAGGATCACCAGCAGCAGCACCCCGCCGAGGATCATCTGCCAGGCATCGGCGACCGCCGCCGCGGCATAGACCCGTACCAGCTCGAAGGCCGTGGCGCCGAGGAAGGGACCGAGCGCGCTGCCGGCGCCGCCGAGGATGGCGATGAAGACCAGCTCACCGGAGGAGGTCCAGTAGGCGAGCTGCGGCGTGACGTGCCGCGTCGTCATCGAGACCAGCGCACCGCCGACCCCGCCCATCAGCGCCGAGAGCACATAGGCAAACAGCAGCACCAGCCGGGCCGAGACGCCCATGAATTCCAGCCGCGTCTCCCGCGTCTTGATCCCTGCCAGCGCCCGGCCCATCGGCGAGCCGAGATAGGCCCGGACCAGCAGGCCGAAGCCGATGGCCAGCGTCAGGGCGATGCCGAACATCACCCATTCCTGCACCTCCCGCTCGAGGCTGACGCCGGCGAAGGTCAGGGCGGCGATGCGGATGCCGTCGGTGCCATGGGTGATGGCGTACATCTTCTCCAGCAGGGAATAGATGACCATGCTGAGCGCCAGGTTCAGCATGCCGAAGAAGATGTCGCGGTAGCGCACCAGGAACAGGCCAATGACCAGCCCGAGGGCGGTGGCCAGCAGCGCCGCCAGCGGCAGCAGCAGCAGCACCTCCGGCACGCTCGGCGCCACGAAGGCGACGGTATAGGCGCCGACCGCGAGGAACATGGCATGGCCGAAGCTGACCTGCCCGGCGCGGAGCAGCAGCAGGATCCCGAGCACCGCGATGCCCTTGGCCAGCGCGACGGTGAGGACGAATTTGAGCCAAGGGATTGCCCAGGCGCAGAGTATCAGGGCGAGGGCACCGACGATCGCCAGCAGTGTCTCGCGCTTCATACCCGGCGGGTCTCCAGCACGCCGAACAGACCCTGCGGCCGGACCAGCAGCACCGCGACCATGATGATATAGGGCACCACCACCTCGAATTCCGGGGCGAAATAGACGGCGATGCTGCGGCCGAGCCCGATCATGAGCGAGGTCAGTGCCGCCCCCTCGATCTGCCCGAGGCCCGCGGTCGCCACCACGGCGAAGGACAGCACGATGGTGCTGGCACCGACGCCCGGCACCAGCGAGGTGGTGGGGGAGGCCAGCGCCCCGCCCAGCGCGGCGAGGCCGGCGCCGAAGCTGAAGGTCAGCAGCATGATCTTGGCGGCGTCGATCCCCATGGCCGTCGCCGCTTCCTTGTCGGTGGTGACGGCGACGATGACGCGCCCCGTCAGGGTCCGCCGCAGGAACCAGGCCAGCGCCGCGAGCGTCGCCACCGCCACGCCCGGCAGGACAAAGAGCTGATAGGCGGTGAAGGGAATGACATCCTCGCCGAAGGGGATGTCCACCGTGCCGAGGAACTTCATCGGCGCGTCCTGCATGATGGGCTGCACGCCCCAGATCAGCTTCTGCACATCCTCCAAGATCATGAACAGGGCGAAAGTGACCAGCAGCTGCAGCACGTCCTCATGCCCGTAGATCCGCCGCAGCAGCAGCCGCTCGATCAGCGGGCCGAGCACCGCGCCGACCAGCAGCGCCGAGAGCACCAGTGCGATGTAGCCCGCCCAGGCCGGCAGGCCGAGCGAGGCGAAGAAGATGCCGATCGAGGCCGCGGTATAGGCCCCGATCGCGAACAGGCTGCCATGCGCCACGTTGACGATGCGCAGCACGCCGAACACCAGGTTCAGCCCGACGGCCACCATGAAGACCAGCGCCGCATAGGACAGCCCGTCGAGCAGGGCGAGGCCGAGCAGCAGGCCGTTGTCGCTGAACCATTCCATCATGCCGGGCGGCTCAGCCGGCCATCGGCGCGGGGACCTGGGAGACGAAGTCGGGCTTCAGCGTCTTCAGCCAGTCGGTGCTCTTCTGCCCGACCGGGGTGCTGACCATGGCGGCCGGGAAGAGGATCATGTCCTTCGGCACCGAGAAGGGGAATTTGTCGTTGAAGCTGGACAGGCCGACGATCTGGTCCTCCAGGCCCTGGCCATCCTCCCGCAGGGTGATGGTGGAGGTCGGCGTGTCGAAGGTCAGGCCGCGGAAGGCGTTCGACAATTCGAGGTCGTTCGGCCAGCCGCCGGCGCCCTTGGCGGCAATCGCTTTGGCATAGGCCGCCTGCATGGCCGAGATCGCCTGCGCCATGTGGTGCACGGGGTAGATCGGATATTCGTTGTATTTGGCGCGGTAGCTGTCGACCAGCCGCTTCAGCCGGGCCGGGTCCTTGGGCGAGGGGTGGTTGTTCCAGTGGTCGCCGCGGGCGCCGATGATGTGGCCGGCCGGCATGGTGCGCCCGAGCGTCGGCAGCGAGGCCTCGGCGATCGGCATGACGAAGAGCGACCGCTCGAACAGCCGCCGCTCGGTCGATTGCCGGATGAGGGTGGTGAGGTCGCCGCCCCAGGAGGTCGAGAGGATGACGTCCGGCCGCGCCGCCAGCAGCCGGGTGACCTCGGTGCTGTAGTCGGTCGCGCCGAAGCGGGGAAACATCTCCGCCACCACGCGCACGCCGGGCTTCATCGCATCCATGCCGGCCTTCCACAGCTCCCAGCTGTCGCGGCCCCAGGCGTAGTCCTGGTTGATGACGGCCAGCGTCCGGAAGTCCGGCTTGTGCTTCAGCAGATAGAGCAGCGGGGCGAGGACCTCCGGCGTGCCGTAGCCCTGGGTGCGGAAGGCATAGGGGTGCGGGCCTTCCTCGAAGATGCGCTGGGTGCCGCAATCCCACAGCAGGGTGGTCTTCTTCATCTCATCCGACAGCGGCGTGCAGGCGAGGCAGGATCCGGAGGAGATGGAGGCCAGGATGATCTGGCAGCCCTCGTTCTGCACGAGGCGGCGGTACTCGCCGACGAGGTGGTCGGTGCCCGGCGCCTCATCGACGAAGAAGGCGCGGACCGGAATGCCGCCGATGCCGCCGGCCTTGTTGATCTCCTCGAACAGCAGCTCCGCCGCCTGCTTGGCCGGCACGCCGAAGACGCTGGCCGGGCCGGAGAGGAAGGTGGTGATGCCGACCCGCAGCTCGGTCGGCTTCGCCTGGGCGCGGGCATTGCCGCCGGCAAAGAGCAGCGCGCCGGAGGTGGCGGCGGCGCCGAGCATGGCGGTGCGGCGGGTGACGGCTTCGGTCATGGGCGGTCCTCTCCTGGGAGCCCGGTGTCGTCCCGGGATTCGACCGCATCCTGCCGGGACGGCGCGGCGGATGGAAGGGGGTGAGGGCCGGGGCGCATTTCCGTGGCCGCGGGGATGGCCTAGGCTCGGCCGGTGAACATCCTCTCGATCCAGTCCTGGGTGGCCTATGGCCATGTCGGCAATGCCAGCGCCGTCTTTCCCCTGCAGCGCCTCGGCGCCGAGGTCTGGGCGGTCAATACCGTCCAGTTCTCCAACCACCTGGGCTATGGCGGCTTCCGCGGCCAGGTCTTCCCGGCGGCGCTGATCCGCGACTGCGTGCTGGGCATCGAGGAGCGCGGCGTGCTGCCCGGCTGCGATGCGGTGCTGTCGGGGTATATCGGCGACGCCGAGACCGGCGCGGCGGTGCTGGAGGCGGTGGCGCGGGTCAAGGCGGCCAATCCCCGGGCCCTCTATTGCTGCGACCCGGTCATCGGCGACAACGGCCGAGTCTATGTCCGCCCCGGCATCGCCGAGCTCATGCGCGACGAGGCCCTGCCGCTGGCCGATCTGGCGACACCCAACCAGTTCGAGCTGGAATGGCTGGCCGGTGCCCCCATCGGCACCCTGGCCGAGGCCAAGGCGGCGGTCACCGCCCTGCAGGCCCGCGGGCCGCGCTGCGTGCTGGTGACCAGCCTGCGGACCGCCGAGACGCCCCCCGATGCGATGGACCTGCTGGCCGGGGAGGGCGGCCGCTTCTGGCGGCTGCGCACGCCGCGCCTGCCGCAATCCTTCAACGGCGCCGGCGATGCGATCGCCGCGCTCTTTCTGTTCCATCGGCTGGGCGGCGACGCCCCGCGCGCCATGGCGGCGGCGGCCTCCTCGATCCATGGCCTGCTGCGGCGGACCATGGCGGCGGGCTCGCGCGAGTTGCTGACCGTGGCGGCGCAGGATGAATTCGTCAGCCCGACCACGCGCTTCGCGGCCGAGCCGGCCTAGCCCGGGCGGAAGCCCTCGATCACCCGCAACAGCTCCGGGCGGAGCGCTTCCCACTCCACGCCGGGCGCGGAGCCGATGATCAGGTAGCTGCGCCGGGGCGCGAAGAGGCAGACGGCGTGGACCATCACCGGGACACGGCTGCCGATGCCCATGGCCGGGGCCTCGATCGCCCGGCCGGGCAGGCCGGCCAGCTGCACCACCGCCTCGGCCGGCAGCGAGCCGAAGCGGAAGGGGCGGAAATGCCGCAGGCTGGCGGCGAGGTGCCCGGGCCGGTCGGCCGGGGCCACCGGCCGCTGCACCCGGGCCAGCACCATGCCGGTCTCTGCCGCCTCCGGCCTGGCCTCCCGGTCGCGCAGCACCGTCCAGCCGAGCGCCCGGTTGGACAGGCGCAGCCGGTCACCCTCCGGGAAGGCGAAGGGCAGGGCCGCCCCGAGCAGCAGCTTGCGTCGCGTCCAGCCGACCATGCCCCGAGCCTAGCCGCAGGGCCCGCCGGCGGCCAGCCTGACGCCGCCGGGCCCTGCAACCTGTGCAACGGATTGCGTGACGGATGCGCAACTCATTGCCCTTGTCGCGTTGTTGCTGTCGGAGGTGAGCCATGACCAACCCGGACGACCGCGACGCCGGCTTCTACTGGATCAGTATCGATGGCCAGGAGGTCGAGGTCGCGCAGTGGCAGACGGAATGGGGCCGGTGGCTGGTGACGGGAAGCTCCCTGCCGCTGTCGGATGCGATCTCGGCCCATGTCGTGGTGCTGAGCGACCTGTTGCCGCCGCCCTTGGTGCCCGCCCTTCGCCCGGAGACGGTGGCGTAGCCATCGCCCTGGACGGGCGATCCACCTCCCGGCGCATGTCCCCTGGCGCAACTCCCGGCCGCGCCGCCGCCGGTTGAGCGAAGCGCCGCCGCATGGTCATCATGCGGCATAGCCCGGGAGCCCCCTGTCATGTCGTCCCCCATTCTTGCCGCGGCCCTCGCCGCCGGTCTCGCCATGGTCATCGCCCCGGCGGCCAGGGCCCAGGCACCTGGGCCTGCCCAGGGCCAGGCGCAGGGCCAGGCTCAGGCCCCCGGCCCGACCCTGGCGGCGGTGAAGGGGCGGGACCTGTTGATCTGCGGCACCTCCACCGGTGCCGCCGGCTTCTCCCTGCCGGACAGCCGGGGCGAGTACCGGGGCATCGACAACGATCTCTGCCGGGCCGTCGCCGGGGCAACGCTGGGCGATCCGACCAAGATCCGCTGGGTGCCGCTGACCACCACGGCGCGGCTGACCGCGCTGCAATCCGGCCAGATCGACGTGCTGATCCGCACCGTCACCTGGACCCAGGGGCGTGACACGGCCAATGGGCTGAACTTCACCGCGGTGAGTTTCTTCGACGGTCAGGGCTTCCTGCTGCGCGCGTCGCTCGGGCTGAAATCCGCCAGCGAGCTGGTCGGCGCCTCCATCTGCGTGGTCGCCGGCAGCACCAACGAGCTGAACCTCTCGGATTGGGCGCGGACCAACAACATCCGCTACAACCCGGTGGTCTTCGAGCAGAACGACGAGGCCCGGCGCAGCTACCTGGCCGGACGGTGCGATGCATATTCGACCGATGCCAGCCAGCTCGCGGGGCTGCGCGCCTCCTTCCCCAATCCGGCCGAGCACGTGATCCTGCCGGAGATCATCAGCAAGGAGCCGCATGCGCCGGTGGTTCGGCACGGCGACGACCAGTGGTTCGACATCATCCGCTGGACCTTCTTCGCCCTGCTGACGGCGGAGGAGCTGGGCATCACCCAGGCCAATGTGGACAGCTTCCTGGGCAGCCAGAACCCGGAGATCCGCCGGCTGCTGGGGCTTTCCGGCGACCATGGGCCGCTGATGGGCCTCGACCGGCGCTGGGCCTATTGGGCGATCAAGGCGGCGGGGAATTACGGCGAAATCTTTGAGCGCAACCTCGGCATGGGCAGCCCGATCAAGCTGCCGCGGGGGCTGAACGACCTCTGGAGCCGCGGCGGGCTGATGTACGCGCCGCCGATCCGGTAAGCTGCCGGTAAATCGAGAGGAACGCCGATGTCCAAGCTGCCGTTGGGTTGCGCGATCGCCAGCCTGATCGCCTTCGCCGCCCCCGCCGCCATGGCCCAGCCTGCCGGCCCCGGTCCGCGGGATGTCCCGGCCCGTAGCCTGCCGGTGCCGAGCGCGCCCAGCCCGCAGGTGCAGCGGCTGATCGCCGCGCCGCTGCGCCAGGGCTGGAACACCCCGCCGACCACGCCGGAAGGCTGGCGCGCCCTGGCCGAGGCCGGCGCCGCGGCGACCCGGGCCGGCCTGCCCGGTTTGCGGGAGCGGCTGAAGGTGGATGTCGAGGCTGCCGAGATGGGCGGCGTGAAGGTCTTCCGCGTCACCCCGCGCGAGATCCGGCTGGAGAACCGGAACCGCCTGCTGATCCATGTCCATGGCGGCTGCTACGTGCTGAACCCCGGCGAGGCCGGCCTGCCGGAGGCCATCTTCATGGCCGGCTTCGGCGGCTACCGCGTCATATCGGTCGACTATCGCATGCCGCCCGAGGCCTATTTCCCGGCCGCGCTCGACGATGCCATGGCGGTGTGGAAGGCGGCGCTGCAGACCACCGATGCGCGCAACATGGCGATCTTCGGCAGCTCCGCCGGCGGCGCCCTGACGCTCGAGATGGTGCTGCGGGCCAAGGCGGAGGGGCTGCCGCTGCCGGCGGCCATCGCCCCGGGCACGCCCATGTCGGACGTGACCGGCGTCGGCGACAGCTTCCAGACCAATGGGCTGGTCGACAACGTGCTGGTCGCGGTGGATGGCTTCTGCGATGCGGCGACGCGCTTCTATGCCAATGGCCACGACCTGCGCGACCCGCTGCTCTCGCCCATCTATGGCGACCTGTGCGGCTTCCCGCCGACCATCCTCACCACCGGCACCCGCGACCTGCTGCTGAGCAATACCGTGCGCATGCACCGGGCGCTGCGCCAGGCCGGCGTCGAGGCTTCGCTGCAGGTCTTCGAGGGCCAGTCGCACGCGCATTACTACCGCGACGACAGCGCGCCCGAGAGCCGCGAGGCCTTCGGCGAGATCGCCGGCTTCTTCGACCGGCACCTCGGCAAGTGAAGGGGAGGGAAGCATGATGGAATTCCCGCGCCGCGCCCTGCTGGGCGGTGCCGCCGGCCTGGCGCTCGGCGGCACGCCCCTCGGCGCCCAGGCCCTGCGGCACGACCTGCTGATTCGCGGCGGCGAGGTGGTCGATCCCTCGCAGAACCTGCGCGGCCGCCGCGACGTGGCCATCCGCAACGGCCTGGTCGTGGCCGTGGAGCCGGAGATTCCGGCGGAGGCCGCGCTGCAGGTGATCGATGCGACCGGCAAGCTGGTGTTGCCGGGGCTGGTCGACCTGCATGCGCATGTCTATCCGGAGGTTTCGGCTATCGGCCTGCCGGCCGATGAGCTGGTGCCCTGGACCGCCACCACGACCTATGTGAGCGCCGGCGATGCCGGCAGCAGCACCTTCTCGCTGTTCCGCCACGCGGTGCTGGCACGGTCCCGCACCCGGCTGCTGGGCTTCGTCCATATCGCCAATTTCGGCCTCGCCGGCTTCCCCGTCGGCGAGATGCTGAACATCGACCATGCCATGGTCGAGCTGGCGGCGAAGACCGCGGCGGAGAACCGCGACGTCTGCCTCGGCATCAAGGTGCGCATGACCACGGAGGTGGTGGGCAGCAACGGCCTCGAGCCGCTGCGGCGGGCGGTGCAGGCGGCGGCGCTGGCCGGGCCTTGGGCCCGCGTCATGTGCCACATCGGCAATGCGCCCGGCGCCATCGCCGAGGTGCTGGACCTGCTGCGCCCCGGCGATATCCTGACCCATGCCTATTCGGGCGCCGGCAACAACACCGTGCAGAACGGCCGGGTCGTGCCGGCGGCGCTGGAGGCCAAGCGGCGCGGCGTCGTCATCGACGTCGGCCATGGTGGCGGCAGCTTCGACTACACCGTCTTCGAGCCGGCTCGCGACCAGGGCTTCGGCCCCGATACCATCAGCAGCGACATCCATGCCGTCTCCGGCAATACCCCCGGCCTGCCCTTCCTGCCCTGGGTGATGAGCAAGTTCCTGAACAACGGCTATACGCTGGAGCAGGTGGTGGCGATGGCGACGGTGGCGCCGGCGCGGATCATCGACCGGGTGGAGAAGCTCGGCACCCTGCAGGCGGGCGCGCCGGGCGACGTCGCCATCCTCGAGCTGGTGCGGGAGCCGGTCGAATTCGTCGACACCCGCAACAACCGGCGGCGCGGCGAGCAATGGCTGAAGCCGGTGCAGACGGTGAAGGCCGGGCGCCCCTTCGGCCGGCCCTTCCCCTCGCCCTTCGCCTGGCCCTGAGGCATGGCGCTCGACCCGCAGCTCGCCGCCCTGCTGGCGCTCGGCGCCGGGGCACCGCGGACCGAGACCCTGCCGGTGGCCGCCGCCCGCGCCCAGTACGAGGCGCGGATCGCCGCCATGCCGCCCGCCGCGCCCGTTGCCGCGGTGACGGAGCGGATGATGCAGGGGCCGGGCGGTCCGCTGCGGCTGCGGATCTATACCCCGCCGGGGGAGGGGCCCTTCCCGCTGATGGTCTTCTTCCACGGCAGCGGCTTCGTGCTCTGCAGCCTCGATACCCATGACGGCATCTGCCGCAACCTCTGCGCCGGCTCCGGCTGCCTCGTGGTCTCGGTGGATTACCGCCTGGCGCCGGAGCATCCCTTCCCGGCGGCGCCGGAGGATTGCCTGGCGGCGACCCATTGGGCGGTGGCGCAGGCGGCCGGGCTCGGCGCCGATGCGGCGCGGCTGATGCTGGCCGGGGACAGCGCCGGCGGCAACCTCGCCGCGGTGACGGCGCTGCGGCTGCGGGACGAGGGCGGGCCGCGGCCGGTGGGGCAGGCGCTGCTCTATCCGGTCACCGACTGGCATTCGCCAGGCACGCCCTCCTACGCCGAGAATGCGGAAGGCTATGGGCTGACCCGGGCCACCATGGAATGGTTCTGGGGACATTACCTGCCGGATGCCTCCCTTTCGGCGCATCCGCATGTGGCGCCGCTGCGGACGCCGGATCTCGCCGGGCTGCCGCCGGCGCTGGTCCAGTCCGCCGAATACGATCCGCTGCGCGACGAGGCGGAGCTTTACGCCGGGCGGCTTTCGGCCGCCGGCGTGCCGGTGCGCATGACGCGCTGGCCGGGCATGAACCACGGCTTCCTCTTCTGGACGGGCCGCGTCGAGGGCGCGACGGCGGCCATGGCCGAGGCCTGCGCCTGGGTGCGGAGCGTGACCGGCTAAGGCACCGCCACGGGCGGCGCCATCAGCCAGGCCGTCGCCGGGAAGGCGACCGCGGCGATCAGCGTCGAGAACAGCACCACGGCGGAGACCTCGTCCTCCGCCGCCTGGTTGCGCTGGGCCATGACGAAGGCATTGGTCGCCGTCGGCATGGCCGCCAGCAGCACGCCCGACTGCACCCAGAAGGGCTCCAGCCGCAGCACCGTGCCCAGCACGACCCAGACGAGCAGTGGATAGGCGGCCAGCTTCGCCGCCACCGCCCCGCCCGCCGCCGCCAGCAGCCGCTGGTCGATCTTCAGCCGGGCCAGCGTGCCGCCGAGGGCGAACAGCGCCGTCGGCCCCGCCGCCGCGCCGAGGAAGCCGAGGAAGCGCTCGATCGGCCCCGGCAGCGGCACCCCCGCCGCCCCCAGCAGCGCCCCGCCGGCGATGGAGAGCAGCACCGGGTTCAAGGCAACGGACCGCAGCGCCCGCAACCCGTTGCGCAGCCCCGCGCCCGGCACCGCCGGGGCCATCAGCACCGAGCCGAGGGCGAGGACCACCGCGACCTCCGACATGATGGACATGGCGATCGGCCCGGCGCCGCGCTCGCCCAGCAGCGGCAGCAGCAGCGGCGGGCCGAGGTAGCCGACATTGCCCATGGCCGCCGCCGCGCCGATCGCCGCCGCCGGGCCGCGCCGGCGGAAGGGCAGGGCGGCCAGCATGACCGCGCCGAAGACGGTGAGGCAGGCGCCGAGGTAGCCGAAGAAGAAGCCCGCCTCGAAGCTGCGGCCCAGCGGCTGCGCCGCCATCAGCCGCAGCAGCAGTGCCGGCAGGGCAAACAGGAAGGAAAAGGCGCCGACCGCATCGATCATCGCCGGCTGGATCAGGCGGAATCGGGCCGCCGCGAAGCCCACGCCGATGACGGCGAAGATCGGCAGGCAGATGGCGAGGAAGGCGATCACCCGGCGAGCATAGCCGCCCTGCCTTGCCCCGTCCCGCCCGACGCGCTTGGCTGGGCCCTGCAAAGGGAGAACGAGCATGGAATTCGGCATCGCCATGGCGACCGACGCCACTGCCTGGAAGCTGACGGCAAGGGCCGAGGAGCTCGGCTTCCGCACCGCCTGGTTCTACGACACGCAGATGCTGAGCGCCGACTGCTTCGTCGCGATGGGCGCTGCGGCGGTGAAGACCAGCCGCATCCGGCTCGGCACCGGGGTGCTCATCCCCTCGAACCGCATCGCCGCGGTGACGGCCAATGCCTTCGCCACGCTGAACAAGCTGGCGCCGGGGCGGGTGGATATCGGGATCGGCACCGGCTTTACGGGTAGGCGGGCCATGGGCCTCGGCGCCATGAAGCTGAAGGATTTCGAGGAATACATCCGCGTCATGCTTGGCCTGCTGGCCGAGGAGACGGTGGAGACCGAGATCGAGGGCGCCCGGCACAAGATCCGCCTGCTGAACCCCGACCTCGGGCTGATCGATACCCGCACCCCGATGCGCCTGCACCTGGCCGCCGCCGGCCCGCGCGCCCGGGCGCTGACGGCGCGGCTGGGGGCCGGCTGGATCAACTTCTTTTCCGATGTTCCCGCCGCCGTCGCCATGCTCGGCGAGATGCAGCAGGCCTGGACCGCGGCAGGCCAGGCCCGCGCGCTGGAGGCAACCGCCTTCGTCCTCGGCTGCGTGCTGGAGGAGGGCGAGCCCTGCGACAGCCCCCGTGCCATGGCCCAGGCCGGGCCGCGTGCCGCCGTGCTGCTGCATCGGGCCGCGGATGAGGCGTTGTCCGGCCTGCCCAACATCTCCCCGGTGCCGGAGCAGTGCCGGGCGGCGGTCGAAGGCTACGTTGCGCTGGCCCGGAGCTTCGAGCCGAAGGACGCACCCTACCTGAACAACCACCGCGGCCATCTGATGTTCGTCAAGCCGGAGGAGAAGCCCTTCGTCACCGCCGAGATGATCCGCATCAGCAGCTTTACCGCGACCGAGGCCGAGCTGAAACGGCGGGTCGGCGACCTGCGCGACGCCGGCTATACCGAATTCACGGTGCAGATCGTCCCGGGGCAGGAGGCGGCGATCGAGGACTGGGGCCGGATCATGCGGGCATTCCGCTAGCCTCGCGGCGGATGTTCTCCCGCGCCGCCGCCTCCCACCAGGCCGGCACCTGGCCGGACCGGAAGATCGCCGGTTCCGCCAGCAGCCCGGCCAGGAAGACGCGGCGCCCGGCGCGGAACTCGGCCTCCGGCACCTGGGCGTATTCGCGCCGGACCCGGCCGGTATTCTCGCTGAAGCCGGCGGGGTCGCAGGCCAGGCCGGAGAGGTCCAGGTCGCAGAACAGCCGGTCCCGCGCCGCCGCGGCCGCCAGATGGTCGGCGGTCGCCTCGATCATGCCGATGGCCTCGGCCAGCGCCACCGGGTCCAGCGCCAGCGCGGCACCGGTCCGGGCCAGCCGCCGGGCCGATTCCGCCTCGTTCCAGCCCTTGGCCGCCGGGATCTCATAGACCAGGTCGTGGTAGGCCGCGGCCCAGAGGATCGCCCGGTCCCCGGCATCGCCGCCGAGCGCCCGCCAGGTGGCCCAGATGCCGCCGACATGCGCGCCGTCGTGATAATGCCGGGCCGGCCCGGCATAGGCGGCGCGAACCTCCGCGCGCATGGCATCCGGCAGGGCCGCGAGCACGGCATCCCAGCCTTCGGCGGATCGGCGGATCGGTGCCGTCATGCGCGCACCCGCTCAGCCTTCCGCCAGCGCCGCCTCGACCGCGGCCGCGGTGCGGAACAGCGCCGCATCCGCCATGTGCTCGCCGGTCAGCATCAGCCCGACCGGCGCCTCGCCCGGCCGGTGGATCGGCAGGCTGATGCTGCAGCGGTCGAGGAAATTGCCCACCGCGGTATTCCGCAGCAACAGCATGTTGATCCGGTTGTACTCGCCCTCGGCCTCCACCTCGGCGATGGCCGGCGGGACGATCGGGCAGGTGGGGGTGACCACGGCATCGAAGGCTTCGGTCCGCTTCGCCACCGCGGCGCAGAGCCGGGCACGGGCGGCGACCAAGTCGAGGTAATCCGCCGCGCTCATCCGCTCGCCCCGGCGGATGCGGGCCAGGATCCGCGGGTCGTAGCCGCTGGCCCTGGCGCCGATCAGGCCGCGGTGCCAGGCCCAGGCCTCGCTGGCGGCGAAGCCCCCGGTTGCGTTCACGGCCGGCAGCTCGGCCAACTCGGGGATGTCGAAGAGCTCGATCCGGGCGCCGGCCGCCGAGAGGCGGGACAGGGCGCGCTGGAAGGCATTGCTGACGGTGGTATCCATGTCGTCGGTCAGGAAGGTCCGGCGCGGCAGGCCGAGGCGGAGCCCGGCCACCGGCCGGTGCGCGACCGGGTTCGGCCGTTCCTCGCCGGCGATCACCGCATCCAGCAGGGCGCAGCAGGCGACGCTGCGGGCCAGGGGGCCGACGGAATCGAGCGATGGGGCCAGTGGCAGGACCCCGGTGATCGGCACCCGCTTCGCCGTCGGCTTGTAGCCGACCACGCCGCAGAGTGCCGCCGGCACCCGGCAGGACCCGCCGGTATCGGTGCCGAGCCCGCCGAAGCCCATGTGATCGGCGGCGGCGACGGCCGCGCCGGAGGAGGAGCCGCCAGGCAGGCGGCCGGTCGCGCGGTCCCAGGGGCTGCGGGGCGTGCCGTAATGCGGGTTCACGCCCAGGCCGGAGAAGGCGAATTCGACCATGTTGGTCCGGCCGAGGACGACGAAGCCTTGCCGCCGCAGCCGTGCCACCGCCGGCGCATCCTGCGTCGCGGCCGGCGCATCCTTCAGGACGACGGAGCCGGCCGGAGTCGGATGGCCGTGCTCGTCGAACAGGTCCTTGATCGTGAGGGGAATGCCGGCCCAGGGGCTTGGCGCCCGGCCGGCGTGCCGCAGGGCATCCATGGCCCGCGCCTCGGCCCGGGCCGCCTTGGCATGCACGGCCGTGAAGGTCGACCCGCCCTCACCCGCAGGGTCGGCGATGCGGTCGAGCGCGGCATCGACCAAGGCTTCGGCGGAGATGCGGCCGCTGGCCAGGGCGGCGGCGGCGTCGGCGATGTGCTGCATGCGCGGATGCTGGCCAGGAATGGCGGCCAACACAAGATGCGGCGCAGGCTACTCCGGATCGTTGGCCGGTGGAGTCCGCACGATCTCCGCCATGGCGAGCGGGAACATCATGACTCCGAACATCCAGCCCTCCATCAGCTGGAACTCCGCGCCGCCATTGTCATCGCTCATGAATCCATCCTTTCGCGCTGCAACATATAACGCGAAAGCGAGCTTGAGGCCTCAGCACGTCTCAGTGAATTTCGGGCTCGGGCGTCGCCGATCCCGCTTCCAGGAAATCGAAGTCGCAGCCCTCGTCGGCTTGGCGCACATGCTGAAGGTGGAGCGCGGTCCAGCCCCGGGCATAGCGCACCGGCGGGGCCACCCAGGCGGCCCGGCGTGCTTCCATCTCGGCCGGGTCGATCAGCAGGTCGAGGCTGCGGTTCGGCACGTCGAGGCGAATCAGGTCGCCGTTGCGGACCAGGGCCAGCGGCCCGCCGACATGCGATTCGGGCGCCACATGCAGCACGCAGGTGCCGTAGCTGGTGCCGGACATGCGGGCATCCGACAGCCGCACCATGTCCCGCACGCCCTGCTTCAGCAGCTTCTTCGGGATCGGCATCATGCCCCATTCCGGCATGCCAGGCCCGCCCTGCGGCCCCGCCTGGCGCAGCACCAGCACGCTGTCGGCCGTGACCTCCAGCGCCGGATCATCGAGCCGCGCGTTCATGTCGTTGTAGTCCTCGAAGACCACGGCCGGGCCGGTATGCGCCAGCAGCTTCGGGTCGGCGGCGCTGGTCTTGATGACCGCGCCGCGCGGCGCCAGGGTCCCGCGCAGGATGGCGACGCCACCTTCCGCCTGCAGCGGCCGGTCGAGGGGTCGGATGATCTCCTCGTTGTAGATCTCGGCCCCTTCCAGATTCTCGCCGAGCGTCGCGCCGGTGACCGTGCGGGCATTGAGGTCGAGATAGGGCGCCAAGCGCGCCAGGAAGGCGCGTGCCCCGCCGGCGTAGAAGAAGTCCTCCATCAGGAAGGTGTCGCCGTTCGGCCGGAGATTGGCGATCAGCGGCACCCGGCGGCTGATCGCGTCGAAGCGCTCGAGGTCGAGCTGGAAGCCGCCGCGCCGCGCCATGGCAATCAGATGCGGGATGGCATTGGTCGAGCCGCCGAAGGCCATGGTGGCGGTGACGGCATTGTCGATGCTGGCCTGGGTCAGCAGCCGCGCCGGCGTCTCATCCTCCCAGACCATGTCCACGATCCGCCGGCCGCAGGACGTCGCCATGCGCGGATGTGCCGAATCCGCAGCAGGGATCGAGGAGGCGCCGGGCAGGCAGAGGCCCATCGCCTCCACCGCCAGCATCATCGTCGCCGCGGTGCCCGCCGTCATGCAGGTGCCGAAGCTGCGCGCGATACCGGTCTCCATGTCCTTCCACTGCGCCTGGCTGATGTTCCCGGCGCGGAGCTCGGCATGGTACTTCCAGACATCGCTGCCCGAGCCGAGCTTCTTGCCGTGCCAATTGCCCGACAGCATCGGCCCGGCGGGGACGAAGATGCAGGGGAGGCCGGCCGAGAGCGCGCCCATGACGAGCGCCGGCGGCGTCTTGTCGCAGCCGCCGAGAAGCACGAGCCCGTCGCAGGGATGGCTGCGCGCCAACTCCTCCGTCTCCATCGCCAGCAAGTTGCGGTAGAGCATCGAGGAGGGCTTCTGGTACTGTTCCGTCACCGGATGCGCCGGCAGCTCGACCGGGAAGCCGCCCGCCTGCCAGACGCCGCGCTTCACCTCATCCGCGCGGGTGCGGAAATGGGCGTGGCAGACGCTGAGGTCGGACCAGGTATTGATGATGCCGATCACCGGCTTGCCGCGGAAATCCTGCTCGGAGAGCCCGGTCTGCAGCAGGCGGGAGCGGTGGCCGAAGGCGCGGATGTCGTCCACGCCGAACCAGCGGTGGCTGCGCAACTGCTCGGCCGTCTTGCGACGCGGCTGATCTCCCACAGGCTTTCCCTCCGGCGTGACTTCCGGGGCAAAGTGCCACCTGCTATAGCAGATGTCCATGTCCAGTGCCGTCGAACCCTTCGCCGAGACCGAGACCCTGTCGCTCGGCGAGCGCGCCTACCGGCGGCTGCGCGACAGCATCGTGCAGGGCACGCTCTCGGCCGGCAGCCGCATCTCGGAACGCAGCCTGGCGAGCGCGCTCGGCATCTCCGCCCAGCCGGTGCGGGAGGCCTTGCGCCGGCTGGAGCAGGACGGGCTGGTGGTGACCCTGCCGCGGCGCGGCACCATCGTCGCCGAATTCGGCCTGGAGCGGCTGGCCGAACTCGGCCGCATCCGCGCCGCGCTGGAGGGCGTCGCCGCGGCGTTGGCGGCGGAGCGGATGACCGGGGAGGACCTCGCCAGCCTGGGCGAGGTGGTGCGCGGCATGCGGGCGGCGACGGCGGCGGCCGATACCGAGGCCTTGGCCGAGCTGAACGAGCGCTTCCACGCCATCCTGCAGGGTGCGACCGGCAACATGTTCCTGGTGCGCTCGCTGGAAGCGCTGCGGGCCTATGACGACCTCGGCCGGCTGCGGGCCATCGGCAGCGCGCCGAAGGACATGCCGAAGGCGCTGCGCGAGCATGTCAGCATCCTCGCCGCGCTGCGCGCCCGCGACCCGGTGCTGTCCGAGGCGCGGATGCGGGCGCATGTGCTGCGGTCGCTGACTACCAACGGTGTCCTCTCGGCCCCCCGGAAACGCCCCGCATGACCCCCGATGCCCTGGCCGCCGCGCTCTCCGGGGTCTCCGGCATCCTGGTCACGCCCTTCGACGCGGATGACGCCATCGCCCCGGCGCGCCTCGCGCCGGTCGTCGAAGGCTGCGTCGCCGCTGGCATCGATGCGTTGACGGTCAACGGCAATACCAGCGAATTCTACGGCCTCACCTATGCCGAGGCCGAGCGGATGCAGGCCGAGGTGCCCGCCCTGGTCCGTGGCCGCGCCATGGTGACCGCCGGCGTCGGCCGCAGCGTGGCGGAGGCCTGCGCCCTGGCCCGCCGCGCCGCCGCCGACGGCGCCGATGCCGTCATGGTCCACCAGCCGCCGGACCCCTTCGTCGCGCCGCGCGGCGTCGTCGCCTATGTTGCGCGGGTTGCCGAGGCGGCCGGGCTGCCCGTCGTGCTCTACCTCCGCAACGACGGCATCGGCCTGCCGGCGATCGAGGCGCTGACCCGCATTCCCGGCGTCGTCGCGGTGAAATGGGCGATGCCGAATCTCATGGTCCTCGCCCAGGCGATGCGCCGGGCCGCCGCGGGCGTCGGCTTCATCTGTGGCCTGGCGGAGCCCTGGGCGCCGCCGATGACGGCGCTCGGCGCTCGGGGCTTCACCTCCGGCCTGATCAACGTCGCCCCCGAACGCTCGGCCGCCATCCGCGATGCGCTGCGGGCCGGCGACTATGCCGCCGCCAATGCCGCCATCGCCGCGATCGGCGGCTTCGAGGCGCTGCGATCCGAGGAGCAGAACGGCGCCAATGTCGCGGTGGTGAAGGCGGCGCTGATCCTGGCCGGGGTGGAGGTCGGCGCCGCCCGGCCGCCGGCGGCCTGGCCGCTGCCGCCGGGCTCGGCCGCGGCGTTGCGCGACCTCATGGCCGGCTGGGGCAAGCTCGCACGCCAGCATTGACTCCGCGCCGGGGCAGCAGGCATCCTGCTATCTGCTATAGCAGACGACCGGCGGCACAAGATCGTCCGGCGGAGGGGATTTCCATGCAGAGCATCGCCATGTCTCGTCGCCTCATGCTCGGCGCGGCCTTGGCCGCCCCCTGGATCGGCGGCCGCGCCAGCGCCCAGGGCCTGACGCTGCGCGCCGCCGATATCCACCCCGATGGCTATCCGACCATCGAGGGCGTGAAATACATGGGCCGCCTGATCGAGGAGCGGACCGGCGGCCGCATCCGCATCCAGATGTTCCATTCCCGCCAGCTCGGCGACGAGAAGGACAGCCTGGAGCAGACCCGCTTCGGCGTCATCGACATCACCCGCGTGAACACCGCGCCGCTGAACAACCTGGTGCCGGAGACGCTGGTCGCCGGCCTGCCCTTCCTGTTCCGCGACACCGCCCATATGCAGAAGGTGATGGACGGGCCGATCGGCGAGGATATTGGTAAGGCCACCCTGCCGCATGGGTTGGTGACGCTCTGCTACTACGATGCCGGCGCCCGCAGCTTCTACACCCGCGGCAAGCCGGCCCGCACGCCGGACGACCTGAAGGGCATGAAGATCCGCGTCCAGCAATCCGACATGTGGGTGGCGATGATGCGCGCCTTCGGCGCCAATGCGACGCCGCTGCCCTACGGGGAGGTCTATTCGGCGCTACAGACCGGCGTGGTCGACGGCGCCGAGAACAATTTTCCGTCGTTCCTCACCGCCCGGCATTTCGAGGTGGCCAAGCACTACGCCCAGACCGAGCATTCCCTCACGCCCGAGATCGTGGCGATGAGCAAGCGCAGCTTCGACCGCATCGCCAAACCGGACCAGGAGATCATCCGGCAGGCGGCGAAGGAGAGCGTCCCCCACATGCGCGGCCTCTGGGTCAAGATGGAGGAGGATGCGCGCCGCCAGGTCGAGGCCGGCGGCGCGCTGATCGTCGAGGCGGACAAGCCCGCCTTCGCCAGGCTGGTGCGCCCGGTCTACGACCAGTTCGTCCGCGATGCCAAGCTGAAGCAATTAGTCGAACGCATCCGGGAAGGCTGAGCGGTGCGCGCCTTCTCGGCCGCACTCGATGGCGTCGCCCGCGCGGCGCTGTTTATCGCCGGCCTGGCGATGGTGGTGATGACCGGCGTGGTCGCCTGGGGCGTCTTCGGCCGCTTCGTGCTGAACGACACGCCGGCTTGGGCGGAAGCCTCGGCGTTGCTGCTGATGGGCTGGGTCATCCTCGGCGCGGCGGCGGCCGGGGTGCGGGAAGGCTTCCACATGGGCTTCGAGACGCTGCGCGACGTGTTGCCGGCGCCGATCGGGCTGGCCTGCAAGGTTGCCTCGGACGCGGTCATCACCGTCTTCGGTGCGGCCATGGCCTGGTATGGCTCGGACCTCGCACTCACCGTCTGGGACGCGACCCTGCCGACGCTCGGCCTGCCGGGGACGGTGGAGTATCTGCCGATCACCCTCGGCGGCGTGCTGATGGCGCTCTTCGGGCTGGAGCGGCTGCTGTCGCATCTCCTCACCGGCGCGGCGCCGGCCGGCGTGCCCGAGCATACCATCCTGACCGATAGCTGAGGGTACGCGCTTGGAATTGACCCTGTTGCTCGGCAGCTTCACCCTGCTGCTGCTGATCGGCCTGCCCGTCGCCTTCTGCCTCGGCGCCGCGGCCTTCGCCACCGTGCTGTATATGGACCTGCCGCCGGTGGTGGTATTCCAGCAGCTCGCCTCCGGCATGAATGTGTTCTCCATGCTGGCGATCCCCTTCTTCATCTTCGCCGGCGACCTGATGATGCGCGGGCAGATCGCCGATCGGCTGGTGGCGCTGGCCGCCGCCATGGTCGGGCATCTCCGCGGGGGCCTGGGCCAGGTGAACATCGTTGCGGCGACGCTGTTCGGCGGCGTCTCCGGCTCGGCGGTCGCGGATGCCAGCGCGGTCGGGGGCGTGATGATCCCGCAGATGAAGGCGCGCGGCTATGCGCCGGACTATGCCGTCAACGTCACCGCCAATGCGGCGCTGATCGACCTGCTGATCCCGCCCAGCCACAACATGATCCTGTACGTCATTGCCGCCGGCGGGGCGATCAGCGTGGCGGATCTCTTCACCGCCGGCATCGTGCCGGGGCTGGTGATGATGCTCTCGCTCATGGTCGTCGCCTGGCTGGTCGCGGTGAAGCGCGGCTACCCGCGGGAGGTATTCCCCGGCTGGGTGATACTGGCGCGGCTGGCCTTCAATTCCATCCCCGGGCTGATGCTGATCGTCATCATCTTTGCCGGGGTCCGCAGCGGCGTCTTCACCGCGACCGAGAGCGCCTGCGTTGCCGTGATCTATGCGCTGCTGGTGGTGCTCTTCGTCTATCGCAGCCTGCGGTGGGAGGGCTTCGTCGAAGCGGTCGGCGGGGCGGTACGGACCACGGGCATGGTCATGCTCATCATCGGCACGGCCTCGGCCTTCGGCTGGCTGATGGCGCTGATGCAGGTGCCGGCGATGACGGTCGCGCTGATGCGCGGCATCACCGAGGACCCGCTGATGACCCTGCTGCTCATCAACGTCATCCTGCTGCTGCTCGGCACCTTCATGGACATGGCGCCGCTGATCATGATCGGCACGCCGATCTTCCTGCCGGTGGTCAAGGCCATCGGCATGGACCCGGTGCAGTTCGGCATCGTGCTGATCGTCAACCTCGGGATCGGCACCATCACCCCGCCGGTGGGGCCGGTGCTGTTCGTCGCCTGCGCCGTCGGCAAGGTGAGCATGTGGGATGCGACCAAGACCAGCGGGCCCTTCTATGGGGCGATGGTCGTCGTGCTGCTGCTGGTCACCTATGTGCCGGCGCTGTCGCTCTGGCTGCCGGCGCTGTTCCGCTAGGGGAGGCGGCGGCGCGGAGCCGCCCGGTGACGCGGAAGGCGACCAGTGCCGCCGCGGCGCCGAAGGCCACCGAGCCGATCGCCTGTCCGACCATCACCCCGGCCGGCCCGTGGCTGATGCCCAGCATGACCAGCGGGATGGTCCCGAGCGTCGCCCGCCCCCAGTTGAAGGCGGTCGAGAGCAGCGCCCGGCCCAGGTTGTTGAAGACCGCGTTCGCCACATAGAGCGCGCCGATGAAGACGAAGCTGCCCGCCGTCCAGGTGCAGAAAAGCCGGACGATCTCGGCCGTCGCGTCCCGGGCGGAGAAGGCGGCCACCAGCAGGTCCTGCGCCAGCCACAGCACCGCCCAGGCCCCCAGCACCGCCACCAGGGTGAAGACCATGCTGTCTCGCACCGCGCTGCGGACCCGGTCGTAGCGCCCGGCGCCGGCATTCTGCGCCACGATGGGCCCGACCGCCCCGGTCAGCGCATAGACCAGGCCGAAGGCGACCGGGGTGATGCGGTCGATGGTCGCCTGCCCGGCGACGGCCGCCGGGCCGAACAGCGCCATGCTGCCGGTGACATAGGCGGCCGCCACCGGCGTGGCGAGGTTGGACAGCACCGCCGGCCCGGCGACCGACAGGATGCGGCGGGTATCGGCGCCGAAGGCGGCAAGCGTGAAGCGGCCGAGCAGCTTGTGGCTGCGGGTCACGCCATGCCAGCCGACGAAGGCCAGGAAGACGCGGGATAGCACCGTGCTGATCGCCGCCCCCGTCAGGTCCAGCTCCAGGCCGAAAATCAGCAGCGGGTCCAGCACCGCCGTGGCGAAGGCGGCGGCCAGCGTTACGTTCATCGATCGCCGCGCATCGCCGACCGAGCGCAGCAGCGCGGCGAAGCACATGCCGGCGGCGAGGAAGGGGACGGAGACCGCGGTCAGCGCCAGGAAGCCCGCAGCCAGGTCGCGGGTCTCGCCCTCGGCGCCCAGCAGTCGCAGGATGGGCTCGAGCGCCAGGACCGTGGCGATGGCGACCAGGGAGGTCGCCAGGATGATCAGCACCAGCCCGGCCGTGGCCAGGCGGCGTGCCTCCGCCAATTGGCCGGCGCCGATCCGGGTGGAGACGGCGGCACTGACGCCGATGGTCAGGCCGATCGCCAGCGAGACTTGGAAGAAGCCCACCGTGCCGGCGAAGCCCACCGCCGCGGCGACCGGCTGCTGACCGAGCATGGAGATATAGAGCAGGTTGAGCAGGTCCACCGCGAAGATGGCGACCAGCCCGATTGCGCCGGTGCTCGCCATGACGGTGACATGACGCATGGTCGAGCCGGTCAGGAAACGGGCATTGGGATCGGCGGCGCTGGCCAAGGCGGTATCCGGACAATGAGGGGGTTGCCCAGCCTAAGGCCGGGTCCCCACCCAATGGTTCCGGCCGCTGGCGGAAAAGCCTATTCGGCGGCTCCTATTCGGCAGCCTGGCGCATCGGCGCCAGCAGCGGCACCGCCCCCGGCAGATCCACGCCGGTCCAGAGGTGATGCAGCAGCTTTTCCGCCGCCGTCGCGCCGATCACCGGGCCGACCAGCTCGCGGAACTTCTCCGAAAGCTCGGTATCGCTTAGCGGCGCATCCGGGTCGCCCTTGCGCGTCGGCTGGTAGCGGTAGAGCGCGCGCCCGTCGTTGAGGGTGATCCAGACCTTGGCGGCGCGCTTGCCGGGATAGGCATCGGCCAGCTCGGGGTCCAGTTCCACCGTCACCTTCGGCATGATGGCGCGAATGGCGGGGTTCACTAGGTTTTCTGGCGCGAAGGCGGCGATGCGGACGCCGCCGAGCACCAGCAGCGCGCCGATGGTGAACTGGACCGAGAAGCGCGCCTCCTGCTCCGTGCTGATCACCGGCCGGTCGCAGATGCTCTTCGTCGGGCCATAGCCGCCGACGTGGATCTTCGCCACATCGGCCGGTTTGAAGCCGTGTTCCGCCTGCAGGTCCCGCACCGCGTCGAGCGCGGCGAAGATATGGCCGCAGCAGCCGTGGTTCTTGAAGGTCATCTCGGTGATGCAGACGCGGCGGTCGAGGTCGGCGAAGGCCTTTTCCCACTTGCCGGTGTCCTCGCTGGTCGCCGCGGCGAAGCCCTTCGGCCCGTGCAGCGCATCCAGCGCGCCGGTGACGCCGGCCGCGGCGCCGATGGCCGCCAGCGCGCCCGCATCGGCGGCATGGCCGGCATGCAGCGGCTTCGACATGGAATCGGACAGGAAGGCCTGCTGCAGCCCGCCGGCGAAGGTCGCCGCGGTGGCGATGGCATGGCCGATCTTCGTCGCGTCGCAGCCCAGCGCCAGGGCGGTCGCGACGGCCGCGCCGAAGGTGCCGACGGTACCCGTCGTGTGCCAGTTCTTGTAGTGGCTCGGCTGCACCGCCATGCCGATGCGGCAGGAGACCTCGTAGCCCGCGGTGATGGCGCGCAGCAGCTGCTCCATCGTCCCGCCATGGGCCTGCAGCGCCGCAAGCGCCGGTGAGATGGTGGGGCAGCCCGGGTGGTAGCCGGCATCGCGGAAGATGTCGTCGAATTCGACGGTATGGCTGGCCGTCGCGTTCAGCAACGCGGCATGGCGCAGCGGCCCGGGCTTGCCATCGACGTAGCAGATCGCCCGCCCCGGGCCCCGCTCGGCCGCCATGGCGGCCGCCAGCAGGGTGGCGGGCGGCCTGGAGCAGCCGGGCAGCAGCGCCGCGAACCAGTCGATCAGCGCCCGGCGGGCGTGGTGCGCCACCGCGTGCGAGAGCGGCCGGTCGCGCCAGGATGCGGCGTGTCCGGCGAGGGCGAGAAGCGGATTCTCCACCATGCTTTGCCTGCTACGCGTTGCCGCGCAGCACCTCCTGGTTGATGACCACGTCGGGGTCAAGCTTGCCGTCGAAGACCTGCAGGATGCTCTCGGCGCAGGAGAGCGCCATGCGGCGCAGGCTCTGATCCGTCGCCGCCGCGGTGTGCGGCGTGCAGATGACGTTCGGTAGCTTGAGCAGCGGGTTGTCCGGGCTCGCCGGCTCCTCCCAGAAGACGTCGAGGCCGGCGGCGGCGAGGTGGCCGCTGGTCAGCGCCCCGGCCAGCGCCTTTTCATCCACCAGCGTCCCGCGCGCGGTATTCACCAGCACCGCGCCGCGCTTCATGCTGGCGAGAAACTCCCCGTTGACGCTGCCACGGGTCTTCTCGTTGCTCGGCAGGTGGATGGTGACGACATCGGCCTCGGCCAGCCCGGCCTGGAGGTCCTTCACCGGGATGAAGCCGGCGCCCTTGATGGTGTTCTGCGGGATGAAGGGATCGCGGACCAGCACCTTCATGCCGAAGGCATGGGCCAGCCGCGCGACCCGCCCGCCGATGCGGCCGAAGCCCATCACCAGCAGGGTGCGGCCGGCGAGGTCGAAGGTCGCCGGCACCGGCGGGTTGGACCAGCGCAGGTCCCGCGTCGCCGCATCGTAGAAGCGGGTCTGCCGGGCGATGTTCAGCAGCAGCATCATCGCATGCTCGGCGACCGAGGTCGCATTGGCATCGGGCGTGACGGTCAGCGGGATGCCGCGCTCGGTCAGCGCCGGGACATCCACCGCGTCGTAGCCGACGCCGTGGCGCGCCACGATCCGCAGGCTGGTCGCATGGGCGAGGAAGGCGCGGTTGATCGGGGTGGCGCGGACGATGACCGCATCCGCCTTGGGCATGGCGGCGGCGATGGTCTCCTCGTTCACCGGGTCCAGCACCTCCACCGTCACGCCCGGGCGGGCGCGCAGCAGGGCGAGGGCTTCGGGGTGGACGGGGCGGAGGCAGACGACATGGGGCATGGTTCTAGGTCCTAATCGGCGGTGGCGCCGGAGACGCGGACGATCTCCGCCCAGCGCGGGATCTCGGCACGGATGAAATTGGCAAAGTCCTCGGGGGTGCTCGGCGCCGGCTCGCTGCCCTGCTCGGCAAGACGGCGCAGCAAGGCATCGCTGCGCAGCGCCGCGCCGATCTCGGCCGAGAGGCGGTTTACCGCCGGGATGGGCGTCCCCGCCGGGGCGACGATGCCGTTCCACAGCGGGATGGCGAAGCCGGGGATGGTCTCGCCCACCGTCGGCACCTCCGGCAGCAGGGCGGAGCGGTGCGGCGTGGTGACCGCCAGGGGCCGGAGCTGCCCGGCCTGGACGGCGCCGATCACCTCGACCAGCGGCGAGGCGATCATCTGGATCTTCCCCGCCATCAGGTCGGTCGCCGCCGGCGCCCCGCCGCGATAGGGGATATGCACCAGCGCGATCCCCGCCTTGGCCGCGAACAACGCGGAGGCGAGGTGCAGCGAGGTGCCGGAGCCGGCGCTGCCGTAATTCACCTGGCCCGGCCGCGCCTTGGCATAGGCGATCAGCCCGGGCAGGTCCCGCACCGGCAGCTCCGGGTTCACCACGATCAGGTTCGGGATCACCGCGACCTGGGAGATCGGGGCGAAGTCGCGCAGCGGGTCGAAGGGCAGGGTTTTGTACAGGGCCTTGTTGGCGGCCAGGATGCCGCTGACCGCCATGAACAGCGTATGGCCATCGGGCGCGGCCCGCGCCGCCGCCTCGGCGCCGATGTTGCCGCCGGCGCCCGGCCGGTTCTCGGCGACGACCGGCTGGCCGAGCCTCTCGCCCAGCGCCTGAGCGACCAGCCGCGCCGTCACATCCGTGCTGCCGCCGGCGGCAAAGGGGATGATCAGGCGGATCGGCCGTTCCGGCGTCCAGGATTGGGCGAAGGCCGGGCAGGGGAGGGCGGCCATGGCCGCCAGCAGGCTGCGTCTTTTCATTGGCCCTCCCTCCCCATCGCCTCAGGCTACCTCATTGCAGATGCGCCGCCTTGCCCATGATGGCCTCGCGCATCCGCGCCTGGAGGATGCTCGCCTCGCGCGGCGGCAGCACCAGCGGCAGGGTCTGCTCGTCGATCTTCACCTGGGCAAACAGCGGCCCGGCCCCGGCATGGATCGCCTGGCGCAGCGCCAGCACCTCCTCCGCCGTCTTCACCAGGCGGCAGTCGCCGATGCCGGCGCCGCGGGCCATCGCGGCGAGGTCGACGCCGTGGTGCGTATGCGTCTCCTGCATCCCGGTTTCGCCGTAGTGCTCGTTGTCGAGCACGACGATCGAGAGGTTCTTCGGGCGCTGCACCGCGATGGTCGCCAGCGAGCCGATGCCCATCAGCATCTCGCCGTCGCCGGTGATGACCAGCACGCGCCGCTCCGGCTGCGCCAGCGCCAGGCCGAGGCCCATCATCGCCGCGCCGCCCATGCCGCCCCACAAAGGCAGATTCTCCGGGCAATCGCCCGCCGCCGTGATGTCCCAGGCCGGCGCCCCGAGGCCGGCGATACAGAGCATGCCGCGGCGGTCCTCGAGCAGGGCCGAGACCACGGTGCGGCGGAGCAGCTTGCCGGTCGCGCCGGTTTCGATCTTGCTGTTCAACTGGGCCATGGGGCTCACTTCCCGAAGGTCTTGGCGCCGATGACGCGCTGGCCGATCAGGGTCGCGGTCGGGCGATAGGTGTTGAAGGCCATGCGCAAGGTGGCATTGACCGTCGGCGCGATATCCTCGGGGCTGTCGGCCCGCTTCACCAGCGTGCCCATGGCCTCCAGCA
This sequence comes from Paeniroseomonas aquatica, assembly GCF_030409335.1. Taxonomy (GTDB): domain Bacteria; phylum Pseudomonadota; class Alphaproteobacteria; order Acetobacterales; family Acetobacteraceae; genus Belnapia; species Belnapia aquatica. The sequence continues at coordinate 51,219 of NZ_JAUFPN010000170.1, forward strand.
CGGTCTGGGTCGCATTGCCCATCGGCACCTGGAAGGGATTGAACTCGCCGTAGTCGCCCCGCATCGTCACGATCATCGGCAGCGGCGTCCGGTGGGCGATGGCGACCGAGAGCATGTTGATGCAGTTGCCGACGCCGCTGGACTGCATCAGCAGCACGCCCTTTTCCCCGCCCAGCCAGGCGCCGAAGAGCATGCCGATGCCCTCCTCCTCGGTGGTGAGGGTCACGACCTTGATGTCGTTGTCGGCGAGGCACCGCTTGATGAGCCGGGAATGCCCGGCATCGGGCACCAGCGCCACCTGGCGGATGCCGTGGTCCTTGAGCAGGCCATAGATCTGGTCGGGCCAGTCTTCGGCGGAGGTATCCGGTTGCATGCGTTTCCTCGAATGGGGTTGGCCGCACCTTCCCGCGCCGCCGCCGCGCTGGCAAGACCGCCCGCCGCCGGGCTAGAGGGAACCGTCAGGAGAGCATCCATGGGCTTCGCGCAGACGGTGGGGGGCACCCGCTACACATTCCCCGATCTTCGCATCCTGCTGGCCCGGGCCACGCCGCTGCGCTCGGGCGACGTGCTGGCGGGGCTGGCCGCCGAGACCGCGGCCGAGCGCGTCGCCGCCCAGCGGGCGTTGGCCGATCTGCCGCTGCGGCATTTCCTTAATGAGGCGGTGGTGCCCTACGAGGCGGACGAGGTCACCCGCCTCATCCTCGACGGGCACGATACCACGGCCTTTGCCCCCATCGCCCATCTGACGGTGGGCGGCTTCCGCGACTGGCTGCTGGCGGCGGAACCTGCGGCCTTGGCCGCGCTCCGCCCCGGCCTGACGCCCGAAATGGCCGCCGGCGTCAGCAAGATCATGCGGCTGCAGGACCTGATCGCGGTCGCCGCCCAATGCCGGGTGACCACCGCCTTCCGCAACACCCTCGGTCTCCCCGGCCGGCTCTCGATCCGGCTGCAGCCGAACGACCCGGTGGACGACCCGCGCGGCGTGGCGGCCGCCATCCTCGACGGGCTGCTGCTGGGTGCGGGCGATGCCGTCATCGGGGTGAACCCGGCGACCGACAACCTCGAGACCACGCTCCGCGTGCTGGAACTGCTGGACGCCGTGCGCGACCGCTACGCCATCCCGACCCAGAGCTGCGTCCTCGCCCATGTCACCACCAGCCTGCTGGCGATCGAGCGCGGCGCCCCGGTGGACCTGGTCTTCCAGTCCATCGGAGGGACCGAGGCGGTGAACCGCAGCTTCGGCGTCTCCCTCTCCCTATTGGCGGAAGCCCACCTGGCGGCGCTGTCGCTGCGGCGCGGCAGCGTCGGCAGCAACTGCATGTATTTCGAGACCGGCCAGGGCAGCGCCCTCTCGGCCGAGGCGCATCACGGCGTCGACCAGCAGACGGTCGAGGCCCGCGCCTATGCGGTGGCCCGCGCCTTCGACCCGCTGCTGGTCAATACCGTGGTCGGCTTCATCGGCCCGGAGTATCTCTTCGACGGCAAGCAGATCACCCGCGCGGGGCTCGAGGACCACTTCTGCGGCAAGCTGCTCGGCCTGCCGATGGGGGTCGACGTCTGCTACACCAACCATGCCGAGGCCGATCAGGACGACATGGATGCGTTGCTGACGCTGCTCGGCGTCGCCGGCGTCACTTACATCATGGGCGTGCCCGGGGCGGATGACGTGATGCTGGCCTACCAGTCCACCTCCTTCCACGACGGGCTCTATGTGCGGGCGGCGCTGGGCAAGCGTCCCGCGCCGGAATTCGAGGCCTGGATGGCGCGCATGGGCATCGAGGCTGCCAGCGGCGCCGGCGTGCTGCCGGGCGGCATGGCACCGGCGCTGGTCGGCCTCGGATGACCGAGCCGGTCGCCTGGACCGACCTCCGCCGCTTCACCGGCGCCCGGGTCGCCCTCGGCCGCGCCGGCCATGGGTTGCCGACCGCGGCGCATCTCGATTTCCAGGAGGCGCATGCCCGCGCTCGGGACGCCGTGCATTCGGCCCTCGACGCGGAGGCGCTGGAAGCCGCCGTCGCGCCCGAGCCCTTGCTGCGCGTCGCCAGCCAGGCCGAGGACCGCCGCAGCTACCTGCTCCGCCCCGACCTCGGCCGCCGGCTGCGGGAGGCGGACCGCGCCCGCCTGCCGGCCGCGCCGGGCAGCTTCCTTGTCGTTATCGCCGATGGGCTCTGCGCCACCGGCGTGCAGGTCCAGGCGCCGCGGCTGCTAGCCGCCGCCCTGCCGCTGCTGCGCCGCGCCGGCCTCGGCATCGCCCCCCTCATCCTCGCTAGCCAGGCCCGCGTCGCGCTCGGCGACGAGATCGGCGAGGCGATGGGCGCCGCGATCGTCGCGGTGCTGATCGGCGAGCGGCCAGGGCTCAGCGCGACCGACAGCCTCGGCCTCTACCTCACCCTCGCGCCGCGCCGCGGCCGCACGGATGCGGAGCGCAACTGCATCTCCAACATCCGCCCCGGCGGGCTGGATGCGGCGGCCGCGGCCGAGAAGCTGCTCTGGCTCACCGGCGCGGCGCGGCGGCTGGGCGCCACCGGCGTCGAGCTGAAGGACGAACAGCCGGCCACGGCGTTGCTGGCGCCATGAAGATCCCCGTCACCCCCCGCATCGCCCTCGACGAGGAGGAGCTGAGCGAGGATTTCATCCGCTCCTCCGGCCCCGGCGGGCAGAACGTGAACAAGGTCGAGACCGCGGTCCAGCTGCGCTTCAACGCCCGGCTCTCGCCCAACCTGCCGGATGCGGTGCGCCATCGGCTGGAGAAGCTGGCCGGCCACCGGCTGACCCAGGACGGCGTAATCATCATCACCGCCCAGCGGCACCGCACGCGGGAGCGCAACCGGGAGGATGCCTTGGCGCGGCTGCTGGAACTGATCCGCGAGGCCGCGGTGCCGCCGCCGCCGCCGCGCCGCCCGACCAAGCCGACGCTCGGCTCCAAGCTGCGCCGGCTGGAGGGCAAGACCCGCCGGGCCGATGTGAAAAAGGGCAGGGGCCGGCAGGACGGCGACTGACCGCGCTCTCACGGAAGCGTTCCCGGCGGCACCATGGTTGTTGCGCCTGATCAACCACCCGGCGGGATGCCTGCGGGATAAGCGATCGGCCCGGGGACAACCCGGGGGATCCGCACGGGGGGAAATGCGATAAAGATTCGTTCCGCCCTGGCCATCCTTGCGGCGACCGTCGCGCTGGCAGGCTGCGCGACCGGCAGGAGCCCGATGGAGGGCAGCGTGGCCGGTTCGGCGGCCGACCCGCTCTCGACCGCCGCCCGGGAGCGCGCCGGCGCGGGATGCCCGGCCACCTCGGCCGGCATGCCGGTCATCGCCGGCACGAAAGGCGACGAACCGCTGATCGTCCGGACGTCGCCGGGGCGCGGCAGCGCCGGCCAGACCGGCATCTATGCCATCCCGCCCGGCGGCGAGGCCAATGGCTGCAACTGATCGCCGCCTCCGCGGCCCAGGTCTGGCCAGGCTCCCGCCTGGCCAGCGGCGGGCGGCGCCTCAGCTCAGCAGCTGGCCGCCATCCACCACCACCGTCTGCCCGGTGACCCAGCCCGCCAGCGGGCTGGCCAGGAAGAGCGCGACATTCGCCACCTCCTCCGGCGTGCCCAGCCGGCCGAAGGGGATGCCCTCGAGGATGCGGCCATAGAGCGCCGGGTCGGAGGCCTTCCGCGCCTCCCAGGACCCGCCGGGGAACTCGATCGAGCCCGGCGCCACCGCATTCACCCGGATGCCCTTCGGCGCGTACATCGCCGCCTGGGACTGGGTGTAGTTGATCAGCAGCGCCTTCACCGCGGCATAGGCCGGCGTCCGCAGCGAGGGCCGGTAGCCCGAGATGGAGGAGACGTTGATGATGCTGCCGCTGCCGCAGGCCTCCAGGAAGGGCAGGGCGGCATGGGTGGCCCGCACCGTCGCCATGACGTCGACCGAGAGCCCCTTCTCCCAGCCCTCCTCGGTGTCCGGTGCACCGAAGCCGCTGGCGTTGTTCACCAGGATGTCGACGCCGCCCAGCGCCGCGGCCGCCTCAGTCACATAGGCCTTCACCGCGGGACCGTCGCCCAGGTTGCAGGACGCGGAATGAGCCCTGTTGCCGAAGGCGGCAAGCTCCGCCTCGGCGGCCGCCAGCGGGCCGGCGCTGCGGGCGCAGATGGACACCGCGGCGCCGGCCCGGGCGAAGCCCAGTGCGATCGACCGGCCGATGCCGCGGCTGCCGCCGCACACGATGACGCGTCTGCCCTTGAACTCGAACATGCCGAAAGCCCCCGTCCCCTGCCTCGGCGTCCAGGCTGGCCGAGGCGTCGTGGAACAGCAAGACCCGCCCCGCGCCGCGGGGTCAGTCCCCGGGGCGTGGCCAGGCGGCCCTGGGCATCGGCTGCATCGCCGCGTAGTCGGGCTCCTCCGTGGCGCCGAGGCCGGGAACCCTGAGGCCTGCCAGGTTCAGCTGGCCGGCCTTGATCGCCAGCCGCGGACCGCGCGGCGTATCGGCATAGAGGCCGGGATGGGCTTCCAGAAAGCGCATCGCCTCCGCCTTGGGGCGGCCGGCGAAGCCATCGACGAAGTGGTGGCCGTTGCGCTCGACATGCGTCAGGCCCAGCAGCGCCACGAGGGCCAGGTCCTGTTGCACGCAGACGCCGGCCAGCGTCGTCAGGTCCTCGCCGGACATGAAGTGGTCCACCTCCTCGTCGGCGGCATTCCAGGCCTCGCAGCGGGCCCGGTTGATCAGGGAGCGCCAGACGCCCTTGCAGGCCTTGGAGGAGACGCCGGTATAGGCCAGCGCGCGGGCGGTGACGAAGGCATCCAGCGCGCCGTCGCTCTCGTCGATGATGACGGGGCGCTCGCGGGCCAGGGCGCGCATGCTGGTCTTGAGCGCGCGGGCCCGCTTCACCGGCTGCTCGATGTAGAGGACCGAGGCGCACAGCCGGGCCAGCCGCGGCTCGGCCTTCATCGCCCGCCAGAGCGCGGCGGCGCCTTCCGCATCCTCGTACTGCTCGTTGCCGTCGAGCGAGACATGGTAGGTCGCCATGCTGTCGATGACCGCGGCGATGCGGCAGAGCCGGTCCACGTCCTGCGCGACATCGCCCATGACCTTCAGCTTCCAGAAGCTGTGGCCATAGGTGGCGGCGACCTCCTCCAGCGTCTCCGGCAGGCCGTCGCCGACGCGATCGGTCTGGTCGGCGGCGGTGATCGGGTCCACCAGGCCGACGGTATGGCGGGCGGCGATCCGGGCGGCGGGCTTCAGCCCGGCGAGGAGCGCCGGGAAGTCGAATCCGGCAAGGTCGGGGATGATGGCATGCGGCGCCATGCCGCCGATATTGCCCCGCATGCCGGCAAAGAGGCTGGCGCCCCGCAGCTTCAGCAAGGCATCCAGCGCGGCGCGGTCCACCAAGGCGCGGCCGTAGCTGGCCACCAGCGGGTTCAGCGCCTCCCGCCCGCAGGCGGCGACCTGGGCCGCGTAGGTATCGGCGAAATGACCGAAGCCGGTGTTCGGGCCGGCGGCCAGGGAGGCCGCGCCGGCCAGTTCGATCGACCGGCGGAGCTGGTGCTCGTTGTCGGCATCGGTCAGCGTCGGGTCCTTGTCGAACCATTTGGCGGCCAGCGTCTCTGCGGCGACGCCCCAGCCCTCGCCGCCGGACTCGTCGCGGATGCGGACCCGCACCACGGCCTGGCGGCCCTGCGTCACGGTGATGACGCCGAAGCGGAAGGGCAGCCGCAGGGTGAAGGGCCACTCGCGGCATTCGATGGCGGTGATGGCGAAGCGGGGCGCGGTCATGCGGCGGCCTCCAGCGCGCCCCGGAGGTACCCGGCGGCGAAGGCGGCGCTGCCGGGGCCGTCGGGGAGATACTCGAAGGGCTCGACGCCGCAGACCCCGGCGTAGCCGTGCCGGCGCAGGGTGGCGAGGATGGGGGCGAAGCGGTCGCTGCCCTGGCCCGGGGCGCGGCGGTTGCGGTCGTTCAGGTGGATATGGGCGAGGCGGCCGGTCGGCAGCCAGCGGTCGAGCAGGGCGGTGACCGCCTCGGCCTCGCCGTTTCCGGCGGCGCAGACATCCAGCATGGTGCGCAGCGCCGGGTTGCCGATGCGGTCGATGATGGCGACCGCCTCCGCCACCGTGGTGGCCCAGTTGGTCTCCCGCGCCGCCAGCGGCTCCAGGCAATAGGTGACGCCGGCGGCGGCGGACCATGCGGCGATCCGCGCCATGGTGGCCTCGGCGCGGCCGGCATCGCCATCGGTCACGACCTGGCGCTGGGCCGGCGAGCCATGGACGAGATATTGGGCGCCGAGGTCGGCGGCGAGGCCGATCAGCCGCTCGATCACCTCGAGCGTCCGGGCGCGCACCGCCGGGTCGGCGCTGGTGATGGAGAGGCCGGCGGGGGCGATCAGCAGCCAGTGCAGGCCGGTGATCGACGTCCCGGCTTCGGCGGCGGCGCGGCGGAAGCCGGCCCGGCGGCTGGCCGGGAGCAGGTGCGGCGCCTCGGCATCCAGGGTGAAGGGGGCGACCTCCAGCCCGGCATAGCCGAGGCTGGACGCCAGGGCGCATTGGGCCGGGAAGGACAGGTCGCGCACCACCTCGTTGCAGAGGGCAAATCGCATGATCGGGTCTCCGCCAGGAGCGCAGGCTGCGCGGAACGGCAGGCTGCGTCCAGCGCGGTCAATCGTCCCGCCGTGGTGCGGCATCTTCGTCCCGCCGCGGCACGGCAAGGTGCTGCCGTCGCAGGTCGCCGAGGTCGGCCGGGTTGGCGATGCTGCGCTCGGCGTCCTCCAGCACCAGGCCGGCGTGGCGCCGCAACGTCGCCCGACGCTCCGGGTCGCCCTCCACGCTCAGCACGGCCGCCAGCGTCCCGAGCAGATGGATCAGCACGGCGGCATTGCCGGCGGCGCTCTGGCGGATGAGATGGAACATGGCATCCGCCAGCCCGTCGTAGTCGAAGGGGGGCACCGCCAGGGCGACCCGCTCCTCCCGCCACTGGGTGCCCCCCGGCAGGTGCAGCGGTGCCAGCTCGCACAGCGCGGTGGCCAGCCGGTCGAGCACGCTGATGGCGGTATGCGGGTCGTTGATGCCGGGGGACAGGGCGCGGACCGCCACCTCGACCAACTGCCGCACCGCGTACTCCAGGTCGTCGGTGCTGGTCCGCTGCGGGCCGAGGGCGGTGGCCCGGCGGATCGCCGCGGCGACGCCGGCCACCGGCCGGGTCACCAGCGCGATGGGCGCGCCGGGGAAGACGTGATCGCCCGGCCGGACCAGCAGCCGGATCGCGGTACCCTTCGCCGCCGCCCAGTCGGCCAGGCCGGTCTCGTCCAGATGCTGCAGGTAGCCGCGCCGCGGGTCGGTGACCGGCGTGGCGTCCCGCCAGAAGCCCGGCGGCGGCGGGGGCGGGGCGGGCTCGGGCCGGGCCAGCCGGCCGACCGTCTCGCGCACGTCGTCGGCGACAAGCTCGATCACCGTATCGACGTTGATCCGCCCGGCCATGTGGCCGACGAAGAAGACCAGCAGGCCGACGCAGAGAAAGGCCAGCAGGATGCTCACGCTCAGCGCGAGATGCGGGATGAAGGCGCCCTCGCTTTCGGTGCGGACGCTGCGCAGCACCACCAGCGCGTAGCAGAAGGTGCCGAGAAATGCCCCCAGCGTAACCTGGTTGCTGCGGTCCCTGGTGAAGTTGCGCAGCAGGCGCGGGCCCATCTGCCCGGCCGCCAGCGACAGGGCGGCGATGGTGATGGAGAAGACCGTGCCGGCGACGCCGATGGTGGAGGAGGCGACGGCGCCGAGCAGGGTGCGGGCACCGGTCGCGCCGCCATCATAGAGCCAGCCGCTGTCGAGCAACCCGGCCCCGACCAGCCCGCGCCGGTCGAGCATGACCAAGCCGAGCGCTCCACCGATGCCGGCCAGCACCAGAAGCCCGGGCAGCAGCCAGAAGGTCTCGGCGAGGTCGTTGAACAGCTTGCGCAGGCGTGCGGACATGACGCTCCGATCCGGTGGCGGTGGGACCCCAACGCGGGCGCGGCCGGTCGGTCCCGGTGTCCGCCCTGCTCCGGCATCGAACCAAATGCCGCGCCGGTTGTTCACGCAGCGGTCCGGTCGCAGATTAGCGGCCGCTATCCCCCAGGAGAATTCCGTGAGCACCGGGTTGATCGCATTGCTGGATGACGTGGCGGCCCTGGCCAAGGTGGCAGCGGCCTCGCTCGACGATGTCGTGGGCCAGGCCGGCAAGGCCGGCACCAAGGCGCTCGGCGTGGTCATCGACGATGCGGCGGTGACGCCGCGCTACGTCACCGGCTTCGCCGCGGCGCGGGAAGTGCCGATCGTGGCGCGGATCGCCCTCGGCTCGGTGAAGAACAAGCTGCTGTTCCTGCTCCCCGGGGCCCTGTTGCTGAGTGCCTTCGCGCCCTGGACCATCACGCCCCTGCTGATGCTGGGCGGCGCCTACCTCTGCTACGAAGGGGCGGAGAAGGTGCTTCACGCCCTTTGGCCCGGCCCGGCGGCGAAGCATGAGGCCAAGGTCGGCATCGCCCCGCCGGACCCGCAGGCGCTGGAGCAGCAGCGTGTTTCCAGCGCCATCCAGACCGATTTCATCCTGTCGGCCGAGATCATGGCGCTGACCCTGGCGACCCTGCCGGCGAGCTCCGTGGTCACCCAGGCGGCGATCCTGGCGGTGGTCGGCATCGGCATCACGCTGCTGGTCTATGGCGCGGTGGCGCTGATCGTGAAGGCGGACGACCTCGGCGTGGCGCTGGCCGGCAATCCGCATCCGGCCTCCAGCCTGCTCGGGCTGCGGGAGGTGGCGGCCGCGGCCCCGGTCTCGGGCGCCGACCGGATGCTGCGGCCGGTCACCCAGGGCCTCGGCCGCGGCCTGGTGGTCGGGATGCCGCATTTCCTGCGGCTGCTGGGCATCGTCGGGACGGCGGCCATGCTCTGGGTCGGCGGCGGGATCATCCTGCACGGGCTGGAGGAGTTCGGCGTCACCGCGCCCGGGCATTGGGTGCATGACGCGGCGGCCTGGGCCGCGGCGGCGCTGCCGGCCGTCGCCGGTGCCGCCGGATGGCTGGTGACCGCGGTGTTGTCCGGGCTGATCGGGCTGGCGGTGGGGGCGGCGGTGATCCCGCTGGCGCAGGGCGTGCTCGTGCCGGTGGCGCGCTGGGTGAAGTCCCTGTTGCCGCGCCGGTCGCGGCCGGTGTCAGTGCCCCAGCCGGACTGACGGCAGCCGGCCGCGACGACGGCTTGCGCCAGGGTTCCGACTTGGCCAGCCTGCCTCCGGCACAGGCCGCACGGCGCCTGCGGAGGAAGCCCGATGACCAGGCTGGCGACAGGACTGCTGGCGGCGACGGTGGCGCTGGGTGTGATCCTCGGCATCCTGTACCTCGGCCGGGTCCGGAAACCGCTGCTCATCATCCTGCACCTGCTGCTCGGGGCGGCCGGGATCGAGTCGCTCTTCGTGCTGCTGCACTGGACGCCGGCCGGGCTGGTGCTGCCGGCGGGTGCCGCGGGTCCCTGGGCGGGCGGTCTGCTTGCCGCGGCCATGTTCCTCGGGCTGGTCGCCCGGCTCTGGGGACGGCGGGCGCCGGCGAAGGCGGAACTCCTGCTGGCGACGCATGCTGTCGCCGGGGTGGCGGGGTTGCTGGTGTTCCTCTCCTGGGCGGCGCGGCTATAAGGGCCGGAGTCCCGCCAGTGTCGTTATCCCGGGGCTTCGGTGGCAGGGAACTCCCAGCTCGGCCCGTCCGGCCCATCCATAGAACAGGGTCAGACCGGCCCGGAGCCCTCGATGCATCGTCGCCACCTGATCGCCGCCGCCGCCCTGCTGGCCCCGACTGCCCGGGCCCAGCAGGCCCACCCGGCGCTTCAGCCGGCGTCCCCGGCGGCGGATGCCTACCACCGCCTGCAGGGGGGCACCCCACACCACCTGACGGCGGAGCAGGAAGCCCAGCGCTTCACCGCCAGCACCGCCCCCGCCGGCCCGCCCGGCCGCTGGGCCCCGCGCGCCGCCCTGCCCATCCCGCGTAGCGAAATGGCCTGGGCCACCGCCCTCGACGGCCGGATGCACGTCGTCGGCGGCTATGGCGAAGGCCGGGTCGACCGCGGCTACCACCACATCTACGACCCCGCCGCCGACCGCTGGCTGATCGGCGCCACCCTGCCGCGCGGCGCCAACCACGTCGCCGTCGTGGCCCATGCCGGCCGCGTCTATGCCTTCGGCGGCTTCATCGAGCAGAACCGCAACCCCGACGAGCGCGCCTATGCCTGGGACCCCGCCGCCGACCGCTGGACCAACATCCGCCCGCTGCCCCGCCCGCGCGGCGCCGCCGCCGCCGTCTCGCTCGACGGCCGCATCCACCTGATCGGCGGCGCCGGCGCCCCGACCATGGAACGCGCCAGCGTCGGCTGGCACGAGGTCTACGACCCCCAGGCCGACCAGTGGAGCACCCGCAAGGCGCTGCCCGCCGCCCGCGACCACGTCGGGGTCATGGCGCATGAGGGCCGGATCCACGTCATCGGCGGCCGCTTCAACACCTTCGAGTACAACACCGATATGCACCACGTGTACCTGCCCACCCGCGACACCTGGGAGCTGCGCGCGCCGCTGCCGACCGCGCGGTCCGGGCACGGGCTGGTCGCCTACCGCGGCCGCTTCTTCGCCATGGGCGGGGAGGGCGGCTCGCTGGAGGGCGGGGTGCCGCGCCAGGCCAGGGTCTTCGGCTAGATGGAAAGCTACGACCCCGCCGCCGACACCTGGCAGCAGCACGCGCCGATGCCGACCCCGCGCCACGCCGTCGCCGCCGTCTCGATCGATGACTGGGTCTACGTCGCCGGCGGCGGCGCGGTGCTCGGCGGCGGCGTGCAGTCCTCGGTGCATGAGGCGTTTACCCTGGCGTGACCCAGTTCGACGCGATCATCCTCGGCGCCGGCGCCGCCGGGCTGATGGCCGCCATCAGCGCCGGCCGCCGTGGCCGCCGGGTGCTGCTGCTCGACCACGCGGAGGAGCCGGGGAAGAAGATCCTCATCTCCGGCGGCGGCCGCTGCAATTTCACCAACCTGCATTGCGCGCCGGATCGCTTCGTCTCGGCCAACCCGCATTTCGCCAAGTCGGCGCTGTCCCGCTACACCCAGCACGACTTCATCGGGATGGTGCGGAAGCACGGCATCCCCTTCCATGAGAAGACGCTGGGCCAGCTCTTCTGCGACGGCTCGGCGCGGGCCATCGTCGCCATGCTGCTGGCCGAGGCCGAGGCCGTGGGCGTCGACCTCCGCTGCGGCCAGCGCATCTCGGCGGTGGAGAAGCCCGACGGCTTCCGCGTCACCACCCAGTCCGGCGCCTTCACCGCCCCGGCGCTGGTGCTGGCCACCGGCGGCCTCTCCATCCCGAAGATGGGCGCGACGGGCCTGGCGCATGAGATCGCCCGCCGCTTCTCCCTGCCCCTGGTCGCGCCGCGCCCCGGGCTGGTGCCCTTCACCTTCCAGGGCGCCCCGCTCGAGCTCATGCGCGGGCTCTCCGGCGTCGCCCTGCCGGCCATCGCCCGCTGCGGCAAGCGCGCCTTCCCCGAGGCGATGCTCTTCACCCACCGCGGCCTCTCCGGCCCCGCCATCCTGCAGATCTCCTCCTATTGGCAGGAGGGCACGCCGATCGCCCTCGACCTTCTGCCCGGCCTCGACGCCGCCACGGTGCTGCGCGAACGCAAGCGCGCCCGCCCCAAGGCCGAACCCAAGACCATCCTCGCCGAGCTGCTGCCGCAGCGCCTGGCCCAGGCCATGGCCGAGGCGCACCTGCCGCTGCCCCGCATGGCCGACCTGCCCGACCGCGCGCTGGATGCGCTGGCCGCCCAGCTCAAGCGCTGGGAGCTGCTGCCCGCCGGGACCGAGGGCTATGCCAAGGCCGAGGTCACCCTCGGCGGCATCGATACCGATGCCCTCTCCTCCCGCAGCCTGGAGGCCAAGGCGGTGCCCGGGCTGTTCGCGGTGGGGGAGGCGGTGGACGTCACCGGCTGGCTCGGCGGCTACAATTTCCAATGGGCCTGGGCCAGCGGCTGGGTGGCGGGCGAGGCGCTATAGCAGGCTCTTCACCACCAGCCCCGCCACCGCCGCCACCGCCAGGGTCCGCACCACGCCGAGCTTCAGCCGGAACAGGCAGACCGCCGCCAGCACCGCCAGCCCGAGCGCCACCGGGTCGAGGCTGGCGGCCACCGGCACCTCCAGCACCATCGGCCCGAAGGGCACCGCCCGCACCTCCCCGAACAGCACCCGCAGGCCGAACCAGACCGCCAGATTGGCGATCACCCCGACCACCGCCGCGGTGACCCCGGCCAGCGCCCCCTTCAGCCGCGGTGCGTCATGCAGCCGCTCCACATAGGGCGCGCCGAGGAAGATCAGCGCGAAGCAGGGCGCGAAGGTCACATACAGCGTCACCGCCGAGCCCAGCACCCCGCCCCACAGGCCGCCCCAGGCATGGCCGGCGAGGTAGCCGACGAATTGCAGCACCAGGATGAGCGGCCCCGGCGTCGTCTCCGCCAGGCCGAGGCCGGTCAGCATCTGCCCCGCGGTGAGCCAGCGGTAATGCTCCACCGCCTCCTGCGCGACATAGGCCAGCACCGCATAGGCGCCGCCGAAGGTGACGACGGCCATCTTGGAGAAGAACCAGGCGAGGTCGCCGAACAGCCCGCCCTGGTCCATCAGCAGCACCACCGGCCAGACCCACATCGCCAGCGCGATCAGCCCCGCCCGCCGCGCCGCGCCGCCCATCCGGTCGATGCGCCCGGGATCGGCCAGCAGCAGCGCATCCAGCAGCGCCGGCGGGCCGGATTTCGCCTTGCCATGCCCACCCCCGGCGAAGGCCGCCGGGAAGGCCAGCCCGACCAGCGCCGCGCCCAGCACCACCACCGGGAAGGGCAGGGCGAAGAGGAACAGCGCGACGAAGGCCGCCGCCGCCAGCGCCCAGGCGATGCGCCCCTTCAGCGCCCGCCGCGCCACCCGCAGCAGGGCTTCCACCACCAGCACCAGCACGGCGCATTTCAGTCCGAAGAACAGCGCCGCGATCAGCGGCACCGCGCCGAAGGCCACGTAGATCGCCGACAGCGCCAGCATGACCAGCGCGCCGGGGAGGATGAACAGCAGCCCGGCGGCGAGCCCGCCGCGCACCCCATGCATCAGCCAGCCGAGGTAGGTGGCGAGCTGCTGCGCCTCCGGCCCCGGCAGCAGGGTGCAGAAGTTCAGCGCATGCAGGAAGCGCGTGTCGGAGATCCAGTGGCGCTCATCCACCACCTCCCGGTGCAGCAGGGCGATCTGCCCGGCCGGGCCGCCGAAGGACAGGCAGCCGATGCGGAACCAGACGCGCAGCGCCTGGGCAAGCGTGGGGAAGCTGGGCGGCATGGCCGTCATCGCGGGGAATCCATCATGTGCCGCATCATGCCGGCTTTCCCGCCGGCCAGTTATGGGTCTCGGCCGTCGCATCCCGCGCCCAGCGATGGAAGGCGTCATAGAGGCCCATCCCCGCCTCGAGCTGCGCCAGGTCGTCCCGATACATCCGGGACAGGCCGAGCGAGGCGGCCAGCAGCCCTGCCGCCTCCGGCGCCAACTCCGGCCGCGCGGTATCGGCCGCCCGCACGATCAGCGCCAGCCGGTCCAGCGCCGGGGAGCGCAGGCCGAATTCCTCCAGCATCACGTCGAAGGTGCAGCGCTCGCCGCGATGGCTCCAGAAGGTGTCGTCCACGTCGAAGGGCGTGGCGCCGAAGCGCTCGGCGACCGCCAGGGTCTCGGCCGGCGCCACGAACAGGAAGACCGCGCCGGGATCGACGAAGCGGCGGATCAGCCAGGGGCAGGCGATGCGGTCCACCTTGGGCCGCGCCCGGGTGACCCAGTGGGTGCGGCCCAGCGCATCGCGCGGCGGCAGGTGGTCCGGGCGCAGCAGCATCCCGCCGCCGTCGCGCCAAGCCTCGAAGCCGCCCTCCAGCGTCTCCGCCGCGGCGCCGGCATGGCGCAGCCAGGCGGCGGTGCCCTCGCTGAGCTTCAGCCCGCGCTGGCAGAAGACGACGGCGGCCCGGCCGACGCATTCACCGGCCCAGTCGGCAACCTCGGCGAAGTCCCGCCGGAGGGACCCGGGCAGGCTGCGCGGGTCGGCGGCGACATCCGCGGCGGTGCGGACATCGATGAGGCAAGGGGCATCCGGCAGGCCGATGCGGCGGGCAAGCTGGGCGGGGGTAATGCTGGGCATGGGCGTCCACTCCGGGAGAGCTGGACGCGATGCTTGGGCCGAAGCCTCGTGGGGTGATCGCGGCCGGACCCCAGGGCCCCAGTCAGCCGTGGCCGGGCTTCGTTGTCAACTCCGCCTGGTCATCTCGATGGCATAGTGGCAGCGCCGCCCGGCTCCGCCCGCTTCCATGATGCCGGTGAAGCTGCCGCCGGCGAACCGCCCGTACAGCAGCGTCGCCTCGCTGTTCGAGGCGCGCAGCATGACCCGGCCATCAGGCTGGATCTCGCCGGTCGCGGTGCTGTTGCGGGAGCGGTCGTCGGTGACGGCGGCAACGCCGTTCTGCACCACCATGCCCCGCCGGTGCGTGCCGGCGCAGCCGCGGGCGGAGCTGCTGCCGAGGGTGAACCGGCCGATCCAGCGGCCATCGAAGCGACTGGCCGGCTCCGGCTGCACCAGGCTCGACACTTGGTTAGACCCTTGGGCCGGCGCGCGAGCGTGCTGGTCCAGCGTCGGCTCGTTGTTGCCGCAGCCCGCCAGCACGAGCGCCAGGATCAGCGCGCAGGGCGTGCCGTGGTAGGCCAGTCCCATGATGAAAACTCTCCGGTGAATGCGCCGGAGCTTTATGCGCGGAACGGGTGGGGGGACTATTCAAGGGAAAGTGCCTCGCGTCACGTTCCGCGGAAGCCGCGGCCCCTGGTGCGGCGGCGGCCGATCCGGCCTATGGCTGCATCCCGCAGCAGGGAGTGCGCCGGATGACCAAGGAAGAACTGACCGCCTGGGCCATGACCAATGGCTGGGTGATGATCGCCGGCATGCCGAGCCTGACCAAGCCGTCCTCGCCGAAGGAGGCCATCGTGCGCATGGTCCTGAAGGCGACCGTCGTGCACATCGAGGTCAAGAAGCCGGCCGGCAAATGGGAGAAATTCACCGGCGAGAATTACGCGAAGGTCACCGAGGATACCGAGACCGGCGTGCCGCTCGGCCTCGGCCTCGACACGATCCCGGGCTTCCGCATGCTGATGCAGGAGAACCGGGACCGTGCCGTCTTCGCGAAGATGACCGGGAAGGGCTGAGCCTTACTCGGCGCTGGCCGCGTCCAGCGCCGCGACCTGGGCGGCGCTGAGCCTCAGGCTCGCCGCCTTCACCAGGTCGTCGAGCTGCTCGAGGCTGGTGGCGCTGGCGATGGGGGCGGTGACGGCGGGCTTGGCCAGCAGCCAGGCGATGGCGACCTGGGCCGAGGTCGCGCCCGCCTCCCCGGCCACCGCCGCCAGCGCATCCACCACCGCGAGGCCGCGCGGGTTGAGGTACTTCGCCATGCTGGGGCCGCGCTTGCTTTTGCCGAAGTCGGCCTCCGAGCGGTACTTGCCGCTGAGGAAGCCGGAGGCGAGCGCATAGAAGTTGATCACCCCGATCCCCTCCGCCCGGCAGAGCGCGGCGAGCTCGTCCTCGAAGACCTTGCGGTCCATGAGGTTGTAGAGCGGCTGCAGCGTCTCGTAGCGCGGCAGGCCGAGCTTCGCGCTGGTCTCGAGCGCGAGCTTCAGCCGCGGCGCGCTGTAGTTGGAGGCGCCGATGGCGCGCACCTTGCCGGCCTTGATGAGATCGGCGAAGGCGCCGAGCGTCTCCTCGAGCGGGGTATCGGCATCGTCCTTGTGCGCCTGGTAGAGGTCGATGACGTCGGTCTGCAGCCGCGCCAGGCTGGCATCCACTTCCTTCATGATCCAGGCGCGGGAGAGGCCCTGCTCGCCCGAGCCCATCTTCATGCCGACCTTGGTGGCGATCATCACCTTGGAGCGGTTGCCGCGCGCGGCCAGCCATTCGCCGATGATGGTCTCGCTCTCGCCGCCCATGTGGCCGGGTACCCAGTAGGAGTAGACATCCGCCGTATCGATGGCGTTCAGCCCGACCTCGACCAGCCGGTCAAGCATCCGGTGGGAGGCGGGTTTGTCCAGGGTCCAGCCGAAGACATTGCCGCCGAACATCAAGGGCGGGACCGAGATGCCGGACCGCCCCAGGCTGCGCTGTTCCATGACCCGTCTCCCGCTGGTGTGGCGGGAGGATGCGGCAGCCCGGGCGCCCCGGCAATCTCAGCTCTTGATCAGCCCCGCCGCGGTCAGCGCCTTGCGGATGACCCCGCCGGGATCGATGCTGGTCAGCTTGATCCCGCCCAAAGCGAAGCCGTCATCGGCTTCCGTCTCCGCCTTCGGCACCGGGTTGCCGTCCTGGTCGATGGTGCTGGCCCTGCCCGCCGTGGCGGCTGCCGGCACGGTCACCGGCAGGCCGAAGAAGCCGGCGATCTCAAGCGTCGAGGCGACGCCGACCGGCAGGAAATACGGCCCGGCCTGGCCCAGCACCGCCGGGTCGACCGGCACGCCATGCGACATGCCGGCGATGGCGTGATGTTCCAGCACCACCGCGCCATCCCGGCCGCGCCAGACCATGCTGCGGCGGGCGCCGCTGCCGGATTCCTCCGGCGTGCCGCTGGTGCCATGCAGCGCCGCCCATTGCCGCAGGATCTGCTCGGCATTGGCCGGGCGGACGGTGGTATCGGCATCGCCCTGCCAGACCGAGACCCGCGGCCATGGCCCCTGGTGCGGCGAGGCGGCGCGCACCAGCGCGGCCCAGTCGGCGGCCGGGCGCGGCCGGCCGGTGCCCATGGCCTCAAAGGCCTCGGGCATGCTGGTCGCGGCGCCATGCGGCAGGCCGGCGATGATGGCGCCGGCGGCGAAGACCTCCGGGTAGGTGGCGAGCAGGCTGGAGGCCATGCCGCCGCCGGCCGACAGCCCGGTGACGAAGACCCGGCCGGGGTCGATCCCATGGCTGGCGATGAGGTGGAGGATGGCGGCATGGACCGAGGCCACCTCGCCCTGGCCACGGCGGGTATCGCCCGGCTCGAACCAGTTGAAGCAGCGGTTCGGATTGTTGGCCTGGCGCTGCTCGGGCAGCAGCACGGCGAACTGGCCTTCGGCGGCCAGCCGGCCCCAGCCGCTGCCCTGGGCATAGCCGGCCGCGGTCTGGGTGCAGCCATGCAGCGCCACCACCAGCGGCGCGCCGCGGGGCAGGCCCGGCGGCAGGCAGGCCAGCATGCGGAGGGCGCCGGGATTGGCGCCGAAATCGATGAGCTCGGTGAGCGCGCCATCGCCCATGCCGCCGCCCATGCCGGTTGCGGTGGCATTCATCCGTTCACGCTGCTGGCGGACGAGGTCGGCGAGGCGGCTGCGGATCTGGTTCAAGGCAGCGTCCTTTCAAAGGGTGCGCGCGGAGAGCCTCCACGGCGCTCTCCTCCAGCGTGCCAAGGCCCTCGGGGTTTCGCTGCAGTGCAGCATAAGCCTTGAATGGGCGCTCTGCGGGAAATAATCGGGGGCCGGGAAACGTCATGCCACCATGAACGTTAAGGGAACATCTCCAACGAGGATCCCTGCCATGGCCAAGACCCCCGCGAACCAGCCCCCCGACGCCGAGGCGCCGGAGAACCCGAAGCGCGATCCCGAGCCGGGCTCCAACACCATCAAGGATCCCGATGACTGGACCACGGGCGAGGAGCGCATGACCGGCGCCCAGGCCAGCTACCTGAAGACGCTGTCCGAGGAAGCCGGCGAGGAATTCGATCCGTCGCTCAACAAGGCCGATGCCTCGCGCCGGATCGACGAGCTGCAGGCCCAGACCGGCCGCGGCCGGTGACCTGCCGCTGCGGTGGCGGCGCCTCCGCCGCTACCGCAGCGGGAAGCCGAGCGAGCGGATCGCCGCCGACAGGCGGTCCCGTCCGCGCAGCGCCTTCATCGTGCCGATGCGGTTGATGACCCGGGCGGTCCAGGTATCGGCCGCCATCTCGTTCCGCCGCGAGAAGTCGTTCATCAGTACGTCATAGGCGGCCCGCTGCGCCGGTTCGGCGCCGTGGTCGTAGGTGTCGTGGTGGAGCACGGTGGCCTGCGGCAGGCGCGGCTTCACCTCGGCCTTGGCCGCGTCGGCGGCATAGCCGACGCATAGGCCGAAGACTCCGACCACGCCGGGCGGCAGGCCGAGGGTTTCGGCCACCCGAACCACGTCGTTGCGCAGCGCCCCGATATAGACGGTCGAGAGGCCGAGGGACTCCGCCGCGACCACCGCGTTCTGCGAGGCCAGCGCCGCATCGATGGCGGCGACGAGGAAGGTCTCCAGATAGGGCATGCCCTCCAGGACGGTCCCCTCGTCCTGGCCCAGGCGTTCGTTGCGGGAGACGTCGGCCAGCCATACCAGGAAGATCGGGCATTGCTGGATGTGCTTCTGGCCGCCGGCGATCTCGGCCAGCACCGCCAGCTTGGCCGGGTCCCGCACCGAGATCACCGACCAGGTCTGCAGGTTGGAAGAGGTGGCGGCCGAGGAGGCGGCGGCGACCAGTGTCTCCAGCGTTCCCTCGGGCGGTGCATCGGGCCGGTAGCCGCGGACCGAGCGGTGGTCCAGCAGGCTGGCGATGATCGGGTTCCAGGGGCCCGCGGGGGGGATCTCGGCGGTGCCGTAGCGCGCGGCCAGCGCCTCGGTCTTGCTGAGAGTGACGGGGGTCAGGCTGTCCATGGGCGGCGTCTCCGGAGTGGAGCCCAGGCTAGTGCAATCCCGGATGGACCCGCAATTCGCCGACCAGCTCGCTCAGACCAGCCCCAGCCGCTTCGCCAAGTCGCGGTAGAGCATCACCTGCGCCCGGACATAGTCCAGCGTCTCGGCCGGACCCAGCAGCCGCGGGATGGAGCCGACCTGGCGGGTGGCGGCGACCCAGGCGGCATCCTGCCGCAGCTTCGCCAAGGCCGTCGACCAAGCCTCGGTCACGCTGTCGGACAGCCCGGCGGGACCGAAGAGCGCATTCCAGCCGCTGATCCGCGCCAGCGGCTCCACCTCCGCCTCGCGCGCCGTCGGCACGCCGGGCAGGGCCGCCAGGCGTTCCGCCGTGCCGACCACCAGGGCCCGGAGCTGGCCACCCTTGATGGCGCCCAGCATGTCGCTGAGGTTGTTGCCGATGAAATGCGCCTGGCCGCCGAGCAGGGCCATGACCGCCTCGCCGCCGCCGCGGAAGGGGATGGCGACCCCGGCATCGATCGGCAGGCCGAGGCTGGCGAACATGTGCCGCACCCCGAGGTCGAGGATGGTGGCCGGGCCGGTGGTGGCGAAGTTCAGCCGCCCCGGACCGTCGCGGAGGGCGGTGCTCAACTCGGCCAGGCTGGCCCAGGGCGCATCGGCCCGGACGCAGACGACGAAGGGATTCTCGTCCAGCAGGCCGAGCATGCTGAATTCGTCCCAGGCATACGGGGTGCGCGGGTCGGTCGCCGGCAGGATGGCGGAGGAAGCGACCCGGGCCAGCAGCAGCATCTGCCCATCCGGCCGGGCCCGCGCGACCAAGCCGGTGCCGACCGCGCCGGAGGCGCCGGTGCGGTTGTCCACCACTAGGCTGGCCTGCGGATTCGGCAGGTGGCGCGGCACATGCGCGGCGAGGACCCGGGCGGCTATGTCGGCGGCGCCGCCGGCCGAGAAGGGCACCACCAGCGTCACCGGCCGGTCCGGATAGGCTGCCTGCGCGGATGCCGGCACGGCTCCGGCGAGAGCGGGCAGGCTTGCCAGAAACACGCGGCGCGGCAGGGGCTTCATCCAACGGTATCTCCCGGCAAGGGACGCCGTTACCCGGCAAATGGGGCAGGCGCAGGGCTGCAACCACCCCTGACCGCAGATCACAGGATGTTGCGCCATTATTCCGGCCCATGCTAACGCGTGAGCATGACATCCGCGAACGGCACGCCGGCAGGCAACTTCCGGCGACCCTCAGCGGTGTTCCCGCGCATCGCGCGGGGCGCCCTCCCTTCGGGGGACACCACCTGCACCGCAATGGCGGCGCGGGCCTTCTTCGCTGGTCTGCTGGCGACCGGCCTCCTCCTGTCGGCCCTCTCCGGCAAGGCCGCGGCGGCGCCGCAGGATAGCGCGGCGACGCGGCGCCCGGCCGCATCCGCCCCAGCGCCGCGGTTGCCGGATGCCCCGATGGAGCTGTTGCCGGCCCCGCGGCCGCCCGCCGAACTGGCGCGGGACCAGGGCTCGCCGCGGGCTGCCTGCCTCGCCGCCGCCCGCCGGGCGGAGCAGGTGCATGGCCTGCCGCCTGGGCTGCTGGTGGCGATCGCCCTGTCCGAGAGCGGGCTGCATGCGCATGCGCTCAGCATCGGCGGCCGGGCCCATTACCCGGAGGACCTCGCGGCCGCCCGGCAGCTGCTGCGCCAGGCGGGGACGGGGCGGTCCGTCATGGCGGGCTGCGTGCAGGTCAATGCCCAGGTGCATGCCCGCGGGTCCGACTGGCCGTTGGACCCGGTCCGCTCGACCGACTGGGCCGGGGGAATCCTGCGGCGCTGGTACATGGAGACCGGCACCTGGGATGAAGCGCTGCGGCGCTGGCACGGCGGGTCTGCCGCGAGTACCCAGCGGGTCATGTGCCGGGTGCGCGCCAAGCTCGAGGTCACCGCGCCGGGATCGGGGCTGCTGCGGACCGGCGGGTGCAGCGATGCCGAGACGGTGCAGGCGCGCCGCAACGGCCTCGCCTTGCTCGAGGTGGCGGAGATGCGGGATCCCACCCCTTAACGGGGGAGGACGCGCCGCCATCCGGAGCCCGGGGTGGGGCCGGAGCCGGACGGCCCGCGACCACACGGGGCTGGGAGACGAGCCCCGCAGGTTACCCTGGGCGTGGAGGGCACGACCCCAGGGTGTCTGTTCCCGAAGTTATTCGGCATGTAACGTGGACGTCACAGCGGACGGGGCAACGCTGATCCGCGTCGGGGCTTGGTCATCAGGGGTAAGGAACCTTGACCATGCACAGTCACCGGCCTGTATTACTGATTGTCGAAGATGATTTCCTCGTAAGACTAACCCTGGTTGATGCCCTCAGCGAACTCGGGTTTGAAATTCTCGAGGCCGAAGATGCCAGGAATGCGTTATCGCTACTTTGCGATCGACCTGATATCGAATTGATGTTGAGCGACATCAACCTTCCTGGAGAGGCAGATGGCTTCGCCCTGGCCAAGGCCGCCCGGGTCATACGGCCGCGCCTTCCGGTGATCTACGCTTCAGGCCGCTACAGCCGGGCCGAGGCGCATCAGCAGGTCGAGGGCGCGCGGTTCCTGGCGAAACCCTTCACCCCGACCCTGGCCGCGGTGGTGATCCATGAGCTTCTTGAGAAAGTGGAGCGGCCAGTGGTGCCGAAGCAGCGTTCGTCGCATGCCGCGAACCATGCCTGAACGATTTGCATGATCAGGCTCTGGATGGGCGACCCGCATGGCGGATTGGACCTCGATCCGGAGCCCTCGTGGTACAGAGGCTCCTACCCCGCGTAAGCCCTGAAGACCTCAACCGTCCCACCGATACGGTGCTGACCGTTGCGGGCAATCTGGTTTCGCAGTCGGCCGCAGACGTCGGATGCTTCCCGGCATCGGGCTGCTCCTCCCGGAGGGATGAAGCAACCCGGCCGGTGGCCACTAGTTGACGGCGCGATCCACCGAACGCCCCAGCCGCTCGACCGGGCCCTTCGGCGGGTCGACGGTATCGCGCAGGTTCTCGCCCGCCCGGTCCAGGCTACGGCCAGCCCGCTCGGCCGGTCCTTGGCGCTCGCAGGCAGCCAGACCCAAGCCCGCGATCACCAGGGCGGGCAGCAGCAAAAGACGCAGGGAAGCCAGCATCACAATCCTCTTTCAGCGTGGAGATGGGTTCACAGCGCCTGTTGCACGCGTGGGTTCACCAGTCTTCGATCACGAAAGACGCCGGCACCGGCAGATGGCGCGGAACAGGGGCCGTCACCCATGTTTGCCGGGCGATCCCGATGCTCCCACGATAGGCCTCGGTGCGGGGCCAGGGCCGGCCCCCGGGAAGCAAGGAGGGTCGTCATATGTTGGAGGCCAGGCCGGAGACGCCCGAGGCGGCGGCCATCGCCGTGCTCGACCGCTTCATGGCGGCGTTGAACGCCGGCGACCAGCCGGCCATGGCCGCAACCCTGCATTTCCCGCATTACCGCCTCACCCAGGGTCGGCTGCAGATCTGGCAGCGGCCGGAGGACTATACCCTGGACGGCTTCCGCAGCCGTGCCGGCGAGGGCTGGGCGCGCAGCGCCTGGGACTTCCGTACCGTGGTGGGCGCCGGGCCGGAGAAGGTGCATCTCGACGTGCAATTCACCCGCTACCGCGCCGATGGATCGGTGCTGGGCCGGTTCCGCTCGCTCTGGGTGGTGGCTTGCCTGGATGGGAGATGGGGTGCCCAACTACGCTCGAGCTTCGCCGCCTAGCCCTGGACCCGATCAGGCGGCACACGGGGGAAACGAGAATGCTGGATCTGACAGGCAAGGTGGCGCTGGTGACCGGGGCGGGCTCGGTCGGGCCGGGCTGGGGCAACGGCAAGGCGACCGCGGTGCTGCTGGCGCGCCAGGGCGCCTCGGTCTTCGCCCTCGACAACGTCGCCGAGGCCGTCGCCGAGACCGCCGCGTTGATCGCCGCCGAGGGCGGCACCTGCGTCACCCATACCTGCGACATGCTGCTGGCCGAGCAGGTCGAAGCCGCGGTCGCCGCCTGCCTGGCGCGCTTCGGGCAGATCGACATCCTGGTGAACAACGTCGGCGGATCGCATCCCGGCGACCCCGCGACCATGCCGGAGGAAGTCTGGGACCGGCAGATCGACCTGAACCTGAAGACGCCCTTCCTCGGGTGCAAATACGTGCTTCCCATCATGGAGGCGCAGGGCCGCGGCGCGATCGTCAACATCTCCTCGGTGGCCGGGCTGCGCATGGCGACGGGGCGGGTGCATTCGGCCTATTCGGCCAGCAAGGCGGGGGTCATCGCCTTCTCCAAGTCGGTCGCCATGGGCTATGCGCGCAAGGGCATCCGCTGCAACACGGTGGTGCCGGGGCTGATGCATACGCCGCTGGTCGAGCACCGGCTGGTCCGCCAGCTCGGCGCCAACGACGCCGAGGCGCTGATCGCCAAGCGCCACGCCAGCGTGCCCATGGGCCACATGGGCACCGGCTGGGACATCGCCCATGCGGTGCTCTTCCTCGTCTCGGACGAGGCCAAATTCATCACCGCCACCGAAATCGTGGTGGACGGCGGCTTCACCGCGAGCGGCCCCATCGGATGATCCGCGCGGCGCTGACCGGGCTGGTGCTGCTGGCCGCCCCAGCCGCGGCGCAGGAGTACCCCAGCCGCCCCGTCACCATCATCGTCGCGTCGCCGGCGGGCGGCGGCACCGACTTCTCCGCCCGGCTGATCGCCGAGCCGCTGGCCCAGCGCCTCGGCCAGCCGGTGGTGGTGGAGAACCGCGCGGGCGGCAACGGCAGCATCGGGCTGCTGGCCACCGCCCGGGCGCGGCCGGACGGGCATACGCTGACGGTGGGCTATTCCGGGACGATGACCGGGCGCCCGGCGGTGGAGGGCATCGCCGACCTCGACCCGCAGAAGGACTTCGTCCCGATCGCCCTGCTGACGGATACGCCGCAGGTGATGATGGTCCATCCCTCGCTGCCGGTGCGGACGCTGGCCGAGTTCGTCACCTACGCCAAGGCGCGGCCGGGGCAGCTCAACTACGCCTCGGCCGGCAATGGCTCGCTGCACCACCTGGGGACGGAGCTGCTGAAGCTGCGCACCGGGATCGACCTGGTGCACGTGCCTTATCGCGGCACCGGGGAGACGGTCAGCGACCTGATCGCCGGGCGGATCCAGTTCTACATGAACAGCCCGCCGCCGGTGATCGGCTTCATCCGGGACGGCCGGCTGCGCGCCATCGCCACCACCGGGCCGGAGCGGCATCCGGCCCTGCCCGATGTGCCCAACCTGCGGGAATCCGGGATCGAGGACATGCCGATCAATGTCTGGTACGCGCTCTATGCGCCGGCGCGGACCCCGGCCCCGGTGCTGGAGCGGCTGACCCGCGAGGTCCGGGCGGTACTGGCCGATGGCGAGGTCCGCCGCCGGGCGCAGGAGGCCGGGACCTTCGCCACCTTCGCGCCGCCGGAGGCGGTGGCGGCGCGGCTGGGGCGGGAAACGGCGGCCTGGTTCGCGGTGGTCAAGGCCGCCGGCATCAGGCCGGATTGACCCCCAACCGCCCGAGGCGGCGCCCCGCGACGGGCCCTTAGGGGCGCAACGCCTCGGCGGCCGGCCAGCCGCGCTCCAAGCGCTTGCAGAGCCGCCGGTAGTCGATGCCGGTGGCGGCCGCGGCATCGCCGAGGCTCATCATCCGGCCGCGGTACTCGACGAAGTGCCGCGGCGTGCCGCGCCGGGGCGGCGCATGTTCCCAGGCGCAGTTGCCGGGCGAATAGGCCCTGGCGGCATTGCGCCGGACCAGGCGGTGGTCCGCATCCGGCCGCGGCCCGACATCGGCCAGGAACGCGGCGTAGCCGCGCCCGTTGGCGGCCTGCCAGCGGCGGCAGACGGGGGCCTCCTGCTGGCGATGCAGCAGGGATTGCCATACCTGGTATTCCGGTGTCGCCCGGCCGCCGGACTTGCCGCCGTGGCGGTACTGCCTTTCGCGGGAGGCGTCATCGCGCAAGCAGCCGCAGCTCAGCGTGGTTTCCGCCTTCAGCCGGTCCTCGCGTACGGTGGCGCTGCCGCCGCAGTCGCAGTCGCAGCTCCAGCGCCGCCGGGCGAAACGCCCGCGCCAGAAATAGGGCGTGTCCTCGTGAGACACCACGAGGCGGCCGAACCGGAGCCCTTCGCGCACCATTGCCGTTGCCATCACCGATGTTCCCACGAAACCGCAGCGCCAGCTTGACCCAAGACCGTAGCATCAGGCGATTTACATGCCAGCAAGGTTTGTAGTCTCAAGCAGGGTTGATGAAGGCTTAACCGTCTGGTCAGAGCCAACCGGTGCCGATCACCTTCCTGGCAAAAGCAGCCATCGCGAGTACCGATGACATGGTTGCCTGTGATCAACCTTCGCGTGCTTTCCCATTCGGCGACCCGGCAGGATCGCAACATGGCTGCAGCGGTTTGTACTTGGGCGATGGGACCGAGCGCCCGCCAGTCACCAAGCCGACCCCGTGCCGGGGTCGGCTGCGTCGCGCCGGTCGTCCAGGGTCAGCCCAGCCGCGCCAGCACCCGGTCGATGAAGGCCTGGGTGCTGCCGAGATAGGCGGAAGGGTCGGTCAGCCGCGCCACCTCGGCGGCCGAGAGACGTGCCGAGACCTGCGGGTCGGCCATCAGGACCTGGGCCAACGGCGCGCCCTGCTGCAGGGCCAGGTCGCAGGCGTGGTTGACGACGTGATGGGCCTCCCCCCGGCCGAGGGCCGGCGCCAGGCCCATCATCACCTGTTCCGCCACGATCAGCCCGCCGGTGCTGTCGAGGTTGCGCTGCATCCGGGCAACATCCACCGTCAGCCCTTCGGCCAGCACCCGGGCCTGGGCCAGGGCGCCATGCGCCAGCAGGAAGGCCTGGCCGACCGCGAGCGGTTCGGTCTGCCACGGCCCGGTGCCGCGTTCCTGGTCCTGCGCCATGGCGGCCAGCATCTGCGGCACCAGGGCGTGCACGCCGCGGCTTTGCGCGATGATGTATTCGCAGGAGATCGGGTTGCGCTTCTGCGGCATGGTCGAGGAGCCGCCGCGACCCTCCTGGTGCGGCTCCGCCACTTCCGCCACCTCGGTCTGCATCATCAGGATGACGTCGGTGGCGATCTTGGACAGCGCGCCGCAGAGCAGGCCGAGGAAGCCGACCGCCTCGGCGATGCCGTCGCGCGCGACGTGCCAGGGGATGTCCGGGGAGGCGAGGCCGAGCTCCTTCGCCAGCGCATCCTGCACCGCCAGCCCTTGGTCGCCGAGCGAGGCAAGGGTGCCGGCGGCGCCGCCGAACTGCAGCTTCTCGACCCGCGGGCGGAGTTGGTCCAGCCGCTCCAGCATGGTGAGGAGGGGGGAGAGCCAGACCGCGACCTTGTAGCCGAAGGTGACCGGCAGCGCATGCTGGAGGTGGGTGCGCCCGGCCATGACGGTGGCGCGGTGGGTGCGGGCCATCTGGGCGAAGCCAGCGTTCACCGCCAGCAGCTCCGCCCGGATGAGCGCCAGGCCCTCGCGCACCTGCAGCACCACGGCGGTATCCATGATGTCCTGGGTGGTGGCGCCCCAATGGGTCCAGCGCCCGGCGTCCGGCCCGGCGAGCTGCGAGAGCTGGCGGACCAGCCCGACCACGGGGTAGCCGGTGTTGCGGGTGGCGGCGGCGAGCGCCGGCAGGTTCAGCTTCTCGGCCAGGGCCGCATCGGTGATGGCCTGGGCGGCCGCGGGCGGGACGATGCCGAGGCGGGCCTGGGCGCGGGCCAGGGCGGCCTCCACGTCCAGCATGCGCTGGAGATAGGCCATCTCCCCCATGCAGGCGCGCATGGCATCGGTGCCGTAGAGGGCGCCGAAGACGGGGCTGTCGGCGGGATTGACGGGCATGCGGGATCAGACCTCGAGAAATACGGTTTCGTCGTCGCCCTGGAGGCGGATGTCGAGCCGCCAGGTGCCGGCATCCTCCGGCCGGGCGATCAGCGTGCCGCGGCGGGCGGGCGGCACCGACGCGAGGATGGGGTCCTGCTCGTTCAGCGGCTCCTCGGCGAAATACAGCCGGGTGACGAGCTGTTGCAGCAGGCCGCGGGCGAAGATGGATAGGGCCACGTGCGGCGCCTGGAAGCTGTTGCCCTGGCCGCGCACCGGGCCGGGCTTCAGCGTGGTGAAACGGAAGCCGCCCGCGGCATCGGTGGCGCAGCGGCCGAAGCCGTGGAAGGCGGCGTCGTAGCGGCCTTCGGGGTCGGCCTGCCAGATCTCCACCAGGGCATCGGGGCAGGGGGCGCCGTCGCCGTCGGTGATTCGGCCCACCAGGGTGATGCGCTCCCCGGCGATGCCGGCGTTGGGGCCACCGGCGCGCAGCAGGTCGGCCCAGGCGGGGAAGTCGATCAGGTGCCAGTAGGGGCCGGCCGTCTGGCTCGAGGTGGCGCTCATGGGGTGTTCTCCATCGGCGTCGCGTCGCGGCCGCGCAGCACGATGTCGAAGCGGTAGCCCAGCGCGTGGTCCGGCTGGGTCACGTCGAGGTCGAAGGCGGCGACCAGCCGGTTCCGCGCCGCCGCATCCGGGATGCAGTTGAAGATCGGGTCGAGCGGCAGGAGCGGGTCGCCGGGGAAGTACATCTGGGTGATCAGCCGCTGGGCGAAGCCCTGGCCGAACAGGCTGTAGTGGATATGCACCGGCCGCCAGGCATTGGCGTGGTTGCGCCAGGGATAGGCGCCGGGGCGGATGGTGGTGTAGCGGTACCAGCCCTCGGCATCGGTGAAGACCCGGCCCTCCCCCTTGAAGTTCGCATCGAGCGGGGCGTCGTGGGTGTCGCGTTCGTGGTTGTAGCGGCCGGCGGCATTGGCCTGCCAGACCTCGACCATCGCGCCCACCAGCGGCCTTCCGTCCTCGTCCAGCACGCGCCCGGCGACGATGATGCGCTCGCCTTGCGCTTCCCAGCCGGGGCCCTTGGCCAGGTTGGCCGCGGCGGGGTACAGCGCCTCGGTCATCCGCGGGGCGCTGGTCTCGGTCAGCGTCTGGCCGATCCGCAGCAGGGCCTGCTTCGGGTGGCGCTTGTGGGTGCTGCCATAGGCGGGTGCGTCATAGGGCGGCTGGGTGCCGGGGGCGGGCGGGCGGAAGCTCATCCCTCCATCTCCCGCAGCGTCTCCTTGGCGATGCGCAGCGCCGTATTGGCCGTCGGCACGCCACCATAGGCGGCGACCTGCAGCAGCACCTCGGCGATCTCCTCCGGCGTCACCCCGGTATTGGCCGTCGCGCGGACATGCAGGCGGAATTCCTCGTGATGCCCCAGCGCCGAAAGGATACCGAGGCAGAGCAGGCTGCGATCGCGGTAGGACAGGCCCGGGCGGGTCCAGACCCGGCCCCAGACACCTTCGAGGATGAACTCGCGGAAGGGCGCGTCCATCGCGGTCAGCGCCGCCTCGGAGCGGGCGACATGCGCCTCGCCGAGGATGCGCCGGCGGACCGCCATGCCGGCCTCGGCGACGTTGGCGGGCAGGGCCGTCATCAGCTTCATGTGGGCGAGGATGGCGCGGGTGAAGGCATCCTCGCGCTCGAAATTCGGGATATGCGCGGCCTCGGCCACGATGACCATGCGGCTGTCGGGGATGGCGGCGTGGATCGCCTGGGCGGCGGCGGGCGGCGTCGATTCATCGCGGTCGCCAACCACGACTGTGGTGGGGCATCTCACCTTGCCCGCCATCTCCTGCCCGCTGGTGTCGCGCAGTGCCGCGGCGCAGCCGAGCCAACCCCTGGGGTCGGTGCCCAGCAGCATCCGCCGCAGCCCCTTGGAGGAGGCCAGCGACTGGTCCAGCACCCAGCGGCCCATGGTCGCGTCGGCGATGGCGCCGAGGCCCTGCGCTGCCACGGTGTCCATCCGCGCCTGCCAATTGGCCGCGCCGCCGAAATCCAGCGCGGTGTCGCAGGGCATCAGCGACAGCACCACCTCGGGCGCCAGCGCCGCCATGCGCATTGCGATATGCCCGCCGATGGAGACCCCCGCCACATGCGCCTGACGGATGCCGAGCGCATGCAGCAGCGCCAGCGCATCGCGCGCCAGCATCTCCATGCTGTAGGGCCCCTCCGGCGCCTCGCTCAGCCCGTGCCCGCGCATGTCCATGCGGATGACGCGGTAGCGCTTCGCCAGCGCCGTAGCCTGCGGGTCCCACATATGCAGGTTGGTGCCGAGGCTGTGCAGCAACAGGATTGGTGCGCCGGACTCCGGGCCGGAGACCTCCGCATGGATGACGACATCGCCGAGCTGGACGAACATGGATCAGACCCTTCCGATGACCTAGCCGACGCCGAGGGACAGGCCCGGCGGATGGCCGAGGGCGAAGGCGCCGGGGCCATCGGCGCCGACCGGCGCAAACCCGCCGGCGTCGCGCCCGGGCGGGGTGCGGGCGGCGTCGCGGATGAAGTCCTCGGCCATGGCGGCTCCTCCCGGTGATTGGGCCGGACAGTCGCGCGGTGGCCCTCGCCGGTCAACGGTCGACTCAGTGGCCGTATGGCGGGCGAAGATCTCGGGTTACACAACTTTGAGGCGATTTATCATGCCAAGCCACAACCGATCGCTATAGTGTCGGCAGTACGGCTTAATGGGCTCCATGATGAACACTATTCCCACCCGGAAGAGCCCCGCCTGCGTCGGGTGCCGCCCGGGTATCGGCCTTGGGTTCTCCCTGGCCATGGCCTTCCAGCCCATCCTCGACCTGCGCCAGGGTGGGGCCGTCATGGCCCAGGAAGCGCTGGTGCGCGGTCCGGAGGGACAGGCGGCCGCCTGGGTCATCGACCAGGTCGCGCCAGACGCGCTTTATGCCTTCGACCAGGCATGCCGCATCGCCGCCATCGACGAGGCGAGCCGTCTCGGCATCGCCGCCACCGCGGCCAGGCTGGCGATCAACTTCCTGCCGAATGCGGTCTACAACCCGCTGGCCTGCATCCAGGCGACCTTGCTGGCAGCCGAGCGCACCGGCTTCCCGCTGGACCGGCTGATCTTCGAGGTCAGCGAGAGCGAGAAGGTCGCCGATGCCGGCCACCTGCTGCGCATCTTCCAGGCCTACCGGGCGATGGGCTTCAGCGTGGCGATCGACGACTTCGGCGCCGGCCATGCCGGGCTGACCTTGCTGGCGGACCTGCCGGTCGATATCGTCAAGCTCGACATGGGCCTGGTCCGCGGCTGCGACCGGGACCGGGCGCGCCGCGTCATCCTGGCCAGCATCGTCCGGGCCTGCGGCGAACTCGGCGTGCAGGTCATCGCCGAGGGGATCGAGACTGCGGCGGAATGCGCCACCCTGCAGGAGATCGGCGTCACCCTGTTCCAGGGCTACCTCTTCGCCCGGCCGGGCTTTCGCAGCCTGCCGGTGCCGCCGCTGCCCCGTGGCGTCAGCCCAGCAGCCGCACCAGCCACAGGCTGAGCGCGGGGAAGACGACGCAGAGCAGCAGTCGGATCAGGTCGGTCGCCAGGAAGGGCAGCACGCCGCGGTAGGTCCGGCCGATCGGCACGTCCCGCGCCAGGGAGGAGACGACGAAGACGTTGAGCCCGATCGGCGGCGCGGTCAGGCCGATGCCGACCACGATCAGCACCAGGATGCCGAACCAGATCGCGGTTTCCTCCGTGCTGGCAAGGCCGAAGTCGAGCGCCGTCACCACCGGGAAGAAGATCGGCAGGGTCAGCAGGATCATCGCCAGCTCGTCCATCACCGCGCCGAGGACGATATAGGCCGCCAGCAGCAGCGCCAGCACGCCGAAGGGCGGGAAATCCTGCTCGGCGATCCAGAGAGCCAGCAGCTCCGGGGCCGAGGTCAGCGCCAGGAAGGCGTTGAAGACCTCGGCGCCCAGCAGGATGACGAAGATCATCGCCGTGGTCTCGGCGGTGGCCAGCAGGGCTTCCCGCACCTGCCGGCCGCTCAGCGTGCCGCGGGAGACGCCGACGACCAGCGTGGCGATGCAGCCGATGGCGGCGCTTTCGGTCGGGGTGAAGATGCCGCCGTAAATGCCGCCGACGACCACCAGGGCGATCAGCAGCACGGGGATCACCTTGCGCATGGCCTCCCGCCGCACCTCGGGGGAGGCGCGGGCGGCCGCCGGGGCCAGCGCCGGCCGCAGCCGGGCGACGATCCAGATGGCGACGACGTAGAAGACCGCCGCCAGCAGCCCGGGGACGAGTGCTGCCATGAAGAGCTTGGCGATGTTCTGCTCGGTGCTGATGGCATAGACCACCAGGATGACGCTGGGCGGGATGAGGATGCCGAGCGTGCCGCCGACCGCGATGGTGCCGGTGGCGAGGCCGGCGTCGTAGCCGTAGCGCCGCAGCTCCGGCAACGCCGCGCGGCCGAAGGTGGCGGTGGTGGCGACGCTGCTGCCGCAAACCGCGCCGAAGGCGGCGCAGGCGCCGATCACGCTCATCGCCATGCCGCCGGGCTTGTGGCCGAACAGCGCATTGGCGGCGGCAAAGAGGTCCCGCGCCAGCCCGCCGCGTTCCGCCAGGGCGCCCATCAGGATGAACAGCGGAATGACCGAGAGCGTGTAGCTGGCGAAGAGGAAATACGGCGTGGTCTTCAGGTAGTTCAGCAGCGTCGCGGTATCGACGATCCAGACGTAGCCGCCGGCGCCGACCAGCAGCATGGCGAGGCCGACCGGCGCCCTTGCCGCGATCAGCGCCAGCAGCGCGGCGAAGCCGGTCGCCGCCAGCAGGAATTCGGGCGCCATCAGCCATGCCCCCGCAGCAGCCGCACCACCCAGTGGAGCGCCGCCAGCGCCGTCGCGCCGAAGCCCAGCGCCGCCAGCCCGACCGCCCACCAGGTCGGCAGGCCGAGCACCATGGTGGTGGTGCCGGTGCGCAGCGTCTCGGTCGCACCGACCAGCAGGCGTTCGGCCAGCACCGCGGCGGCGCCGGCCCAGATCAGGGTCCAGAAGGCATCCACCCCCCGTGCAAGCCGCCGCGGCACCCAGGTGGTGAAGGTATCGACCAGGATGTTGGTCCGTAGCAGCGTGCCATAGGCGAGGAAGCCCACCACCGCGAGGCCGGAGCCGAGCGAAACCAACTCGAAATCCCCCGGCACCGGCTGGCGGGTGAGCCAGCGCAGGACCACGCTGACGGTGGTCAGCAGGGCGGTGGCGAGCAGCACGGCGCCGCCGGCATAGGCGAGCGCGGTGGCCGCGGCGGCGATGGCGCCACGTGGCGGCAGCGGCTGGTCGGCCATGCTGGGCTCAGCTCACGCCCTGGCCGTACTGGGCGACCAGCGCCCGGGCTTCCTCGAGCAGCCCGCCGCCGTCGATGCCGCGGTCCTTCATGGCGGCGATCCAGGTGTCGACCACCGGCGCGGTCTGCCGCTGCCAGCGGTTCCGCTCCTCCTCCGGCAGCTCGACGATCTGGTTGCCACGGCGGCGGACCATCTCCTCGGCCTTGGGGCCTTCCTCGTCCCAGGGGCGGGCGGCCATCCGCGCCGCGGCCTGGCCGCTGTTGGCATCGATCACCGCGCGGAGGTCGGCCGGCAGGGCCGCGTATTTCGCCGGGTTCATGGCGAGGATGAAGGTGGCGACGTAGAGCGTGGGGGAGCCGGCGATCTCGGTGTGGTTCTTCACCATCTCATGCAGGCGGATGCTGGGCACCACCTCCCAGGGGACCACCGCGCCGTCGATCACGCCCTGGCTCAGCGCTTCCGGCACCTGCGGCACCGGCATGCCGACCGGCGCGGCGCCGAGCGCCTTCAGCGCCTCCCCGGTCTGCCGGGTCGGGAAGCGCAGCTTGAGGCCGGCCATGTCCTCCATCCGGCGGACCTCGCGGCGCGAATGGATCACCCCGGCGTCATGGCCCCAGGCGGTGATGAGGTGGACGTCCTTGAACTCCTCCTGCATGCGCCGCTCGACCAGCGTCTGCACCGCCTGCACGTTCACCGCGGCGCGCTTGTGGGCGACGAAGGGCAGCTCGAAGACCTCGATGCGGGGGAAGCGGCCGGGGGTGCTGCCGGGCAGGGTCCAGATGATGTCGGCCACGCCGTCGCGCGCCTGGTCGAAGAGCTGCGGCGGGGCACCGCCCAGCTGCATCGCCGGGAAGATCTGGATGCGGATGCGGTTGTTGCTCTCGGCCGCGACCTTCTGCGCCCAGGGCTGTAGGAAGAAGCGATGCACGTTGGACACCGCCGGCAGGAAATGGTGCAGCCGCAGCGTCACCTCCTGGGCCCGGGCGGCGCTCGGCCGCAGCAGCGCGGGCGTGGCCAGCAACGGGAGGGCGAGCAGGTGGCGGCGCTGGAGCATGGACGTTTCCCAGGGGTGGCGTGTTGTTGTGCCGGGGCGAGGCTGCACCCCCCGGACGGTTTCAGCGTAAACCGCCGCCGAGCGCCAGATGTTTCGCCGGCCCTGGGCAGGCGCCACGCCGGACACGGAAAAGCCCGGGGGATCGCTCCCCCGGGCCCGATGACGGCGCCGCCGCCTGGCCTCAGCGCACGACGATCTCGACCCGGCGGTTCTGCGGTTCGCGCACGCCGTCGGCGGTCGGCACCAGCGGCCGGCTCTCGCCGAAGGCGGTGATGCCGATCTCGCTGCGCTGCACGCCCTGCCGCTCCAGCTCGGAGGCCACCACCTGGGCGCGGCGTTCCGACAGGCGCTGGTTGTAGGCGGGGGTGCCGGAGCGGTCGGCGTGGCCGGCCACATCGATGCGGGTCGCGGCCAGGCGCCGGGCATTGCCGGCGGCCTCGGCGATGATCTGCCGGGCCCGTTCGGTCAGCTCGGCCCTGTCCCAGTCGAAGAAGACCAGGTAGCTGCGGGCGACCGTCGGCGGCGGCGGGGCCACCGGCGCCTCGGCCACCGCCGGGGGTGGCGCCGGCGGGTTGAAGGCGTAGCGCAGGCCGAGCAGCAGGCTGTGGTTCTCGCCCTCCGGCTTCCACTTGCCCGGCACGTTGGCCTGGGCCGGGCCGCTGGTGCGGCTGATCTCGAGGCTCGGCGAGAGCACGTTGAAGTACCGGTACTCCACGGTCATGGCGAGGCCTGGGGCCAAGCCGAAGGCGCCGCCGACGATCGCCTGGTAGGCGAAGGACCCGGCAGTGTCGTCGACCGCGTAGGTGCTGGTGCCGGCGCCCTGCAGCCGGGCCTTGCTGACATCGGTCCAGGCATAGCCGGCACCGCCGCCGAGATAAGGCATGTAGACCGCGGGTGCGATGCCGAAGCTGCTGAGGTCGAAGTCGAACAACGCGTTCGCCATCACGCCGTAGCGCTCGACATAGCCGGAATGGCCGAGCAGCCGGTTCGGCAGCACCAGCGTCCGGATCTCGTGATTGCGGTAATTGCCTTCCACCTCGGCCCGGAAGCCATTGCCGAAGCCCCATCCCAGCGACCCGACCCCGGCGAAGCCGATGTCATTGTCGTGGATGGAAATCCCGCGGCTGGAATTGTCCTTCCAGTTGTTGATGCCGGCACCGGCGCCGAGATACAGCCCGGACACCGGCTGGGCGCTGCCGGTCGCGGGGAATGCTGCGGCGGCCAGGAGCGCGGTGGCGAGGAGGGTCTGGCGGAAGGTCATCGGATGCTCCGGAAGCACGGGTGCAGGGTGGGGTGGACTCCGAAACACCGGGCCGGTTCCAACACAAGCATTAAACATCCTCTGGCTGCAATGCTGCGCCGCAATGGACACGCTGGGGTGAAGGCGGCCCAGGCCCCTTCACCCGAATTCACAGGCCAAGCTGCCGCGCCAGGGTGGTAACGTCCAGCGCCGCGGCGCTGCCGGCGTGGCGGGTCAGCAGCGGGGTCTGCCGCCGGATCGCCTCCGGCACCTTGGCATCGCGCCGGATGATGCCGGCCAGCGGCACGCCGGTGCCGAGGAAGCGGGTGCAGGCGGTATCGAGGCTGCGCCAGGTGCGCTCCCCCTGCGCCCGGTCCGGGGCCATGTTCACCACCACCCGCGCATCCCCGCCCGGCCGGTCCCGCCGGTGCAGCTTCAGCACCGCATAGGCATCGGTCAGGCTGGTCGGCTCCGCGGTGGCGACCACCAGCAGGGTATCCGCCACGGCCGCCAGCTGCCGCACCGCCGGCTCCAGCCCGGCCCCGAGGTCGAGCAGCACCACCTGCCAGAGGGCCGCCGCCTCCCGCAGCAGGTCGGGCAGCCGGGTCAGCGCCACCGGCCCGAGCCCGGCGAGGGACCCGCAGCCGGAGCGGCCGGGCAGCAGGTCGAAGCCTGCCGGATGCCGCTGTGCCGCCGCCGGCAGGGCCACCCGCCCGGCCAGCACGGCGCCCAGGTCCTGGGCCGGATCGAGCCCGAGCTGAACGTCCACGTTGGCGAGGCCGAAATCGGCATCCACCAGCAGCACCCGGCCCGCCGGTGCCAGGTCCTGGGCCAGCGCATGGGCCAGGGTGATGGCCAGCCAGGTCTTCCCGACGCCGCCCTTGCCGGAGGCGACGGCGATGATCCGGCCGGGGGACGGCATGCTCATGCGAGAGGCTCCGCAGCGAAGGGGGATTGCAGGCGGCGCGCCAGCCAGGTCGCGTCGATCGGGGTCAACCCATCGGCGGCGCCGGGACCGGTGCCTGCCTCGGCCAGGGCAAGCCCGGCCGCCGCGGCCGCCAGGACGCCGCCGAGCCGCCGGGCGCCGTCCAGCCGGGTCGGCAGCAGATGGCGCGCCCCGAGCGCCACGAAGGCCGCCGCCATCTCGCCCGCCTCATCCGGGTCCAGCCCGGCCGGCAGCACAACGACGATCGCGGCCTCCGCAGCCTGCGCCAGGGCCCGCAGCCGGGAGGCCTGGGCGGCATCGAAGGGGTCGCAGCCGGCAGTGTCGATCCAGGTCGGCTGGCCCGGCTGCCGCCG
Source organism: Paeniroseomonas aquatica (assembly GCF_030409335.1). GTDB lineage: Bacteria > Pseudomonadota > Alphaproteobacteria > Acetobacterales > Acetobacteraceae > Belnapia > Belnapia aquatica. Next base: position 86,677 of record NZ_JAUFPN010000170.1, read on the forward strand.
GGCCATCGCCCGGGCGAGCACGGTGGGCTCCGGCGCCACCGCCAGGGTGAGGCCCAGCAGCCGGGTGAAGGCGGCCAGCTGCTCCGGGGCGCCGGCCCGGGCGTTGTCGGTGGTGACCACGAGGGGCGCGGCGCCGGCCAGTACGCCCCGGGTGGCCAGCTTGGCGCAGCTCAGCGTCTTGCCGGCACCGGGCGGCCCGGCCAGCAGCACCGGCCGGTCCAGCCCATCCGGCAGCGGCGCGAAGCCGAGGGCGGCGGCGAGGCCCTCGGCCAGCGGGGCGGGGCCAAGCCTCGCGGCAAGCGCCCGCGGCAGGTTGTGCCGCCTCCATCTGGGCGCCGGCGCCGGCGACGTCGGCGGATCGGGCAGGGGCCGAGCGGGCGGGCGCGGTGGGATGAGCCACAGCTCATCCGCCTCCGGCGCACCGGGCGGCTCGGCCGCGGGCTGTTCGGGCGGCGCCGGATCGCGGTCCAGCGCTGCCGTCACCTCGACGCCGCCGCCCGGGATCCGCCTGCTGTCGAGGATCACCGCATCGGGGCCCAATGCGGCCCGGAGCTGGGCCATGGCTTCCGCCATGCCGGCGGCGCGGAACAGCCTCAGGCGCATCGGCGGTCCTTCACAGGCTGCCCACGGTGCGGATGCGGCTCCGCGGATGGATCTCGCCCTGGCTCAGCACGGTGGTCGAGGGCCGGAACCGCTCGACGATCGCCCGCACATGGCCGCGGATGCCGGCCGAGCAGACCAGCACCGGCGTTTCCCCGGCGGCGGCGGCGGCATCGAAGACCTCCCGCACCCGCTGCATGAACTCCTGCAGGCGGGAGGGGGCCATGGCGAGCTGGCGCTCCTCCGGCGGGCCGGCCAGGCTCTCGGCGAAGGCCAGTTCCCAGTCGGGCGACAGGGCGATCAGCGGCACGTAGCCCTGCGGCCCGCGTGCCGCATCCGAGAGCTGCCGCGCCAGCCGGCCGCGCACCACGGTGAGGATGGTGGACATCCCGCGGGCGCCGCCCGCCGTCGCCTCCTGCACGCCCTCGAGGATGGTCGGCAGGTCGCGGATCGAGACGCGTTCCGCCAGCAGCGCCTGCAGCACCCGCTGCAGCGCGCCGACGCCAATCTGCGAGGGGATGACGTCGGCGATCAGCTTCTGGTGCTCCTTGGGGAGTTCATCCAGCAGCTTCTGGGTCTCGGCGAAGGAGAGCAGCTCGGCCATGTTCTCCCGGACCGTCTCGGTCAGATGCGTCGCCAGCACGCCGGCGCAATCGACCACGGTGCAGCCCCGTGCCAGGGCCTCGTCGCGCAGCGCTTCCTCGATCCAGAGGGCGGGCAGGCCGAAGGTGGGCTCGGTCGTGCGTTCCCCGGCCATGGCGGGCACCTGGCCGGAGGGGTCGATGGCTAGGTGCAGCGGCGGCCGCAGCCGGCCGCGCGCCGCCTCGATCTCCTTCACCCGCAGGATGTAGTGGTCGGGCGGCAGTTCCAGGTTGTCCTGGATGCGGACGCTGGGCAGGACGAAGCCCATCTCGCTGGCCATGGAGCGGCGGAGCGCGCGGATCTGCTCGGTCAGCCGGGGGGCGTCGCCGGCGGCGAGTGCCAGCAGCCCATAGCCCAGTTCCAGCCGCAGCAGGTCGAGCCGCAGCGCCTCCGCGACCGGGGGCTCGCCGGGCGGCGGCGGGGCCGGCGGCGGCGCTTCGGCCGCGGCGGCATCGGCGGCGCGCCTGGTCCAGGCCAGGGCGCCGCCACCGGCCGCCAGGGCGACGAAGGGGAGCAGCGGCATCCCCGGCATCAGCGCCATCAGCCCGGCCACGCCCGAGGCCAGCGCCATGGGCTTCCAGCCGCCGCCGAGCTGGCGGCTCATCATCTCGTCGGCACGCTCCCGCCCGGAGCCCTTGGTGACCACGATGCCGGCGGCGACCGAGATCAGCAGCGCCGGGATCTGGCTGATGAGCCCATCGCCCACCGTCAGCGTGGCGAAGGTGGTGGCCGCCTCGCCGACCGGCATCCCATGCCGCAGCACGCCGATGGCGAGGCCGCCGAGCAGGTTCACCACGGTGACGATCAGCCCGGCGATGGCATCGCCGCGGACGAATTTCGCCGCGCCGTCCATGGCGCCATGGAAGGCGCTTTCCTGTTCCAGCTCGCTGCGGCGCCGGCGCGCCTCCGCCTCATCGATGATGCCGGCCGAGAGGTCGGCGTCGATCGCCATCTGCTTGCCCGGCATGGCATCCAGGCTGAAGCGGGCGGCGACCTCGGCGATGCGGCCGGAGCCCTTGGTGACGACCATGAAATTGACGATGAGCAGGATGGCGAAGACGATCATCCCGACCATCACGTCGCCGCCCATCAGGAAGCCGCCGAAGGCCGCGACCACCTGGCCGGCCGATTCCGGTCCCTCATGCCCATGGCTGAGGATGGTGCGGGTGGTGGCGACGTTCAGCGCGAGGCGCAGCAGGGTGGTCAGCAGCAGCAGCTGCGGGAAGGCGGTGAAGTCGAGCGGCGTGCGTAGGAACAGCGCCACCATCAGCACCAGCACGGCGAGGGTGATCGACAGGGCCAGGCCGGCATCGAGCAGCAGGGTCGGCAGCGGCACCACCAGCACCGCCAGCAGCACGCCGACGCCGACCGCGAGGGTGACGTCGCCGCCCGGCTGCAGCCGCCGCAGCCAGCCGGGGACCGCGATGCCGCCCATGCCTCAGGCTTCCGCCGGCCAGGAGGTGCCGGGATAGCCGGCCGCATGCACCGCCGGGACCGGCATGCCCTGGGCGCGGTACTCGTGCAGCTTGTTCCTCAGCGTGCGGATGGAGATGCCGAGGATCTCGGCCGCCCGGGTGCGGTTGCCCAGGCAATGGGTCAGCGTCTCGAGGATCAGGTCGCGCTCCACCTCCTCGACCTTGCGGCCGACCAGGCCGCTGACGCTGCGGGCAGGCGGGGCCGGGATTGCGGCGGGCGCCGGCGCAGCGGCGCTCGCGGCCTCCGGCGGTGGTGGCGGCAGCCGGGCCAGCTCGATCGCCTCCGGCCCGATGCTGCCGCCGCGGGCCAGCAGCACGGCCCGGTGCAGCGCGTTCTCCAGCTCCCGGACATTGCCGGGCCAGGGATGCGCCAGCAACAGGGCCTCCGCCGCCGGTGTCACCGCGCGCCGGGGCAGGCCATTGGCCTCGGCGAAGCGGTCGGCGAAATGTGCGGCAAGGGCGCTGATGTCCAGCGGCCGCTCGCGCAGCGGCGGGATATGCAGGGCGACGACGTTCAGCCGGAAGTACAGGTCGGCGCGGAACCGCCCGGCCTGCACCTCGGCGGCGAGGTCCCGGTTGGTCGCGGCCAGCAGCCGTACGTCCACCTTGGTCGGCGCGCCGCCGCCCAGCCGGTCCACCTCGCGTTCCTGGATGACGCGCAGGATCTTGGCCTGCAGGCGCAGATCCATCTCGCCGATCTCGTCGAGCAGCAGCGTGCCGCCGTCGGCCTGCTCGAACTTGCCGCGGCGGGCCGCGACGGCGCCGCTGAAGGCACCCTTCTCATGCCCGAACAATTCGGATTCCAGCAGCGCTTCCGGCAGGGCGGCGCAGTTCAGCGCGACGAAGGGGCCGCCGGAGCGGCGGCTGCTGCGATGGATGTGCCGCGCCAGCACCTCCTTGCCGGTGCCGCTCTCGCCGGTGATCAGCACGCTGGCCTGGGCGGTGGCGAGCTGCGTCGCCCGGGCCAGCAGCGCCACCATCGCCGCATCGCGGGTGACCGGCGCCTCGGCATCGCCGGCGGCGGCGGTCAGCATGGCCGCGATGAGGTCCGCATCCGGCGGCAGGGGAAGGAATTCCTTGGCCCCGGCGCGGATGGCGCGCACCACCGCGGCGGGATCGGGGTTGCGGCCGCAGGCGATCACCGGGCAGGCGATGCGTTCGGCCGCCAGCTGCTCGACCAGCCAGCCGATGTCATAACTGACGTCGCACAGGACGAGATCGGCGCCGTCCGCCCGCATCCGGGCCAGGCCGGAGGCCACGCCGTCGGCCTGGGTCAGGCGCGCGCCGCGCGCCGTGGCGATGCGCGCCGCCTGCCCCAGCTCCGCATCCAGCGCGCCGATGATGAGGACCCGTGCCATGCGCTAGATCCCCCTGTCGCCCTTCACGATTTCGGTCATGGTCACCCCGAGCCGGTTGTCCTCGACCATCACCACCTCGCCGCGCGCGACCAGGCGGTTGTTGACGTAGATGTCGACCGCCTCGCCCAGCTTGCGGTCGAGCTCGACCACCGCGCCGCGGCCGAGCTTGAGCAGCTGGGAGACCTGCATGGTCGCCCGGCCGAGCACCGCGCTGACCTGCACCGGGATGTCGTAGACCGCCTCCAGGTCGCGGCCGGAGGGGGCGGCGGGGCGCGGCGCCGTCGCCTCCGTCGGGCCCAAAGTCTCGAAGCCGCCGGGCTCGGCCATGATCAGATCTCCTTGGTCGGGGTTTGCAGTCCGTAGCTCTCGAGCAGCGCCGCCACCGCCTGGCGCTGCGCCACGGGCGAGAAGCCCGCCGCCCCGCCACGCCAGCTGGCGCGGGCCGCGCCCGCGGGCAGGGCCGGGTCTTCCAGCACCTCCAGCCGCGGGTCGCCGATGCGGGCTGCCGCCGCGGCCGCGCAGCCGGGCGGCACATGCAGGGTGACGGCGACCGAGTCCGCCAGCAGCGGCGCCAGATGGGCCGCGAGCAGCGCCGCGGACTCCGGCGCCAGCCGGGCGGCGGCGGCGGGCAGGGCGGCGTCCAGCGCCGCAAGCAGCAATCCGGCGAGCGCGCCGGCGGCTTCTTCCGCCGCCTGCGCCGCCGCTTCGCCGGCCTGCGCCAGCGCGGCGCCGATGGCGGTGAGCGCGGTGGCCAGCGTCGCGGCCTGGCTGGCGGCCGCCGCAGCCTGGCCGGCCAGCTCGCCGGCCGCGAAGCCACGGTCATGCTCGGCGGCGAGCAGCGCGGACTGGGCCGCGGCGGCAGAGGCGGCCTCGGCGGCGGCGAGGGCGGCCGGGTCCGGCGCCTCGGGGGGCGGCGCATCCAGGTCCGGCACGGTGAAGCGGGCGCTGGACGGCGCGCCGGGCCGCGGCCGCTGCAGCACCAGGACCGGCTCGAAGCCGGAACTCATGGCACCATCTCCTCGTCACGCCCGTCCTGCAGCGTGATGGTGCCGGCCGCCGACATGTCCTTGGCGACCGCGACGATCATCGCCTGCGCCTCGTCCACGTCGCGCAGCCGCACCGGGCCGAGCCCGGCGATGTCGTCCCGCAGCAGCTTGGCGGCGCGTTCCGTGAGGTTCTTCATGAACAGCTCGCGCAGGGTCTCCGAGGCACCCTTCAGCGCCAGCGCCAGCTTGTCCTTCTCGACCGAGCGCAGCAGGGTCTGCAGCCCGGCGCCGTCGACCCGCTGCAGGTCCTCGAAGGTGAACATCAATCCGCGGATGCGCTCGGCGCTGTCGCGGTTGCGCTCCTCGAGGGCGGCGAGGATGCGGCTCTCGGCGGCCCGGTCGAGGTTGTTGAAGATCTCGGCCATCATCTCATGCGCGTCGCGCCGCGCGGCGCGGGCGAGGTTCGACATGAATTCCATCTTCAGGGTGCGCTCGACGCCCTCGAGCGCTTCTTTCTGCACCGTCTCCATCCGCAGCATGCGCATCACCACCTCCATGGCGAAGCCTTCCGGCAGCAGCGACAGCACGCGGGCGGCATGGTCGGCGCGGACCTTGGTGAGCACCACGGCGACGGTCTGCGGGTATTCGTTCTTGAGGTAGTTGGCGAGCACCGCCTCGTTCACGTTGCCCAGCTTGTCCCACATGGTGCGGCCGGCCGGGCCGCGGATCTCCTCCATGATCAGGGCGACGCGGTCGGGCGACAGGGTCTTCAGCAGCAGCCGTTCGGTGCTCTCGAAACTGCCGGTCAGCGAGCCGGCCTGGCCGAGCTGCTCGCTGAAATCCTTGCAGACATCCTCGATTGCGTTGGCGGGGACGGTGCCGAGCGTCGCCATGGCCACCGAGAGGTCGCGGATCTCATCCTCATGCATCCGGGCGAAGAGGCCGGCGGCATGTTCCTCGCCGATGGCCAGCAGCAAGGCCGCCGCCTTCTGGGGTCCGGTCAACAGGCCGCTCGCCATCAGCTCGCCCCCTCCGGTGCCAGCCAACGGCGCAGGACGGTCAGCGCCTCATCCGGATGCTGTTCCACCAATTTCACAAGGTTGTTGATCGCCGAGGCACGGAGCTGGCCCTGGACATGCGCCAGGTCGACCATGCTCTCGGCCGGAGCGAGCTGCGCCTGGTCCTCGGCGCCGCCCGCCTCGCCCGGCGGGGCAGGGGAGCCATCGGGCAGGGTGGCCGGCACCCCCTGCGGCCCGCCGAGGGCCGCGGCACCGGCGGCCACGGCCTGGCTGCCCTGCGGCGTCAGCACGGCGGTGAAGCGCCCGACCATCGGGCGGCCGAGCAGCAGGATGGCGACCAGGGCCACCAGCGCCAGCAGCCCGCTTTCGATCAGCCGCGTCGCCAGCGCCGGGGTGATGGGCAGGCCGAGGAAGCCGGCGGCGTCGGACGGGGCCTGGGCCTCCTCGACGAAGCGCATGGACACGACCTCGACCTTGTCGCCACGGCGCTCGTCGAAGCCGATGGCGCTGCGCACCAGGGCGGCGATCCGCGCCAGCTCCTCCGGCGTGCGTTCCCGCCAGGCGGCCGGGGGCTCGGCGACGCCGTCCACCAGCACGGCGACGGACAGGCGGCGGATCATGGGATGGTCCCGCACGACGTTGCGGCTGGTCCGGCCGATCTCGAAATTGGTGGTCTCTTCCTGCCGGTTCTCGGAGCTGCCGGCCCCCGCCGGGGGAGTCTCCTGGCCCGGTAGGTTGGTGGCGACGGAGGTGGGCGGGGGCTCGGCGCCGCGGCTCTGCTCGGTCACGCTCTGGGTACTGCGGGCGACCTGGTTCTCCGGGTCGAAGCGCTCCTCGCGGGTTTCGACCCGCTCGAAATCCATTTCGATGCTGGCTTCGGCGCGGACCCGGCCGGGGCCCAGGGTGCGTTCCAGCAATTCCTCGACCGCGCGCCCGGTGCGCAGCTCCTGGGCCCGGCGCAGCTCCTCCTGGCTGAGGGCTTGGGCCGGGCCGGTGAGCGCTTGGCCGCCGCGGGCCAGCAGTTCGCCGCGGCTGTCGACGATGGAGATGCTCTGCGGCTTCAGCCCCGGCACCGCCGTGGCGACCAGGTGCAGCACCGCCTGCACGCCGTCGCGGTCCAGCCGTTGGGCGCCCTGCATGGCGAGGACGACGCTCGCCTGGGCTTCCGCCCTCTCCCGGGAGAAGGCTTCCCGGCGGGGCAGCACGAGATGCACCCGGGCGGAGCGGACCCCGGCCAGGCCGCGGATGGTCCGGGCCAGTTCGCCCTCCAGCGCCCGCAGCCGGTTCACGTCCTGCTGGAAGGGGCTGGTGGTGAGGCTTTCGCCGCGGTCGAAGATTTCCCAGCCGACCCCGCCGCCGGCCGGCAGCCCGTCCCGGGCCAGCAGCAGCCGGAGCCGGGCCACCTGATCCGTGGGGGCCAGCACCTGGGTCCCGCCGCCGGCCAGGCGGAAGGGGACCCGCTGGCGCTCCAGGGCGGCGACGACAGCGGCCGCGTCGCGGGGTTCGAGCTCGCCGAAGAGCGGGCTCATCGGCGGGTCGCCGGCCCGGAAGGCCATGGCAGCCAGCAGGCCCAGGATACCCAGCCCGACCGCGGCCAGCGCCAGCAACCGGACCGGGCCCAGCGTCCTGAGGCCAGCGATCAGCCCGCCCATGCCGCCAACCGCGCCTTCAACCGCCGCACCGCCATACCAGGCCGCCGCATCACCTATCTCCCGGCCAGCGTTTTGCTAACGGGGCAGAAACTGCCGCATGCGGATTTCGGTCCGGTTAAGGCGGGCATGGAAATCGGCGGCCAGCGGCACCCACCAGGGCCCCGGCCGCGGCGCTGCCATGTCACAGCCGCGGGGTCCCGGCGATTTACAGGCCTCCATCACCTTGATATTTCCGCCCGGCCATGCGGAATGCGGGCTTCGGCGGCGTTCGGGTCGCGCACAGACACGCCTCGTGTCACATCAAGGGTCCGGCCGGATGAAGATCGTCGCCTGCAACAGCAACCGCCCCCTGGCCGAGGCGGTCGCCGCCTCCCTCGGCCTGCCGCTCACCAGCGCCTCCGTCCGGCGCTTCGCCGACATGGAGGTCTTCGTCGAGATCGACGAGAACGTCCGCGGCGAGGATGTCTTCGTGATCCAGTCCACGAGCTACCCGGCCAACGACAACCTGATGGAATTGCTCATCACGCTCGATGCGCTGCGCCGCGCCAGCGCCCGGCGGGTGACCGCGGTCATCCCCTATTTCGGCTATGCCCGGCAGGACCGGAAGTCGGGCTCGCGGACCCCGATCTCGGCCAAGCTGGTGGCCAACATCATCACCACGGCCGGGGCCAACCGGGTGCTGACCATGGATCTGCATGCCGCGCAGATCCAGGGCTTCTTCGACATTCCGGTGGACAACCTGTTCTCTGCCCCGCTGTTCTCCCGCGACATCATGGAGCGCTACAAGGGCCGCGACCTGATGGTGGTCTCGCCCGATGTCGGCGGCGTGGTGCGGGCCCGGGCCATGGCGTCCCGGCTGCACACCGATCTCGCCATCATCGACAAGCGGCGGCCGCGGGCCGGCGTCTCGGAGGTGATGAACGTGATCGGCGAGGTGGAGGGCCGGCACTGCATCCTGGTGGATGACATCGTCGATTCCGGCGGCACCCTGGTGAATGCGGCCGAGGCGCTGATCAAGAACGGCGCCAGCGGCGTCTCCGTCTATGTCACCCATGGCGTCTTCTCGGGCGGCGCGGTGGCCCGCGTCGGCGCCTCGCCGATTGAGAACATGACGGTGACCGACAGCATCCTGGCGACGGAGGCGGTGCGGGTTTCCTCCAACATCCGCCAGGTGACCATCGCCCCGCTGCTCGCCGAGGCGATGCGACGGATCTCCGAGGAAAGCTCGGTCTCCTCGCTGTTCAACTGAGGGCCGGCAGGCCCGCCTGGCGCGGGCCTGCCGTCAGGCTTCAGGCGGCGACGGGCACCGGCACGGTGCTCATCCAGCCATGTGGGTCCGGGGCACGGCCGTATTGCAGCGCGACGATCGCGTCGTAGAGCCGCTGCGTCACCGGGCCGGTCTGGCCGCCGCCGATGCGGATGGTCTCGCCCTTGTAGCCGAGCTCGCCGACCGGGGAGACCACCGCGGCGGTGCCGGTGCCCCACATCTCGGCCAGGGTGCCGTCGCGGCCGGCCTGCATGACCTCCTCGATGGCGATCTTCCGCTCGGAGACCTTCAGGCCCCAGTCGCGCATCAGGGTCAGCGCCGAGTTGCGCGTCACGCCATCGAGGATGGTGCCGGCCAGCGGCGGGGTGATCACCTCGTCGCCGATCCGCAGCATGATGTTCATGGTGCCGACCTCGTCGACGAAGCGCCGCTCGATGCCGTCGAGCCAGAGCACCTGGGTATAGCCCTGGCGCTCCGCATCCTGCTGCGCCGCCAGCGAGGCGGCGTAATTGGCCGCCGTCTTGGCCTCCCCCAGCCCGCCCTGCACCGCGCGGACGTACTTGTCCGTCGCCAGGATGCGGACCGGCTTCACCCCTTCCTTGTAGTAGGAGCCGACCGGGGAGCAGATGACGAAATAGGTATAGCTGTGCGCCGGATGGACGCCGAGCTGGACCTCCGTCGCGATGACGGTCGGGCGGATATAGAGCGAGGTGCCGGGGCTCGAGGGCACCCAGGCATGGTCGGCCGAGACGATCGCCTCGAAGGAGCGGCGGATGAGGTTCGCGTCCATGGTGGGGATGCAGAGCGCGGCGCAGGAGCGGTTCAGCCGTTCGGCATGGCGCTGGGCGCGGAACAGCCGGATGGTCCCGTCCCCGCCGCGGAAGGCCTTCAGCCCGTCGAACACCGCCTGGCCGTAGTGCAGGACGGAGGTGGCGGGGTCGAGCGTCAGCGGGGCATAGGGGACGACGCGGGGGTCGTGCCAGCCGCGGCCTTCCTCGTAGTTCATCATGAACATGTGGTCGGTCAGGACCTTGCCGAAGGACAGGGTCGAGTCCTCGGGTCGGCGCTGCGGCGTCCGGGTCTGGGTGAAGCCGATGGTGGGTTCGTTCATGGACGCCATGGCGCTGAATTCCGCATCATTGTTTCGTATGGACTCACTCTAACGAAATACATCTTCATAGGCTATCGGCCGCACCGGCATTCCAGCCATGCGCCCCCCAGACATGCGCCCCTGGCCCGGCCGTAACCGGCGGGATTTCCCCCCTTGCCCGCGGCGGCTGCCTCGGTGAGTCTGCCGCCGCAATCCGAGGAGGCCTCCCATGAAGCTGTTCTATGCGCCCGGCGCCTGTTCCATCGGCATTCATGTCCTGCTGGAAGAAATCGGCAAGCCCTATGAGCCGGTGGCGCTGAACATCCGCGAGGGTGCCCAGTTCAAGCCGGAATTCACCCAGATCAACCCGAAGTCCAAGGTGCCGACCCTGGTGAAGGACGACGGCGGCGTCGTCACCGAATACCCGGCGATCGCGCTCTGGCTTGCCAGCAGCTTCCCCGAGGCCAAGCTGCTTCCGGCCGGTGCCGACAAGCTGGCCAAGGCCCTGGAGTACACCGATTTCGCGGTGGCCACGCTGCATATGCAGGGCTTCTCCCGGATCTTCCGCCCGGCCAATTTCGCTCCGAACGAGGCCGACCACGCGGCGGTGAAGGCGAAGGGCGAGGAGATCTTCAAGAAGGGCCTCGGGGTCTTCGACGCGGCGCTGGAGGGCAAGGACTACCTGCTCGGCGAATTCTCCTTCGCCGATAGCGCGCTGTTCTATGTCTCCTTCTGGTGGAACGGCCGGCTGGGCAACGAGCTGCCGCCGAATGTCGCCGCGCATTACGCCCGGATGAAGGCCCGGCCCGCGGTGCAGCGGACGCTCGCGGCCGAAGGCCTGAGCTGAGGATGGCCGTCGTGGCAGAGCAGCTGAACCGCATTCCCTTCTGGTTCCTCCGCCACGGCGAGACGGACTGGAACGCCCAGGGCCTGTCCCAGGGCCGCAGCGACATCGCGCTGAACGGCATCGGCCAGGCGCAGGCGAAGCGGGCGGCGCAGACCCTGCTCGGCCTCGGCCCCATCGCCACCATCGTCGCCTCCCCGCTCATCCGTGCGCGGGTGACGGCGGAGGTGGCGGCGGCGGCGCTCGGCCTGCCGGTCGGCTTCGACGAGGAGCTGCAGGAGGTCTCCTTCGGCGAGCAGGAAGGCCTGCCGATGGGGGACTGGTACGACGACTGGATCGCCGGCCACTACACCCCGGCCGGCGCCGAGACCTTCGCCGGGCTGGTCGCCCGGGCCGTCGCCGCGGTGAACCGGGCCACGGCGCTGCCCGGCCCGGTGCTCATCGTCGCGCATGGCGCGCTGTTCCGCGCCCTGCGGCTGGCCTTCGGCCACGAGCCGAACGTCCGCACCCCGAATGCCCTGCCCATCTACTGCGCGCCGCCGGTCGGCGGCCCCGATGGCGGCAATATCTGGGAGGTCACGCCGGCGGCGCTGGCGCCGGAGTGACCACCACGAAACGGCGGTAGACCGCGCCCAGCGCGATGAGCGCCAGGCCGAGCCCGAGGAAGCTGAGCACCCGCCACAGCCCCTCGAGCTCGGCCATGTCGACGAGGAAGGCCTTGAGGATCGTCAGCCCGATCGCCGCCAGCGCCGCCAGCCGCAGCGCCGGCACGCCCTGGCGGATGCCAAGCGCCAGCAGCGCCGCGCCGAAGGCCAGCCAGGCGCCGCTATAGGCATAGAGCTCCGAGCCGCCGATCGGCTCCAGGTCGAGCGACATCTCGGCGGGGTGGAAATGGTGCCGCACCTCCAGCGTCACCCAGGTGAAGCCGGCGGCCAGGGCATAAAGCGCCAGCAGCTTGCCGAACCAGCGCGGGCCCGCCGCCCGCACCGCCAGAGCGGCCAGCACGGCCGGCACCGCATAGGCCAGCGCCAGCTCGTTGAGGATCGGCCAGGGCGAGAGCGCGACGCCGGCCTCCAACGCCGGATTGGCCACCACCAGCCCGGCGCCGATCGCCACCACCAGCCCCTGCAGCAGCCGCCAGCCCCAGGCCAGCACCGGCCGGCCGCCGGCCCGCCCATCCAGCCATCGGGTGACGGCGGCGAGCAGCGCCAGGGCGGTGAGCTGCAGCGCCGCCTCGCGGAAGGGCCAGCCTGCCGCCCGCATCGGCTCGCCACCGGTCAGGGCATGGCGGATCTCGAGCACCACCAGCGCGGTGGTGAAGACCAGCGCCCCGGCTTCGAGCACCGCGACCAGCAGGTCGTCGCGGCGGCGGCGGAACATCCAGGCCGCCAGGGCGAAGCTCGCCGCCGGCACGCCATAGGCGGCCAGCAGGCCATTCGCCAGCGGCGTGCTGCCGAAGGCGTAATCCGCGATGTTCCAGTTCAGCAGCAGCCGCGCCAGCACCAGGGTGGCGACCGCCAGGGCGACATGGCGCAGGGGAGTGAGGCCGCTGCGGCCTTCCACCCAGGCCAGCGGCGGCAGGAACAGCGCCACGGCCAGGGTCAGCCATTGGTCGGACAGCACCATGGCCGCCCCCAGCGCCAGCGCCGCCATGGCGCCGGCGGCGTGGGCGCCGGCACGTTGCGGCGCGGCCTCCCGTTGCGCCAGGCCCGCCAGCCCGACCAGCCCGGCGGCGAGCGCCAGCGCCGCCAGCGCCCAGCGGGCATCAAGGGCGAAGCCACGCACCCGGGCATAGGCCACCAGCAGCACCAGCACCGGCACCGCGGCCGGCAGCGCCGCCCAGGCCAGCGGGTGGGGGGCACGGCGCTCCTGCCAGATGCCCACCGCCGCATGCAGCGCGGCCAGCAACGCGGCACAGCCGAGGAAGGGGACCAGCGCCTCGGGCGGCCAGGGATGGATCGGCAGCAGCGCCTGCACCACGCCGTCGATGGTCACCGCCTCATTCGGCGGCAGCCAGGCCGGGATGGTCCAGCCGAGCAGCAGCAGCAGCCCGGCCAGCGCCGCGACCCAGGGCAGCAGCACCAGCCGCGGCTCCCGCGCCGCCCGCGCCAGGGCGATGGGCGAGAACAGCAGCACTCCCGCCGCCGGGGCCAGGCCGCTGGCGCCGGGCACCAGAACCAACCCCGCCGCCGCCAGCACCGCGAAGGGCAGGAAGGCGAGCCGGCGCCCGAGGCCGCTCTCGAGCGCCGCACCCGGCAGCAGGACGACATGCAGCGCGGCCGCGGCCGGGGCGAAGAGCGCCGGGAACCACAACTCGCCCGGGCTGGCCGCGATCATCCCGCCGGCGACCACCCAGCCCGCCGCGGCGATGGTGGCGCACCAGCCGAGCCAGGCAGCGCCGACCTGCCGCAGCACCACCAGCGCCGCCGCCGTCACCGCCAGCAGATAGAGGAACAGGCTGGGCAGGGAAGGATCCTGGGTCTCGACCAGGGCCGGGGTGACATAGGCGCCGGCGATGCCGATGGCAGCGACCACCGGGCCGAAGACCAGGGCCAGGGCGATCCCGCCCAGGGCCGCCAGCGCCAGCAGGGCGATGCCCAGCAGCGGCGGCACCAGCCCGTACATCGGCCCGGTCGCATAGGCGGCGCCGAACAGGATGGCGACGCCGCCGGCCGCGAGCGCCGCCGGCGCCTGATCCGGCCAGGGGAGGCCGGGCCGCTCCGCCGCCGGCCGCCGCCGCAGCCATTCGGCGCCGAGCACCAGCGCCAGCCCGAGCAGCGCGGCGAGGCCGCAGCGTGCCTCCGGCCCCAGCCAGCCTTCCTCCACCGCCGTCCGCACCAGGAAGACGCCCGCCAGCAACAGGGCCCCGGCCCCGAGCCAGACACCCAGGCGGAGGGTCAGCAGTTCCTCGAGCCCCGGCCGCCGCCGGGCCGGGGCGGGGAGGGGATCGGCGACCGGCTCCGGCTCCGGCGGCATCGCCTCCGGCCTGTCCGGCGCCGGTTCCTCCGGCCGGGCCCAGGGCGAGGGCGGGGCCGGCGCAGCTTCCGCGAGCGGCACGCCCCCGGCGCGCAAGGCCGCCTCCAGGGCCACCACCCGACGTTGCAGGCCGCCGGCCCGGACGTAACCGGCGATCCCCAGCCCCCAGCCGAGGAAGAAGCCGAGAATCAGCAGGATGAGCATTGCTTCCATTGGGGAACGCTCCGCTAGCGAACCCGCTTGGTCAAGGCGCCGCCCGTCGCTTCCGGGCGGCGGTGGCGCGCTGTTGCACGGCCTTCGCCGATCCGCTAACTCCCGGACCGACGCGGGCACCCCTGGAGGCCCGCGCGCTTGGCGTTGCGCCCATGTCGGTGCGCGTCGCCAGGTTCATAGTCCTTAGCAAACGGAGTACCGACCATGGTCCAAACCATTCGGATCGAGGCCGAGTCGCGTGAGCAGGCCGGTAAGGGGGCGGCGCGCGCAACTCGGAAAGGGGGCCTGGTCCCCGCAGTGATCTATGGCGCGAAGCAGGAGGCGACGCTGATCGCCCTCGACCCGCGCGACATCATGAAGGAACTGCACAAGGGCGGCTGGCAGAGCCACCTGTACGAGGTCGCGGTAAAGGGTGGCGGGACGGAGCGCACCCTGATGCGCGACATCCAGTTCCACCCGGTCAGCGACCGCCCGATCCACGTCGACTTCCAGCGCCTCGCCGCCGGCCAGAAGATCCGCGTGAAGGTGCTCGTCAGCTTCCTGAACGAGGACACCTGCCCCGGCATCAAGACCGGCGGCGTGCTGAACGTCGTCCGCCGCGACATCGAGGTCTTCGCCGACCCCGACCAGGTGCCAGAGGCCTTCGAGATCGACCTGGCCGCCGCCGAGATCGGCGACAGCCTGCGCTGGTCCGCGGTGAAGGACCAGTTCGGCACCCGGGCCGTCATCGACCGCGACTTCGTGGTGGCGACCGTCGCCGCCCCGACGGTGGTCGAGGACATCGCCCCAGTGGTCGCCGCCCCGGTCGAGCCGGCGCCCGTCAAGGGCAAGGGCGGCAAGGCCGCTGCCGCGCCGGCCGCGGCCGCCAAGGCCCCCGCCAAGAAGAAGTAGTCCACAACACCGGACGAGACGACGATGCTGCTCTGGGTCGGCCTGGGCAATCCCGAGCCGTCCCAGGCGCGGCACCGCCACAACATCGGCTTCATGGCGCTCGATGCGATCGC
This sequence comes from Paeniroseomonas aquatica, assembly GCF_030409335.1. Lineage (GTDB taxonomy): Bacteria > Pseudomonadota > Alphaproteobacteria > Acetobacterales > Acetobacteraceae > Belnapia > Belnapia aquatica. Next base: position 101,803 of record NZ_JAUFPN010000170.1, read on the forward strand.
CCGCCGCCATGGCTTCTCGCCATGGCGGCAGCGGTTCAAGGGCCTGATCGCCGAAGGCAGCATCGCCGGCACCAAGGTGCTGGCGCTGAAGCCGCTGACCTACATGAACGGCTCCGGCGAGGCGGTGCAGCCGGCCGCGGCCTTCCACAAGATCCCGCCCGGCGAGATCTGCGCCTTCCACGACGAGCTCGACCTGGCGCCCGGCAAGGTGCGGGTGAAGCGCGGCGGCGGCGCGGCCGGGCACAACGGCCTGCGAGACATGCAGCGGGCGCTGGGTTCGCCGGACTTCTGGCGGGTCCGCCTCGGCATCGGCCATCCCGGCCACAAAGACCGGGTGACCGGCCATGTGCTGGGCAATTTCGCCAAGGTGGACGACTGGCTGGAGCCGCTGGTGGACGCCGTGGCCGATGCCGCGCCGCTGCTGGCCGGCGGCAAGCCGGAGGAGTTCATGACCCGCGTCGCCTTCCTGACCCAGGAGACCCGCTGATGCAGCCGCCGATGGATCCCGAGGAGGCTGATTTCAGCGGCGGCATGGGCGGCCCGGGGGCCGAGGATTTCGCCAATGGCGCCGCCACCCTGGCCGCGGCCATGGTGCGCGAGGCCCAGGCGCTCGCCGCCACGGCCGCCGCGCTGCGCCAGGCCGCCGCCATCAGCCCGGGCGACCCCAACGGCGGGCCGCTGTCCGATATCCGGCGCCAGCGGGTGGCGCTCGCCGCCGCCGGCGAGGCGGCGATGAAGGCGGCGCTGCTGCTGGATGCCGCCGAGATCACCGGCGGCGGCGGCAACCCCGCCGGGCTGGCCGACCGCATCGCCGCCGCCGCCCGGCGCGGCGGCACCCTGCCGGGCGTGCTGGCGGCGCTGATCCGCGCCGCCGCCCTGGCGCGCGGCACCGATGACGGCGCGGCCCGCATCGCCGCCGCCACCATCGCCCAGACCCTGGCCGAATTGCTCGGTCGCGCCCGTTAGGCTGTCCACCTCAGGCGATCACGCTCTAGGAGAGTATCGTGGGTTTCAACTGCGGCATCGTCGGCCTGCCCAATGTCGGCAAATCCACGCTGTTCAATGCGCTGACCGAAACGGCAGCGGCGCAGGCGGCGAATTATCCCTTCTGCACCATCGAGCCGAACGTCGGCCGCGTCGGCGTGCCCGACCCGCGCCTCGGTGAGCTGGCGCGCATCGGCAAGAGCCAGAAGATCGTCCCGACCACGCTGGAGTTCGTCGATATCGCCGGGCTTGTGCGCGGCGCCTCGAAGGGCGAGGGCCTGGGCAACCAGTTCCTGGCGAACATCCGGGAGGTGGACGCCATCGTCCATGTCCTCCGCTGCTTCGAGGACGGCGACGTCACCCATGTCGAGGGCAGCGTCGACCCGGTGCGGGATGCCGAGACGGTCGAGACCGAGCTGATGCTGGCCGATCTCGAGGGCCTGGAGAAGCGCCAGATCGGCCTGCAGAAGCGGGCCAAGAACGGCGACAAGGAGGCGATCTCGCAGCTGGTGCTGATCGACCCGATCGTCACCGCGCTGCAGGCCGGCCGCCCCGCCCGCACCGCGGTGCCGAAGGGCGAGGAGGAAGCGGCCAAGCGCCTGCAGCTGCTGACCACCAAGCCGGTGCTCTATGTCTGCAACGTCGAGGAAGGCTCGGCCGGCACCGGCAACGCCTTCTCCGAGCGGGTCTTCGCCATGGCCGCGGCGCAGGGCGCCCGGGCCGTGGTCGTCTCCGCCGCGATCGAGGCCGAGATCAGCCAGATGCCGCCTGCCGACCGCGGCGACTTCCTCGAGAGCCTCGGCCTGCCGGATGCCGGCCTCGATCGCGTCATCCGCGCCGGCTACGCGCTGCTCGGCCTGCTGACCTATTTCACCGTCGGCCCGAAGGAGACGCGGGCCTGGACCATCACCCGCGGGATGAAGGCGCCGCAGGCCGCCGGCGTCATCCACGGCGACTTCGAGCGCGGCTTCATCGCCTGCGAGACCATCGCCTATGACGACTACGTGGCCCTCGGCGGCGAGCAGGGCGCCAAGGAAGCCGGCCGGATGCGGGTCGAGGGCAAGGAATACCTGGTGAAGGACGGCGACGTCCTGCTGTTCCGCTTCAACGTCTAGCAGGTGCTGCCCGACTTCTCCGCCAATGCCCTGGCGGTCGGCATCGCCTTCCTGCTCGGCGCGCTGGTCGGCGCAGAGCGGGAATGGCGGCGCCACCCCGGCGGTCTGCGGTCCTGCGCGGTGGTCGCCGCCGCGGCATGCGTCTTCGCCCGCATCGCGGTGGAGCATGGCGGCAGCAATCCGGGCGCGGCGCTGGGCGCCATCGCCACCGGCGTCGGCTTCCTCGGCGCCGGGGTCATCTTGCGGCGCGGCACCACCGTCCGTGGCCTCTCGACCGCCGCCACCTTCTGGGCCGTGGCCGCCCTCGGCACCGCCGCCGGCCTGAACGAGTTCGGCATGGCGCTGGGGCTGACCGTCCTGGTGCTCTTCGCCCATGTCATGCTGCGGCGGCTCTCGGCCTGGATCGAGCACCGCGCCCCACCGCCTGAAAGTGGTCCTCGCTAGTGTCTTCGGCCCCGCGCCGGCAGCAGCGCGCCACCCGCATCGCCTTCTTCCTCGCCGGCTGCATCATGGCCGGCTGGGCACCGCTGGTGCCCTTCGCCAAGGCCCGGCTGGAGGTTTCGGACGGGGTGCTGGGGCTGCTGCTGCTCGGCCTCGGCATCGGCTCCATCCTGGCGATGCCGCTGGCGGGCGCCGCTGCGGCCCGCCTCGGGTGCCGTTTCGTGATCATCCTGGGTAGCCTGCTGGCCTGCGCGGCGCTGCCGTTGCTTGCCGTCGTCGCGCAGCCCTGGCTGCTGCTGGCCGTCCTGCTGGTCTTCGGCGCCGGGATCGGCGCGGTGGATGTCGCCATGAACATGCAGGCGATCATCGTCGAGCGGGCCAGCGGCCGGCCGCTGATGTCCGGCTTCCATGGCCTGTTCAGCCTGGGCGGCCTGGCCGGCGCGGCGGGCATGGCCGCGCTGCTGGCGGCCGGCGCCGCGCCGCTGCTGGCCGCCCTCGCCGAGGCCGCCCTGGCACTCGGCGCCCTGGCGGTCGCGGCGCCGCATCTGCTGCCGCAGGGCAGCCGCAGCGAGGGTCCCGCCTTCGCCTTGCCGCATGGGGTGGTGCTGGCCATCGGCGCGCTGTGCTGCATCGCCTTCCTGGCGGAAGGCGCGGTGCTGGACTGGGGCGCCATCTTCCTGGCCGGGGAGGGCGCGGCGGGGCGGGGGCTCGACCCGGCCTATGCCGGCCTCGGCTATGCCGCCTTCTCCCTCACCATGACCATCGGCCGGCTGACCGGGGACCGCATCGTGCAGCGGTTCGGCCCCCGGCGCGTGCTGGTCGCCGGCGGGCTGCTCGCCGCCGGCGGATTCGCCCTGGCGGTCGCCGTTCCGGCCTGGGAGGCCGGGCTGCTCGGCTTCGCGCTGGTCGGTGCCGGGGCCTCGAACATCGTGCCGGTGCTGTTTACCGCGATCGGCCGGCAGACGGCCATGCCGGAAAGCCTGGCGGTCCCGGCGGTGACCACCCTCGGCTATGCCGGCGTGCTGGCCGGGCCGGCGGCGATCGGCATCCTCGCCCAGGTCATCGGCCTATCGATGGCCCTGCTGCTGGTGGCCGGGCTGCTGCTGGCGGTCGTCGTCGGCGGCTGGAGGCTGCGCGAGCTGGGCTAGGGCCGGCGGCCCGGCCGAGGTCACCGCGCCGCCGGCCCCTCAGCTGCGCTTGGTCATGCGGACGGCATAGCTGCACAGCCCGTTGCGGTATTCGCCGATGAACACCCCATCGGCGAAGACCCCGGTGGTGGCGATGCTGCGGTCGAGCGAATCGACCATCCGGATCCCGCCTTCCTGCGCCACGATGCCGGACTGGGTCTGCCGCGTCGTCGGGTTCAGCACGAAGGTCGCCCGGCCCCGGGTCACCGTGATCTGCCGCTCCTGCGTGGGTGGGCGCGGGCATTCGCGGGTGCGGTCCGGATTGAGGGCGATGGTGCCGGCCCATTGCCCGTCGAAGGCGAGGACCGGCTGCCGCGCTGCCGCCTGCGGGCGGGGTGCGTCGGCGGCACCGGCCCGGGCTGCGGCCGGTTCCGGGATGGTGGTCTCGTTGGCGCAGCCGAGGAGGGAGAGCAGGCCAAGGGCGAGGGCGGCATATCGGGTTTGCATGGCGAGTCCTGTACGTCCTGGCCGCGACGCTGGCCATAGCGGAGACGGGGCGCGAATTTGTACAAGCTTTTGGCCGCCGCCTAGGCTGGCCCCGCAAGAACCCCGGGGGAAGCGGCGATGAAGGTCGGATTCATTGGTCTCGGTAACATGGGCGGTCCGATGTGCCGCAACCTCATCAAGGGCGTGAACCACGAGGTCGTCGTCTACGACCTCGATCCGGCGGCGATGGCGGCCTGCACCGCGGTCGGCGGCACCGCCGGCACCGGGCTGGAGGCCCTGGCGGCGGAGTGCGACGTGATCCTCACCTCGCTGCCGACGCCGAAGCATGTCGAAGCGGTCGCGGCCGTCATCGGGGCCCATGCCGGCGCCGGCACGGTGCTGATCGACCTCAGCACCAACGCCCCCGCCGTGGTCCGCCGCCTGGCCGAGGAGCTGGCGGCCAAGGGCATCGGCTTCCTCGACAGCCCGGTCACCGGCGGCGTCATCCGGGCGACCGACGGCAGCATCGTCATCATGGTCGGCGGCGAGGCGGCGACGGTCGAGGCCAACCGCGGCCTGCTCGCCTCCTTCAGCAGCCAGGTGGTGCATGTCGGGCCGGTGGGCTCCGGTTCGGTCGCCAAGCTGATCAACAACATGCTCGGCCTCTGCAACATGGCCATAGCGGCGGAGGGGCTGATGCTCGGCGCCCTCGCGGGCATCGACATGGGCATCCTGGCCGGCATCATCTCCAACGGCTCGGGCGACAGCGCCGCCTTCCGCGGCATGGCGAACCGGGCGCTGAAGGGCAATTTCAACGCCAGCTTCGCCCTCGACCTTGCCTACAAGGACGTCGGCCTGGCGGTGGATCTCGCGGCCGAGCATGGGCTGCCGGGGCTGATGGCGCCGGAGGCGCTGAACCTGATGCGGATGGGCCGCGCCATGGGGCTCGGCGGGCAGGATTCGACCTCGGTGCTGCAGGTCTATGAGAAGATCATGGGAAAGGAAGCCCGGAGCTAGTGTCCCGACCGAGAAATAGCTAGGCAGTTTTGCT
>NZ_JAUFPN010000171.1 GCF_030409335.1 Paeniroseomonas aquatica
CGGCCAGCGCCTGCCCCGGCATGCCGGCGATCGCCGGCAGGGCGGGCTGCGGCGCCCCCGGCAGGGGCGCATCGCCGCGGAGCGCCTGCTGCACGGTCGGGCTGGCGAGGAAGAGCACGTCGCCGAGGCCGAGCAGGATCACCTCGTCCCCCTCCGCCAGCGGCAGGTCCGCCTGGCCCTGCAGCACGCGGCCGAGGTCGAAGGGGATGAACCGCCGGGCCCGGGTCCGCGCATCGGTCCGCCAGACCAGGCCGAGCCGCACGTAGGGATCCGGCTTCACCAGCCGCGGGTCGGCCAGCAGCCCGCGCAGGCTCTGGCCCCGGCCGCCGGCGGCGCGGACCAGCGGCGCCCCGACATGCCCGGCCAGGCGGATCTGCTGCGCCAGCACGTCCGAGCCGGGCTGCACCACCAGCGCATCGCCGCGGCGCAGCGCGTCGCGCGCCCCGATCTCGCGCCAGCTCCGGCGGCCCTCGGCATCCGTGGTCTGCAGCAGGAAGCGGTTGCCGGCCGGCCGCAGCGGCTCGCCGGCCAGCCGCAGCAGGGTGGCCAGCGGCGCCTGGGCGGCGCCGGCCGGCAGCTCGTAGATGCCCGGGCGCATCACCTCCCCGCCCACCGCGACCACGCTGCCGAGCGGCGGCACCAGGATGCGCTCGCCCTCGCGCAGGCGCAGGTCCGGCGCTTCGCCCTCGCCGGCCAGGACGGGATAGAGGTCGATGGTCCGCCGCCCCTGCGGCCCCTCGATGCGGATGGCCCGCAGGCTGCCGGTCCGCTTCACCCCGCCGGCCGCCATGAGCGCATCCAGCACGCTGGCCATGGCGGTGAGCTGCTGCAGCCCGGGGCGCAATACCTCCCCGCCGACGAAGATGCCGGTCTGGCGCACTTGGCCGATCGAGAGGAAGACCTGCGAGCCGCCGAGCTCCCGCGCCGCGCGGCCCTCGAGGTCGGCGCGCAGGTCGCGCAGGGTGCGGCCCGCCGCCGGGATCGGCGCCAGGTCCGGCAGCAGCAGCATGCCGTCGCGGCCGATGCGCAGGCTGAGCGTCTGCCGGGCGCGGCCGCGGAAGGCGAGCACCACCTCGTCGTCGCGGCCCAGCAGGTAGTCGTCGGGCAGGGTGCCGAAGCCCGGGACCGGCAGGGGAGCGCCGGGCTGGCTGCGCAGGCTCTCGACGCCGAACAGGCGGAGCGGCGCCTCCGGCGGTCGGGGCGTCGCGCTGCTGCCGGCGGCGCGGGACGGGTCCGGGCTGCCGGCCCGGGCGGCGAAGAAGGCCTCGGCCGGGGAGAGCGGCTCCTCGGGCGTCGGGGCCGGCAGGGGAACCTGGGCGGCGGGCGCCCAGCCGGGCGGGGCGGGAGCGGCGGGCTGCGGGCCCGGCGGGCGCTGCGCCCCGGCGTCGAGGATGCGCTGCAGGATGTCCTGCTGGGCCTCGGCCGGCAGGCCCGGCAGCGGCTGGCCGCCCGGCAGGCGCCCCGGCAGCGCCGGCGGCAGCAGATAGCCGCCGCCGGTCGCGGCCCCGCCGGCGGGGCCGGTCTGGGCCTGCAGTGGCGCTGCCGCCGCAAGCCACAGCAGCAAGGCCGCAGGCAGGTGGCGCAGGAGGAATCGGCCAGCGTCTTGCGTGTGAATGGGACCCTGCCTGATCGCGGCTTGATTGAATGAATAATCAAACCAAATCGAAGCTGCAATGGAATACCCCGCACGATGGTTCCGGATTGCCGACGCGGCCTGCCGGCTGGGGCCGCGACCGGTCCTGCTCGCCGCCTGGCACCGCGGCCCGGTCGCCCGCCGCCGCGCCCTGCGCGCCCTGGCGGATGCACCCCCTCCCCACGGACCCTGGTGGCCGTCGCAGGCCCCGCCACCGCCGCCCGGCCTGCCGGCCGCGCACCGGGCCGCGGTGCTCGCCCGGGCGGCCGCGCTGGCCGAGGCCGGGCGGGACTGGCACGGTCCCTTCCCCGCCGCCCCGCATGCCCTCTCGCTCGACCTCTTCGCCGCGGGCGACATCCGCCCGGTCTGGGAGCGCAACCGCTGGGCCGAGCTGCCGCTGCTGGCCCAGGCCGCCCGGCTGGAGCCGGCCGGCGGCTGGTCGCATCGCGCCGCCGGCTTCCTGGCGGACTGGGCGGCGGCCAATCCGGCCTTCCACGGGCCCAATTGGGCCTGCGCGCAGGAAGCGGCGCTGCGGGCGCTGCATCTCGCCCTGGCGCTGGCGCTGCTCGGGGCCGCGCCGCCGCCGGGGGCGCGGGGACTGCTGGCGCTGCATGGGCGGCGGATCGCCGCCACCCCGGCCTATGCCCTGGCCCAGGACAACAACCACGCCATCTCCGAGCCCGCCGGGCTGCTGGCCTGCGGCCTGCTGCTGCGGGATGCCGGCTGGGTCGCCACCGGCGAGGCCCGGCTCGCCGCCGCCCGCCGCCGGCTGATCGCCGCCGATGGCGGCTTCGCCCAGCTCTCCACCGGCTATCACCGCCTGCTGCTGGACGTGCTGGCGCTGGCCGAATGGCTGCGCCGGCGGCACGGGCTGCCCGCCACCGGGGAAGCCGCCGCCGTCCGCTGGCTGCACCGGCTGGTCGACCCCGCCACCGGCGCCATGCCGCGGCTCGGCCATCAGGATGGCTCCGCCTTTGCCGACCTGGCCCTGGCCGGCCCGGCCGATGCCCGGCCGAGCCTGGAGCGGGCCGCCCGGCTGCTGGCCGGCGCCGGCACCACGCCCGACCCCGGCTGCGCCTGGCTCGGCCTGGCCGCCGCCCCGGCCCTGCCGCCGCCGGAGCCGGCCTGGGTCGCGGGCGGCCTGCGCGGCTGGCAGGCCGGCGGGGCGCGCGGCGTGCTCCGTATCGGCCCGCTCCGCTTCCGCCCGGGCCATGCCGACCTGCTGCACTTCGACCTCTGGGACGGGCCGCGCAACCTGCTCCGGGACGGCGGCACCGGCGCCTACAATCCCTGGCACGTGGCGCTTGCCGGCACCGCGGGCCACAACACGGTGGAGTTCGATGGCCGCGGGCAGATGCCGGCCGTCTCCCGGTTCCTCTTCGCCCGCTGGCCGCGGGGCGGGCCGCTGCCCGACGGCGGCTGGATCCGCGACCACCGCGGCAACCGGCACGAGCGCCGGGTCACGCCCGCGGGCCGGCTCTGGCGGATCGAGGATCGCCTCGCCGGCCCCTGGCAGCGCGCGGCGCTGCGCTGGCGGCTCGCCCCGGGGCCCTGGCGGCTGACCGCCGATGGCGCCTCGGGGCCCTTCGCCCGGCTGCGGATTGCCGCCGATGGACCGGTGACGCTGGCGCTGGAGGCTGGCGAGGAAAGCCTGGCCTATGGCGTCTGCACTTCTGTGCCGGTGCTGGTCGCCCGGGTCGACCGGCCGGTGTGCCGGCTGACAACCCTCGTCATTTTGCCGGATTGATTTGATATTGTATTGATATCGCACCGGATCCTAGAATGCCGCATGCCGCTCCATCAACTGCTGCGCGGGATCTGGCTGCGGCGTTGGTCCATGCTCCTGGCCACCGCACTGATCCTGGTGCCCGGCGCGACCTTGGTGATGGAATGGCCGCGGCACTACCTCGCCCAGGCCATGGTCGCCCCGGCCGAGACCACCGGCGTCGCCACCTCCACCCTCATCTCGCCGATGCCGCTGGTCCAGGGCGGCCTGCTGGACAACCGCGCCAGCGGCAATTTCGGCATCTACCTCGATGCGCTGCGGGCGCCCGAGGCCGCCGCCATGCTGGCGCGCGAGACCGGGCTGCTCGCCCATCTCACTGCCCTGCGGGCGGCCGGGCCGCTCGGCGCGCTGCGCCGGGCGCTGCGCTGGCGGATCGAGGCCGACCTCGACGATGCCGAGTCCTGGCTGGAGAACGCCTTCAGCGCCACCCAGGGCATCGCCACCGCCACCGTCACCCTGACCCTGGAACACCGCGACCGCGCCGCCGCGCTGGATGCCCTGCGGCGCCTGCATGCCCTGGCCGAGGCCAAGGTCCGCGCCGACCTGCAGCAGCAGACCCGCGGGCGCCTGGCGGCGATCGAGGCCCGCCTCGCCGCCGAGCCCGACCTCTACCAGCGCGCCGCCCTGTTCGAGCTGCTGGGCGCGCAGCAGCGGATCGCCCTGGTGCTCGCGGCGGATGAGGCGGTGGCGGCGCGCATGGTCTCCGCCCCGATGGTCGAGCTCAGGCCCTCGCTGCCCAATCGCCCGCTGCTGCTGCTGCTGCTGGCGCTGGTCGCGCCGCTGGCCGCGGCCCTCGGCACCGCCTGCCTGGTGCTGCTGCGGGCGCCGGGCCGGCGCCGAACCCCGCAGCTGGAACTGGAGCTCGGGCCCGGCCGCTACGGCGTCGGCGCCGAATGAGCCCGGCAGGGGCGGCGCCGCTGGCGGCTGGCGCCTTCGCCGCGGCCCTGCAATTCGCCGGGGCGCTGAAGTCCCTGCCCGGCTTCGCCGCCCTGCCGGTCGACCTCACCCTGCTGGCGGCGCTGCCGCTGCTGCCCCTGCTCCTGCTGCTGCTGCTGCTGCGCGACTGGGAGGTGGGCCGGGGCATCGCCCTGCCGCTGCTCGGCGTCGCGGGCCTGCTGGTCTGGCTGGTGCTGGCCGGGACCTGGAGCGGCTCGCGCCTGGTGCTGGCGGAGAAGCTGCCGCAGGTGGTGCTGCTGGGACCGGCCATGCTGCTCGCCGGGCTGGTGGTGGGGGGCGACGGGCCGACCCTGCGGCGCTTCGCCGAGGCCGTCATCGGCATCGGGCTGCTGGTCGGGGCCGGCATCGCCTGGGGCCTGGCGACGGATCAGGTGGTGCTCGGCGGTGCGGTCGGCGCCGACCCGGCACGGATCCGGGTGCAGTACCAGCTGGCCGGGCTTGCCATCGCCTGCGCCGGCGGCCTGGCGGCGCTGCGCCTGATCCAGGCCCGCGGCTGGGCGAGGCCGGCCTGGGCGCTGCTGCTGCTGGCGCTGGCCACCGCCTCGCTGGTGCCGGGCGGCCGGGCCGCGGCGCTGGGCCTCGGCCTCGGCGTCGGCGCCGCCCCGGCGCTGCGCCTCTGGCTGGAGGGACGCCGGGGGGCGGCATTCGGCTGGCTGGCCGCCGTCGTGCTGGCGGGCGGCGGCGGCCTGCTGCTGCTGCTGGAGGCCCCCTGGGCCGACCCGGGCGAGGCGGCGGCGCTCCGCACCCTCGACCGCCTCTTCGGCGACCCGACGGATGCGACGCCGGCGCGGGTGATCCTCTGGGCGGCGGCGCTGGACTGGGCCGGGCGCGCCGCGCCCTTCGGCCTCGGCACCGGCGGCTTCACCCTGGCCGCCGGCAGCGGCGACGACCGGGCCCTGCATCCGCACAACCATGCGCTGGAGGTGCTGGTAGAGGCCGGGCTTCCCGGCCTGGCCCTCTGGCTGCTGGCCTTCGGCGGCGCGGTGGTGCTGGCCCTGGCGCGGGCCGCGCGGGTGGCGCCCGCCCGGGCCGCGCGGATCGCGGCGCTGACCTTGCCGGTCGCCCTGACCGCCATGGTCTCGACCGACCTCGGCAACCGCATGGTCTGGTTCGCCCTGGGCTTGCTGCTCTCGCTGGCGGTGGAAGCGCGGCCCCGGCATGACTGACCGCCGGGGCCTCTACGCGCGCGGCGGCAAGCGGCTGTTCGACCTGCTGGGCGCCGCCGTGCTGCTGGTGCTGCTGGCCCCGCTGCTGGCGCTGGCGGCCGGGGCGGTGCTGGCCACGCTCGGCCGGCCGGTGCTGTTCCGCCAGGAACGGGCCGGACGCGGCGGCCAGGGCTTCACCCTGCTGAAGTTCCGCAGCATGCGGGACGGGCCCGGCTCCGATGCCGAACGGCTGTCGGGCTTCGGCCGGCGGCTGCGGGCCAGCGCGGTGGACGAGCTGCCGCAGCTGCTGAACGTGCTGCGGGGCGAGATGAGCCTGGTCGGACCGAGGCCCCTGCCCCTCGCCTATGTGGCGCTCTACAGCCCGGCCCAGGCGGCGCGGCTGCGGGTTCGGCCGGGGCTGGCCGGCCTGGCCCAGGCGGCCGGGCGCAATGCGGTGCCCTGGCGCACCCGGCTGGCGCTGGATGCGTGGTATGCCCGCCGCCCCAGCTTCGGCCGGGACCTCTGGCTGCTGGGCCGCTGCCTCCTGCTGGTGGTCCGCGGCATCGGCGCCACCGGCATCGCCACGCCACCCTGCCGGTCTTCCGCGGCGCGGCCGAATGGACCAGACTCGCCCCCAAACGCGGGGAGCGCATGATGTCCGAGGATTACTACGTCATCCGGATCAAGGCCGAGCTCGCCCTGGTCGGGGCCGAGCGCATCATGGAGGAATGCCTGAAGGCCGGGGCCGCGGCACGGCTGCTGCCGCTGACCGTCGCGGTGCTGGATGCCGGCGGCCACCTCATCGCCTTCAAGCGGCAGGACGGCAGCGGCATCGCCCGCGGCGACATCGCCCTGGGCAAGGCCTGGGGAGCGCTGGGGATGGGCATCTCGTCGCGGACCATCCGCGACCGGCTGCGGGAGCGCCCGGCCTTCCAATCGGCCATCGCCAGCGCGACGGGCGGCCGCTTCATCCCGGTCCCCGGCGGGGTGCTCATCCTGGATGCGGCGGGGGAGGCCATCGGCGCCGTCGGCATCAGCGGCGATGCCTCGGACAAGGACGAATACGCCGCCGTCACGGGCGCGAAGGCGGCCGGCTTCGCCACCCATCCGGCCGCCCCGGCGCCCAATTGGCGGGATGCCGGGCTGTAGCGCCACCGCGGCAGGCTTGGGGGGGGGCCCATGGCCACGCCTGGACCAGCCGCCTTCCACCTCCAGGGGCAGCGGGACCTTATCCCCGGAACAATATGAAACGGCACTTATGTTTTGATCGGACTATTTTATCGGAATTGCCGGCAGTCAATTGATATCCTGCCGGAAGTTTCGATAAGATGTTCCGGTGGTGACATGAAAGAGCCGCCCTTGCCCGACCGGGTCCGCTTCATCGACGACTACCTGCTCTATCTGCTGGCCCGGGCGTCGCACCAGATAGCGAGCGAGTTCTACGACCAGCTGCGGCGGCGGGGCATCAGCATCCCGGTGTGGCGGGTCCTCGGCGGGCTGCTCGGCAGCGACGGCGAGACCGTGACCGGCCTGGCGGAGACCTGCCTGCTGCAGCAGCCGACCATGACCAAGCTGCTCGACCGCATGGTGCGGGACGGCCTGGTGAAACGCGTCCCCGACCAGCGGGACCGCCGGGTGGTCCGGGTGGTGCTGACCCAGCGCGGCGTGGCGCTCGCCGAGGAACTGGCCGTTGCCGCCCGCCAGCACGAAACGGAGGTGATCGCCCGGCACCCGGATGGCGATGCCATAGCCATCAAGGCCTTGCTCCGCGCTATACTCGAACGCCACGGACCGAAACGCCGGGGCTGAACCACCATGCCGCCCATGTGGGTGCTGCAACGAATCCTTCTGGCGCTGCTGGTGGTCTCCGCCGTGGTGCAGGTGCTGCGGCTGAGCCTGGGCGGCCCTTAGAGCGAACGCCGCTCTAGCGGCCGCGCAGCGCCGAGGCCATGCCGCGCAGCCCCATCCATTGCTGCCGCAGCCAGCCGCCGGAGGCCAGCCCCTCGGCGGCGCCCGGGACGCCGGTCCGGGGATAGGCATCCCGCCGCCAGTCCGCCGTCCCGAAGACCCAGTCCCAGACCGGCAGCAGCACGGCGTAGTTCTTCCCCGTCGCCCCGGCCGAAAGCTCCCCGTGGTGCAGCCGGTGGAAGCGCGGCGAGACCAGCAGACGCTCCCCCACCCGACCGAAGCTGAGCCGGACATTGGCATGGGACAGGCTCTCGCCCAGCCGCAGCAGCAGGACGATGATGGGGAACTGGCCGGGCGGCACGCCGATCAGCAGGGCGATCCCGCCGAACCACAGCGCCGCCAGGACGTCGTCGAGCACGTGGTTGCGGTCGTCGGTCCAGAAGGTCATCTGCCGCTGCGCGTGATGGATGGCATGCAGCGCCCACCACCAGCGCAAGCCATGCTGCGCCCGGTGCCGCCAGTACTCGCCGAAATCGAGCACGACCACATAGACCGCCAGCGCCAGCAGGGGCGAGGCACGCAGCGCCGGGAAAAGCTCCTCGAGGGTCGGCGGCAGCATCCCGGCCTCGGTCAGCCAGCCCTCCCAGCGGGACTGCAGCGAGGCCAGCAGCACGAAGGCCAGCAGCGGCAGGATGCCGAGCCGCGCGAGGAAGGTGTAGACCATGTCGGTCCGCACCGCCCGCGGATGGGCGACCGGCTCCACCGGCCGCCAGGCCTCGAGCGGCCGGCAGACGGCATAGACCACGCCGATGGTCAGCAGCCCGAACAGGCCGAAATCCAGCCAGCCATAGGCATCCTCGGCCCAGTCCATCAGCCCGAGGGCATACATCGCCGGCTGGATCAGGCTCTCGAATAGCCAGCCGGTGAAGCCGGCGTAGAGCGCGGTCATGCCTTCCCTGCCGCGGGCAGGGGGGCGAAGCAGAAGCCGCGCGCCTGCAGCCCGCCGATCACCTCGTCCAGCACCGCGGCGAAGGGTTCCCGCCGGCTGCGCACGCCCCAGTGCAGCACCACCACCTCCCCGTCCCGGGTCTCGGCGATGGCACGGCGGGCCAGGGCGGCATTGGGATGCCGGTCGCTGTCCAGCTCATCCCCCCAAAAGCCATACGCGGTCCAGCCCTGGTGCCGCAGCCCGCAGGCAGCGGCGAGGGCCAGCGCGTTGGGCGTGGTGACGCCGCCCGGCGCGCGCCACAGCGGCAGCACCTGCGCCGCCGGGGCCAGCTGCCGCAGCCGCTCGAACGGCCGCTGCAACTCGGCGCAGAGCCCGCGCTGGTCCAGCACCGCGCTGCCCTGGCCCTGGCGGGAGGCGTAGCGGACCCGCCCCGCGGCCGGGTCGGCGCGGAAGTACCAATGCCGCCAGGTATGGCTGGCGAAGGCATGGCCTTCCTCGGCGCGGGCCCGCCAGAAGGGCGCCCAGCTGTCGTCGAGCGTCCGGTCGCCGCGCCAGGTCGGCTCATCCGCCAGGAACAGCGTGGCGCGGACGCCGCGACGGCGCAGCACCCCGGCGATCTGCTCCGCCTCCCGGCTCCAGCCGGTGTCGATGGTGAGGTAGACGGTGCCCCGGCAGCCAGGGGAGACCGGCTGGGCCGCCGCCGCCAGCGGCAGCCCGGCCATGCCGGCCAGCAGGGTGCGGCGCTTCATCGCGGCATCCAGCGGCGCCACCAGGGGAGTGCGTCCGCCGCCGGACGATCGGCGACCGGGCGGACCGCATCCGGCACCAGCGGCGGCGGCGGCTGGGGCTGCGATACCGGCTGGGCCTGCACCACGGGGGGCAGTGCCGCCGGGGCCGAGGCCTGCACCTCCGGCGGTGCCCGCGTCGGAACGGGCGGTGCCGTGGCCGGCGGCTGCGGCAGATCCTCGGGCTGGATGGCCCGGCTGGCGACCGCGGGCGGCGCCGCCGGTCCCATGACTTCGGGCGCCGGCGGCAGCGGCAGGCGCCGCGGCTGCACGAAGACCCCGTGCGGGGACCGGCCGACCGGGATGGTCACCGCCTCCCCGGTCGCCGGATCGACCTGGGCGACCCGGGCGATCCAGCGCAGCGTCACCCACATCTTGCCATCGGGGTCGAAGGCGATGCAGTCCGGGCCGCCGGGGATGTCCCAGCGGGCCGTGACCTCCAGCGTCTCCGGGTCGAGCACCGAGATCCGGCTGTCCACCCGGCTGGTGACATAGAGCGCCCGGCCGTCCGGGGCGGGGAAGATGGTATGGGCGCCGCGGCCCAGGAAGACGGTGCGCTCCACCCGGCCATCGGCGGGATTGACCACGGCGATGTGGTCCGAGCCCATGATCCCGACCAGCAGCCTGCCTCGGTGCCAGATGACGCCGGCGGGCTGGGAGCCGACCTCGGCGGTCCAGGTCGGCTTGCGCTCCGCCAGGTCGATGGCCATCAATCCCTTGGCGCCCTGCAGGGTGACGTAGGCGAAGCGGCTGTCGGGCGAGAAGGCCAGGTGGCTCGGCTTGTCCGGCACCCGCAGCCGGGCGAGCAGCGTCCGGGTGGCGGCGTCGTAGATGTCGACCTGGTCCCGGCGCAGGCTGGTCACCACCAGGAAGCGGCCGTCCGGGCTGTATTCCATGTGGTAGGGGTTGCTGAATTTCTCGCGCCGCTTCACCTCGCCGCTGGCCGGGTCGATGAAGATCAGCTCGTTGGCGCCGGAATCGCCGACCACCAGCTCCGAGCGGTCGGGCGTCAGCAGCAGGTGGTGCACCTCCCGCAGCACCGGGATGCGCCGCACCTCCTCCCGGGTCGTGCTGTCCACTAGGCTGATGGATGCGTCGGCGGAGTTCAGCACATAGATGATATCGGCCCGCGCCGGCCCCGGCAGGGCGCTGCCGAGCGCGACCAGCCAGGGCAGCAGCAGGCCGCTCAGGCCGAGGCGGGAGACGCGGGTGGCCGCGGACAAGTGCCGCATGATGACGGACTTCCAGAGTTCGCCCGGAGAATTCTGCCCCGCGCTCCGATTTGGCAAGACGCGTTTTGTTCAACCCTGGCTGGGTTCGAACCGCATGGCTGCGCCATTCATGCAGTAGCGCTGGCCGGTCGGCTTCGGCCCATCCGGGAAGACATGGCCGAGGTGTCCGCCGCACCGGGCGCAATGCACCTCGGTCCGGGTCATGAAGAAGCTGCGGTCGGTGGTGGTGCCGACGCCGCCCTCGATCGGGGCGAAGAAGCTGGGCCAGCCGGTGCCGCTCTCGAACTTGGTCCCGGCGTCGAACAGGGCGGTGCCGCAGCCGGCGCAGGTGAAGGTGCCGGGGCGCTTCTCGGCATTCAGCGGGCTGGTGCCGGGGCGCTCGGTGCCGTGCTCGCGCAGCACCTTGTAGGCTTCGGGCGGCAAGGTCGCGCGCCACTCGGCGGCGGATTTCTGCACCGGATAGGTCTCCGGCGGGGCTTCCTTGGTGAATAGGGCCATCTCGGTCTGTCCT
Source organism: Paeniroseomonas aquatica (assembly GCF_030409335.1). Taxonomy (GTDB): domain Bacteria; phylum Pseudomonadota; class Alphaproteobacteria; order Acetobacterales; family Acetobacteraceae; genus Belnapia; species Belnapia aquatica. Next base: position 10,907 of record NZ_JAUFPN010000171.1, read on the forward strand.
CAGGCGGCCGGCCGCTTCAGGCGGTCGGCATAGGTTTTGCGGAATTTGGCGACCTTGGGGGCGATCACCACGCGGCAATAGCCGCTCCAGGGGGCGCGGGCGAAGTAGTCCTGATGCTCCGCCTCGCCGGACCAGAAGCGTTCCAGCGGCTCCACCTCGGTGACCAGCGGGGCGCCCCAGATGCCGGCGGCGGTCACCTCGGCCATGACCTCGGCCGCGACCCGGGCCTGCTCCGGCGAGTGGGTCAGGATGATCGAGCGGTACTGCGGCCCGACGTCGGCGCCCTGGCGATCCTTGGTGGTCGGGTCGTGGATGGTGAAGAAGACCCGCAGCAGGTCGGCGTAGCCGATCTCGGCCGGGTCGAAGGTGACCTGCACGACTTCCGCATGGCCGGTCCGCTTGCCGCAGACTTCCTCGTAGCTCGGGTTCTCGGTATGCCCGCCGGCATAGCCCGAGACGACGCGGGCGACGCCCCGCAGGTCGCGGTAGACTGCGTCCAGGCACCAGAAGCATCCGCCGCCCAAGGTCGCCAATTCCGTTGCCGATCCGCTCATGCCGTTGTCTCCTGTCCGTTGCCCCCAAGATAGGATGCCGCGGCGATGGATGCAGTGGGGGCGTCGCATTCAGTCACGGCCCTGCGCCTGCCGCCGCCCGGTCGCAATTCGCCAAGATCACGGCGGTATCATCCCTGCCCGCCTGCCAGCCGACCCGGAGTCACCGATGCCCACCGCCGCCGCCCCGCTCGTCGCTGCCCGCGACTGGAGCATCGTCGTCCTCGCCCGCGGCGAGGCCGCCACACTGGCCCGCTGCCTGGACGCGATCGGGCTCGCCGCCGCCGGCCATGACGCCCAGGTCACCGTGCTGCTGAACGGCCCGGCCGGCGCCGGCATCGCCGCGGCGGAGCGCTTCGCCGCCGGCGGCGGGCCGCGGCTTCGGCTGTTCCATATCCCGCATGCGGACCGGGCCAATGCCTGGAACCAGTATGTCCATGGCCTGCGGCCCGAGGCCGCGATGCACGTCTTCACCGATGCCCATGCCGCCGTGACCCCCGGCACCCTGCGCTCCCTGGCCGCCGCCCTGGCCGAGGATCCGTCGGCGGAGGCGGCCACCGCGCTGCCCTCGACCGGCCGCCACGCCGCCGCGATGCGCGCCCGGCTGCGCTCGGGCGGCGCCCTGCATGGCTCGCTGCATGCGCTGCGGGGCCGCTTCCTGGAGGATCTGGCCCGCCGGGGCCTGCGGCTCCCGGTGGGGCTGGGGGAGATCCATCCGGTCATCGCCGGGCTGCTGGGCGACCGCATCGTGGTGGCGGAGGAAGCAAGCTGGCGGGTCGCGCCACTGGCCCGGCTCAGCCCGGAGGGCCTGCGCCGCGCCTGGCGGCGGGGCATCCGCCAGGCCCGCGCCCAGATCGAGGCCGAGGCCCTGGCGGCAGCCGGCACGCTGCCCGAATTCGCCGCGCCGCTGCTGCAGGACTGGCTGAACCGGCATCCGCCGGGGGCGCCCGGGCTCCTTCCCTGGCTGGCCCGCCGCCGCATCGCCCGCGAGACTATTCCGCAGGCGGAGAGCCTACTGCCGTGGCGGCTGGCGCTCGCGGACCCGGCCATGGACGCACCGCCGGTGGCGCCGCTGCGTCCGGCGGATCGGCGGATGCCCGGGCTGCCCTAGGCACTGGGCGACGCCTCAGGCGTCGAGCATGGCCGGCAGGGCGGCCGGGTCGGCCAGCGCCCGCAGCGCCATGGCGCCGGCGGCGTGACAGGGCTCGATGACCGGCAGGCCGCTTGCCGCCGCAGCGGCCGCGGCATGCCCGGCGAGGCCGGTGCAGCCCAGGATGATGACCTCGGCCCCGGACGCGGCCAGGGCCCGCGCCACCGCCTGGATGCGGGCCTGGGCCGCAGCGGCGTCGGAGGTGCCCGGCGGCGCGGTCAGCACCTCCATCGGCAGGTCGAGCGGCGCCCAGGCAGCCAAGCTGGCCTCGACCCCCATGGCCTGGAGGATCCGGCGCTGCCGTGCCTCGCTGGCCGCGACGAAGCCCATGACGCCCAGACGCGGCGCGGCGGCGAGCGCGGTGGCGACGGCGCAGCGGAACATGCCGAGCACCGGGCAGGGGGTAGCGGTGCGAATGGCCTCCAGCCCCGGATCGGAGACGCAGGCGATGACATAGGCCGGGGCCGCCTCGGCCTCGACCATCCGGCAGAGCGGCTCGGCGACCTGGAACCAGTCGCGCCAGCCGACGATGGCGGGCGGGCCTTCCGCCAGCCGGGTGACGCGGAACCGCGGCCCGAGCGGGGCCAGGGCGGCGGCGATGCCCTCGGTGCAGGGGATGGAGCGGTTCGGGTTGATCACGAGGATGCGGTCGGACATGGCGGCAGCCTTGCCCGGCCGCGTCGTGGCAGCAAGTGGGCCGGACGCGCCGGCCCGCCCGCTGCCGGTCAGATGCCGGACTTCTGGCCGCTGGTCTCGAGGGCGATGTACTTCTGCACCGTGGCCGGCAGGTTCTGGCCGATCCATTCCGCCATCTGGACCTCCTCCTGCAGGCTCTGCTCCAGCAAGGGAACGCCTGCCTGATCCCCGGCGGCCTTCGCCATCTCGAGCAGGCCGCGGTAGGACGCAATCTCGAAATGCTCGAAGGCGTAGTTGGCGAAGGTGTTCTTCAGGATCTCGTCCTGCATCGGCACATGGGCCATGGCAGCGAGGTTGCCCATGAGGCCGGTGCCCAGGTCCTTCAGCGTCGAGTTGCTCGAGCCGAGGCGGTCCAGGATCTGCTCCAGCCGCTGCGACTGCGTGCGGGACTCCTCGATATGCTGCTTCATGCGGCCCAGCATCTCGGGATAGCTGTCGATCCGCTCGACCTGGCGCTCGAGGAGCTGCATTGCCTGCACCTCGAGGGCATGGGCGTTCCGGAGGCCGGCGATGTAGATGTCTTGCACGGATTCAGCCATGGGTGCTTTGCCTTCCTTGACCGGGTATTGCTGCTTTATGAACATGCATGGATGACGGCGGTTGCAGTGCTTCGCCGGCCGTTCCGCCACCGCGATGCCAGGGGATGGGATGGCGGCCGGATGCCTCCCGCCGCATGTTCACCCGTCGCCCCCCCCGGCCGTCACGAGCCCCACGCCGGATGAGCCCCGTGCTGAATGCGGGCCAGCGGGGAACGAGGCGCGGTGCTGAAGCGCTTGAACCTTCCAGGTGGTCGGGCCGATATTGCACTGCACAATGCGACCGCGGCGCTACCGGGACCGACACCCTCTGGGCATTGCCATGGGGCGGCGAGGTCCGGCGGCAGGCCGGGCGCGGGCGGCCGGGGCTCCGGCTGCAGCAAGGCACGGTCGAGGCCGTGACACAACGAGTGCGGCCATGGCCGTGACAGAAGGATTGCCAGAATGTCAGGCCAGACGATACCCCCGGCGACCCCCACCCGTCAGGCGCCGCCGACCGGCGCCGTTGGCGTCGTGGAGAAGGTCAATCCGGTCACCGGGCATGTGCCGGCGCCTTTCTGGACCGCGGTGGGACGCGGCCTCGGCAATCATTGCCCCTACTGCGGCGTGGGCAAGGTCTTCGCCGGGTATCTGAAGATCGTGCCGGAATGCAGCCATTGCGCTGCGCCGCTCGGCCGGCTGCGGGCGGATGATGCGCCGCCCTACTTCACCATCTTCCTGGTCGGCCACGTGCTGGTGCCGCCGGTCTTCTGGATCGAGAAGGCTTATGAGCCGCCAATGTGGCTGCACATGGTGGTTTGGTTGCCCTTGTTCACCATCCTCTGCATGCTGCTGCTCAGGCCCATCAAGGGCGGGGTGGTAGGGTGGATGAGCACGCTGGGAATCGACCAGGAGGTTGCGGCGCCGGCAGCGGTGCGGGTGCCTGACCGGAATGCCTGAACGCGGGCGACGACCGCCGGCCGAGGCTCCGACAGCGGACCCGGCCCTGCGGCGGATCGAGAATATCGTGTTGCCGGATGCGACCGCCCTGCCCTCGGCCTATGCCGAGGCGGACCGGCGGCAGGCGGTGGCCGACCTGCTGATGGGCAACAATTTCGACCCGCTCGGCGTGCCGGGCGGGCCCTTCGTGCTGCACCTCTGCGTCCGCGACGGCCGCCTCGTCTTCGACATCCGCGATCGCCAGGAGGAGCCGGTGCGGGCGGTGGCGCTGGCGCTCGGGCCCTTCCGCCGGCTGATCAAGGACTACCACATGATCGTGGAGAGCCATGAGCAGGCGGTGACCGAGGGCGGCCACGAGGCGCGGATCCAGGCGATCGACATGGGCCGGCGCGGCCTGCACAACGAGGGCGCCGAATTGCTGGTGGCCCGGCTCGAGGGCCGCATCGGCCTCGACTTCGAGACCGCGCGGCGGGTCTTCACCCTGGTCTGCGCCCTGCACCAGCGGATCTAGCGGCCGATCCGCGCCGGGTGGCGCGGATCGCTTTTGCCCCCTGCCTCCCCGGCGCGGCGGCCTTGGTGCCGGCCGCGCGTCGCGGCTCCCCTCCCCCCACCACCTGCGGCACCAGGCCGGCGGCTGCCGTTTGCCTGCCGGCCGGGGGTTGTCGTTATTAAGAATCAATTGCAATTGGCGGCATCAGGAGAATGCCGGTCATGGCCATGCGGAACCTCGACACCACAAGGCGGGTCCTTGCCCGCCGCCTCCGGCTGCTGGCCGCCACCGCCGCACTGGCCTGCCCGGCCGCGGCGCAGACGGCGGGCGACGGCGCCGCCGCGCCGACCGGCGTGGTGGCCCTCCCGGTGCTCGATGTCGACGGCCAGGCGGCCCAGTCCCGCGGCTTCGTCGCCACCGAGGCGAGCAGCGCCAGCAAGACCGCGACGCCGCTGCTGGAGACGCCGCAGGCCATCTCGGTCGTCACCCGCGACGAGCTCGATGCCCGCCAGGCGCAATCCCTCGGCGAGGCGCTGCGCTACACCGCCGGCGTGCGCATGGAGCAGTACGGCCCCGACAACCGCTACGACTGGTTCCAGCTGCGCGGCTTCGCGGCCGATACCAACGCCGTCTTCCTCAACGGGCTGCGCTACCACTTCGGCAACCTGACCGGGATGCTCGAGCCCTATGGGATGGAGCGGATCGAGGTGCTGCGCGGCCCGGCCTCGGTGCTGTACGGCCAGATCGCGCCGGGGGGCCTGGTGAACTTGGTTTCCCGCCGGCCGACGCCGACGCAGCAGAACGAGGTGCGGCTCTCGGCCGGCACCCAGGACCGGCTGCAGGGCGCCTTCACCAGCAGCGGGCCGGTCGACCGCGACGGGGTGTTCTCCTACAGCGTCACCGGCCTCGCCCGCGATTCCGGCACCCAGGTGGATGAGGTCAAGAACGACCGCTACTTCATCGCCCCTGCCCTGACCTGGCGGCCGAGCGCCGATACCCGGCTGACCCTGCTCTCCTACTACCAGCGCGATTCGACCCATGGAGACGAGTTCCTGCCAGCGGTCGGCACCGTCTCCCAGTCGCCCTTCGGCCGCATCCCGACCAACCGTTTCACCGGCAACAAGGACCTCGACCACTACGACCGCACCCAGTACGGGATCGGCACCGAGTTCGAGCACCGCTTCAACACTGTCTTCGCCGTGCGGCAGAACTTCCGCTACGGCCATAGCGACGTGGACTGGTACCAGACCTATGGCATCGGCCTCGCCGCCGACCAGCGCAGCCTGACCCGGTCTGCCTTCCTCGCCGAGAACGTGCTGGACAGCCTGCAGGTGGACAACCAGGCGGAGGCCCGGTTCCGCACCGGGCCGGCGACCCATACCGTGCTGGCCGGCTTCGATTATGCCCATAGCAGCTACGACGCCCGGCTGCGCGGGGCCATGGCCAGCAGCATCGACCTCTACAGCCCGGCCTATAATGGCGCGGCGCCGGCGCTGTCGCCGGTGGCGAATACGCTGCAGACCGCGAATCAGTACGGGCTCTATGCCCAGGACCAGATCCGGCTCGGCCAGCGCTGGGTGGTGAGCCTCGGGCTGCGCTCCGACTGGGTCGGGACCAGTACCGACGACCGGATCAGCCGCACCAGCCAGGCGCAGGACGACCACAAGGTCACCTGGCGGGCCGGGCTGGTCTATCTCGCGGACAATGGCATCGCCCCCTATGCCAGCTACGTGACGTCGTTCCAGCCGCAGATCGGCACCGGCTTCTTCGGCCAGACCTATGTGCCGACCACCGGCGAGCAATTCGAGGTCGGGGTGAAGTACCAGCCGCCGGGGCGGCGCAGCGTCCTGCAGGCGGCGGTCTTCCACCTGACGCAGCAGAACGTGCTGACGACGGACCCGGGCAATGCCCGCAACCAGGTGCAGACCGGCGAGGTCCGCTCCCGCGGGGTGGAGCTGGAAGGCGTCGCCAACCTCGCGCCCGGCTTCAACATGCGCGCGGCCTATACCTACCTCGATGCCGAGGTGACCGAGACGACCATCGCCGCCGAGCGCGGCAAGCGGCCGAACGGCATCCCGACGACGACCGCCGCGGTTTGGGCGGACTACAATTTCGACCGCGAGGCGGGGCGCTTCGCCGGGGTCGGGCTCGGCGGCGGGTTGCGCTTCACTGGCAATACGCCGGCGGGGAATGCTCATGCCCTGGTGGTGCCCTCGGTCACCCTGGTCGATGCGGCGCTGCGCTACGACCTCGGCCGGCTGATGCGCGAATTCCATGGGGCGCAGCTCGCGGTCAATGCCTCCAACCTGTTCGATACCCAGTATGTCGCCAGCTGCGGCAGCGTCGCCTCCTGCTTCTACGGGCTGCGGCGGACGGTGATCGGCACCCTGGCCTATCGGTGGTGAATATGATGAGCGCGACAAGCCTGCGGCGCTGGTCCTGGGTGCATACCTGGTCCAGCCTGGTCTGCACCGCCTTCCTGCTGCTGCTGTGCCTGACCGGCCTGCCGCTGATCTTCCACCATGAGATCGAGGATCTCACCGGCCATGGCGGGCCGCCGCCGATGGCGGCCGGCACGCCGCACACGGACCTCGACCGGGTGGTGGCGACCGGCCTCGCCCGCCGGCCGGGCGAGGTGGTGCAATACCTGATCTGGGACCGGGACGAGCCGGACAGCATCTGGCTCAGCCTGGCGCCGAGCCGCACCGCCCCGGTGTCCGAGCTGCATGGCGTCGTGGTCGATGCCCGCACCGCGCAGGTGCTGGACGAGCCCGGCAAGGGCGAGGGCTTCATGTTCTGGATGTTCCGGCTGCATGTGGACCTCTTCGCCGGGCTGCCGGGCAAGCTCTTCCTCGGCGCCATGGGGCTGCTCTTCGTGGCGGCGATCGTCTCCGGCGTGGTGCTCTACGGGCCCTTCATGCGGAAGCTCGAATTCGGCACGGTGCGGCGGGACCGTTCGCGGCGTCTGCGCTGGCTCGATCTGCACAACCTGCTCGGCGTGGTGACGCTCACCTGGGCGCTGGTGGTCGGCGGCACCGGCGTCATCAATACCCTGGCCGATCTGGTGATCGAGGCCTGGCGGCGCGACCAGCTGGCCGAGATGGTGGCGCCCTATCGCGCGCTGCCGCCGGTCGCCACCTTGGGCTCGGTCGAGCGGGCGGTGGCGGCGGCGCGGGCGGCAGCACCTGGGATGACGCCGTACTTCGTCGCCTATCCCGAGACCAGCTTCAGCAGCGCGCATCACTATGCGGTCTTCATGCGCGGGGTGACGCCGCTGACCAGCCGGCTGCTGACGCCGGCGCTGGTCGATGCCGCGACCGGCGAGGTGACGGCGATGCGGAGCATGCCCTGGTACGCGACGGCGCTGTTCGTCTCGCAGCCGCTGCATTTCGGCGATTATGGCGGGATGCCGCTGAAGATCCTTTGGGCGCTGCTCGACCTCGCCACCATGATCGTGCTGGGCAGCGGCCTGTACCTGTTCGTCGTGCGGCGGCGCGCGGGGCGGCGGGCCGCGATCGCGGCGGCGGAATGAGCGCCGCCCAAAGCCGCAAGGCGGGTTCGACCTGGGCTGCGCCGGGGCTGCTGGCGCTGGCCAGCCTGATCGGTCTGCTGGCCGCGCTGCTCGGCGATGGCGCCTGGGATGTCCTGTCATGGCTGGGCCTGGGGGCGCCGGTCGTGGTCATCGCCCGGATATGGGGCGGGCGGCGCGGTTGAGGGCCAGGCGGCTATCCCCGTGGGGGAGGCTGCGGTATCCCCCAGGCCAAAGCCACCCCGCCCCTTGAAGGTATCCGCGCCATGAAGATCGACGGCACCCCCTATCGCAGCGTCTGGGTGGACCCGGCCGATGGCTGGTCCATCCGCATCTTCGATCAGACCCGGCTGCCCTGGGCGGTGGAGGTCCTGCGCCTCACCACCTGGGAAGCGGCGGCGGAGGCCATCCGCTCCATGCAGGTGCGCGGCGCGCCGCTGATCGGCGCCGTCGCCGCCTATGGCGTGGCGCTGGCGATGCGCTCCGATCCCGCCAGCCTCGACGCGGTGCTGCCGGCCATGGCCGCGACCCGGCCGACCGCCATCAACCTGCGCTGGGCGCTCGACCGGCAGAGGGCCAAGCTGCACAACCTGCCGGTCGAAGCCCGCGCCGCCGCCGCCTATGCCGAGGCGGCCGCCATCGCCGACGACGATGCCGAGACCTGCCGCCGCATCGGCGAGAACGGCCTGCCGCTGCTGGCCGAGGTCGCGGCGCGCAAGGGCCGCGTGAATGTCCTCACCCATTGCAACGCCGGCTGGCTGGCGACGGTGGATTGGGGCACGGCGCTGAGCCCGATCTACCAGGCCCATGATGCCGGCCTCGACGTGCATGTCTGGGTGGACGAGACCCGGCCGCGCAACCAGGGCGCGGCGCTGACCGCCTTCGAGCTGGGTGCGCATGGCGTGGCCCACACGGTCATCGCCGACAATGCCGGCGGCCACCTGATGCAGCACGGCGAGGTCGATCTCTGCATCGTCGGCACCGACCGGGTGACCCGGCAGGGCGACGTGGCCAACAAGATCGGCACCTACCTCAAGGCGCTGGCGGCCCATGACAATGGCATCCCCTTCTGGGTGGCCCTGCCGCATTCGACGCTCGACTGGACGGTGCGGGATGGCGTCGCCGAGATCCCGATCGAGGAGCGCGGCGAGGCGGAGGTGACCGAGCTCACCGGCCGCACCGCCGATGGGCGGATCGAGACCATCCGCGTGGTCGCCGCCGGCAGCCCCGCGGCGAACCCGGCCTTCGACGTGACGCCGGCGCGGCTGGTGACCGGGCTGATCACCGAGCGCGGGCGCTGCGATGCCAGCGAAGGCGGCCTTGCCGCCCTCTATCCCGAGCACGCGACCTAGCCTGGATAATTCGTGAGGCCGACAGCAAGCGTCG
>NZ_JAUFPN010000172.1 GCF_030409335.1 Paeniroseomonas aquatica
CCATTCTGTGGCTACGGTAAATGTCCACAGGACCTAGCCCAGCGTGATCCCGGCGTCGCGCACCACCCGCGCCACGACCGGCCGCTGCGCCTCCATCCAGGTGGCGAAGCCCTCCGGCGTGCTGCCGACCATCTCCGCCCCCAGCGGGTCCATGCGGGCGCGGGTGGCCGGGTCGCGGCAGGCTTCCGCTACCGCGGCGGACATCTTCAGCACGATGGCCTGCGGCACGGCGCTGCTGGCGAAGAGGCCGTTCCAGTCGTTCATGTCGTAGCCGGGAAAGCCGCTTTCGGCCAAGGTCGGCACGTCCGGGAAGGCCGCGGTCCGCTGCGGGCTGGTCACCGCCAGGACGCGGGCCCGCCCGGCCTGCACCGGCGGACGGATGGAGGAGGTGGTGATCAGCACCGCATCCAGCACCCCCGCGGCGATGTCCCGCGCCGCATCGGCGCCGCCGCGATAGGGTGCGTGCACCAGCCGGATGCCGGCCAGCCGTTGGAACAGCTCGCCGGCCAGATGCGCCATGCCGGCGGCGGGCGGCGTGCCGTAGCTGATGGTATTCGGCGCCGCCTTGGCCATGGCGATGAACTCGGCGATCGTCTTCGCCGGGAAGTCGTGCTTCACCGCGATCACCTGCGGGAAGCTGGCGATCTGCGTCACCGGGGCGAAGGCGGTGCGGTAGTCGAAGCCGAGGTCGCGCATCAGCAGCGGGTTGGTCAGCTGGTTCGCCGCGTCGACCAGGAAGCTGTAGCCATCGGGCGGCGATTGCAGCACCGCCTGGGCGGCGATCACCGCATTGCCGCCGGTGCGGTTCTCGATGACGATGGACTGGCCGATGATCTCCTGTGCCTTCGCCGCGGCGCTGCGGGCGGCGGTATCGGCGGCGCCGCCGGCGGCGAAGGCGACCACCCAGCGCACCGGGCGCTGCGGCCATTCGGCCTGGGCGCGGGCGACGAAGGGGGTGCCGAGCGCGGCCCCCAGCAACAGGCGGCGGGGGAGGCTCATGCGGCGCTCCTCAGGCTGGCGATGGCGGCGGCGACGGCATCGCCCATCGCCTGGGTGCCGAGCCTGGTCGCGCCCGGTTCCATGATGTCCCCGGTGCGGTAGCCCTCGGCCAGCACGCGGCGCACCGCGGCCTCGACCAGTGAAGCCGCCGCCTCCTGACCGCCGGAATGCCGCAGCATCATTGCCGCCGAGAGGATGGAGGCCAGCGGATTGGCGATGTCCTTCCCCGCGATATCCGGCGCCGAGCCATGCACCGGCTCATAGAGCCCGAGGCTCTCGGCATTCAGCGAGGCGGAGGGCAGCATGCCGATCGACCCCGTCAGCATCGCCGCCGCATCCGAGAGGATATCGCCGAAGATATTGCCGGTGACGATGACGTCGAAGTCGCGCGGCCGGCGGATCAGGTGCATCGCCATGGCATCCACGTACTCGTGCCGCAGCTCCACATCCGGGTAGTCGCGGGCGACCTCGCCGACGAGCTCGCGCCAGAGCACGCTGGTCTCCAGCACATTGGCCTTGTCGACCGAGCAGAGCTGGCGGCGGCGGCGGCGGGCGGCCTGGAAGCCGGCATGGGCGACGCGGGCGACCTCGGCCTCGGTGTAGCGCATGGTGTTGTGGGCGCTGCGCCGGCCGGGCGTGCGGTCGATGCCGCGCGGGGTGCCGAAGTAGATGTCGCTGGTCAGCTCGCGCAGCACCACTAGGTCGACGCCCTCGATCACCTCCCGCCGCAGGGAGGAGGCGCCGAGCAGCTCGGGGAAGGCATAGACCGGGCGGAAGTTGGCGAAGAGGTCGAGCGCCTTGCGCAGCCGCAGCAGGCCGTGGCCGCCGCGGCTCTCGGGCGGGCGCAGGTCGCTCTCGTAGGTGCCGGCGGCGCCGAAGAGGATGCCCTCGGCGCGGCGGGCCGCTTCCAGCGTCGCCTCCGGCAGCGGGTCGCCGTGGGCGTCGAAGGCGCAGTCGCCGAGCAGCGCCTCCGTCATCTCGAATTGCGGGCCGTTGTTGGCCGAGAGGGCACGCAGCACCTTCACCGCCTGGGCGGTGACCTCCTGGCCGATCCCGTCGCCGGGCAGCACCGCGATCCTCATCGGCTATTCTCCCGGCCGTAGCGGCGTTCGAAGGCGGCGATGTCTTCCTCGAAGGACAAGGTCAGGCCCAGCTCATCCACGCCGTTCAGCAGGCAGTGCTTGGCGAAGGGGTCGAGGTCGAAGCCATGCGTCGTGCCGTCGGGGAAGGTCACCGTCTGGCTCGGCAGGTCGACCGAGACGGTGGCGCCGGGGGCGGCTTCCAGTTGGGCGATGAGGTCGACCACCGCCTCGGCCGGCAGCCTCACCGGCAGCAGGCCGTTCTTGAAGCTGTTGTTCTGGAAGATGTCGCCGAAGCTGGGGGCGATGGCGCAGCGGAAACCGCCGTCGTGCAGCGCCCAGACCGCGCTCTCGCGCGACGACCCGCAGGCGAAATTCTTGCCGGCGACGATCACCTGGGCGCCGCGCCAGGGTGGCTGGTTCAGCGGGAATTCGGGGTTCTCCTCCTCGCTGCCCGGCAGGCGGCGGGCGTCGTGGAACAGGAAGGCCGCATGGTCCACCTCGCGCGGGCGGGACAGGTAGCGGGCGGGGATGATCTGGTCGGTGTCGATGTTCGGCCGGGCGATGGGCACGGCGACGGCATCGAGGTGGACGAAGGCTTCCATCAGGCCTCTCCCGCCAGCAGCTTGCGGACATCGGTGAAATGGCCGGTGACGGCCGCGGCGGCGGCCATGGCCGGGCTGACCAGATGGGTCCGGGCGCCCGGGCCCTGGCGGCCCATGAAGTTGCGGTTGCTGGTGGAGGCGACCCGCACCCCCGGCGCCGCGATGTCCCCGTTGGTGCCGAGGCACATGGAACAGCCCGGCTCCCGCCAGGCGAAGCCGGCGGCGCGGAAGACCTCGTGCAGCCCCTCAGCCTCGGCCTGGCGCTTCACCGGCTCGCTCCCCGGGACGACCCAGGCCTCGACGCCGGCGGCCACCTGCCGCCCGCGGGCGACGTCGGCGGCGGCGCGCATGTCCTCAATCCGGGAATTGGTGCAGGAGCCGATGAAGACCCGGTCCACCGGCAGGGTATCCAGCCGGGTGCCGGCGGTCAGGCCCATGTAGTCCAGCATGCGGTGCATCACCTCGCGGCGTTCCTCGTCCGCCGCATCGGCCGGGTCGGGGATGCTGCCGCCGATCGGCAGGGCGTCCTCGGGGCTGTTGCCCCAGGTGACCATCGGCTCGATGGCGCTGCCGTCCAGCGTGACCTCGGCATCGAAGGTGGCGCCGGGGTCGCTCGGCAGGCGCTTCCAGCGCGCGACCGCGTCGTCCCAATCGGCCGGGGCATAGGGGCGGCCCTTGATATAGGCGTAGGTGGTCTCGTCGGGGGCCACCATGCCGGCGCGGCCACCGGCCTCGATCGACATGTTGCAGAGGGTGAGGCGGCCTTCCATGGACAGGCCGCGGATGACGCTGCCGGCGTATTCGATCACATGCCCGGTCGCCCCGGCGGCGCTGATCTGGGCGATGATGGCCAGGATCACGTCCTTGGCGGTCACGCCATCCCCGAGCGTCCCGTCGACGGTGATGCGCATGGTCTTCGGCTTGCGCTGCCAGAGGGTTTGCGTGGCCAGCACATGCGCCACCTCGGTGCTGCCGATGCCGAAGGCCAGCGCGCCGAGGGCGCCATGGGTCGAGGTATGGCTGTCGCCGCAGACCAGCAGCATCCCCGGCTGGGACAGGCCGGTCTCCGGCCCGACCACGTGGATGATGCCCTGGTTGGGGTCGCCCAGGCCGAACATGCGGATGCCGTGCTCGGCGGTGTTGCGGGCCAGCTTCTCCACCATCTCGCGGTGGCGGGGATCCTGGATCTCGGCGATGGTGCGGCTGTCGGTCGCCACGTAATGATCGGGGGTGGCGAAGGTGCGGTCGGGCGCCCGGGGCTTCACGCCGCGCTTGCGCAGCACGTCGAAGGCGGTGGCGCCGCCATCGTGCAGCAGGTGGCGGTCGACATAGAGCAGGGTCTGGCCATCCTCCCGGTCCAGCACCCGGTGGCGGTCCCAGATCTTCTCGAACATCGTGCGCGGCAGGTCGTCGAATTGCTCGGACATGGGCTTCCTCGGATCGTTGCTGCGATCCTGCGACCATGGAGGGTTGCGGTCCAGTGGGGGCAGCCCCGCTTCGGCCGCCGCTTCCCTTGCCGGCGCATCGGGCCGATCCTGGCGATCCGGCCAGGAGACCCCATCTGGACCGGAGGGAACGAAGGACGCCAAGCATGGCCCAGCAGGGCACCACTGGCTGGACCAGGCCGGAACTCCGGCAGCTGACGCTGGTCTCGGGCGCATCTCGTCAGCCATGTGCATCAGCTCGTCCTGCCGCCGCTGTTTCCGCTGCTGCGGGACCGGATGGACGTCAGCTTCGTCGAGCTGGCGCTGGCCCTGACCCTCTACAACGTCGTCTCCGGCGTGGTGCAGACCCCACTGGGCTTCGCGGTCGACCGCTACGGCTCCCGCCGGATGCTGATCGCCGCCCTGCTGCTGGGCGCGACCGCGCTGGGCATGCTGGCGCTGACCCCGACCTATCCGATGCTGCTGGCCGCCGCCGTGCTGCTCGGCGTCGCCAACGCCGTCTATCACCCCGCCGACTACGAGATGCTGGGCCGGAGCATCGGCGAGGCGCGGATCGGCCGGGCCTTCTCCATCCATACCTTCGCCGGCTACCTCGGCGGCGCCATGACGCCGGCGCTGCTGATCGGCGTCTCCAGCTTCGCCGGGCTCGAGGCGGCGCTGGCGGCGGCCGGGGCGCTTGGACTGATCGCCGCCGTGCCGCTGCTGCTGGCCGGCGAGCCCGCCCCGGTGGCCCGCGCCGCGACGCAGGCGGCGGCGCCCCGTGGCGGGTCCCTGCTGACCCCGGCCATCATCATGCTGACCGTCTTCTTCACCCTGCTGGCCCTGGCCCAGGGCGGGGTGACCAATTTCTCGGTCGTCGCCCTGGTCAACGGCCATGGCATCGACTTCGCGCTCGCTAACATCGCCCTCAGCGCCTTTCTGCTGTCGAGCGCCATCGGCGTGCTGGCCGGCGGCGTCATCGCCGACCGGACGACGCGGCATGGTGATGTCGCGGCGCTCGGCTTCGGCGGGACCGGGGTGCTGATCGGGCTGGTCGGGCTGGTGCCGCTGAGCAGCGTGGTGCTGGTCGGGGTCATGGGTCTGGCCGGCTTCCTCTCCGGCATGATCATGCCGTCGCGGGACATGCTGGTGCGGGCCGCGGCACCGCCGGGCGCGGTGGGCCGGGTCTTCGGCATCGTCACCACCGGCTTCAACATCGGCGGCGCGGTCGGGCCGGTGATCTATGGCGCGCTGCTCGACCACGGCAAGCCGCTGCTGGTCTTCGCCGCCGCCGTGCTCTTCATCATCGCCACCATGGCGCTGGCCATGGTCAGCGAGCGGCGGCGGGTGGTCGTGGCCGAATAGGGGGATGCGGATGCTGGAATTGACGAGGCGTGGGGCGCTCGGTGCGGGCGCGGCCCTGCTGGCGGCGGGTGGGGCGCGGGCGGCCGGCTGGCCGGACCGGCCGGTGCGCTTCATCGTGCCCTATACCCCGGGCGGCACCACCGACGTGGCGGCGCGCTTCGTCGCGGAGCCGCTGTCCCGGGCGCTGGGCCAGCCGGTGGTGGTGGAGAACCGCCCGGGCGCCAACAGCATCGTCGGCGCCGGCGCGGTCGCGGCCAGCCCTGCGGATGGCTATAGTTTCGCCGTCGTCATCGGCGCCCATGCCGCCAATGCCACGCTCTACAAGGGCAAGCTGCCCTTCGACCCGGTCACCAGCTTCGCCCCGGTCTCGCTGATGATGCTGGCGCCGCTGGTCATGGGGGCCAGCGCGAAGATGCCCTTCGCCGACCTCCCGGGGATGCTGGCTTATGCCAGGGCGCGGCCGGGGGCACTGAACTACGGCTCCAGCGGGATCGGCGCCGCGGCGCATCTGACGATGGAGGATCTGCAGACCCGGACGGGGGTCCAGATGACGCATATCCCCTACCGGGGGACGGCGCCGGCGCTGCAGGACCTGATCTCCGGCAATATCGGAGTGATGTTCGACAGCTATTCCTCGCTGCGGGCGCAGTTCGAGAGCGGCTCGGTCAAGCCGATCGGCTTCGCCAGCGCCGCCCGCCCGGCCTGGGCGCCGGAGATCCCGACGCTGGCAGAGGGCGGGCTGGCGGATTTCGTGTCTTCGACCTGGTGCCTGCTGCTGGCACCGGCGAATACCCCGCGGGAGATCGTGGCGCGGGTCTCGGCCGAGGTGGCGAAGATCGTGAAGGACCCGGCGGCGGCGGAGCGGCTGCGCAACCTCGGCTTCGATGCGGTGGGCAGCACGCCGGAGGAAGCGGGCGTCTTCCTACGCGGCGAGGTCGACCGCTGGGCCAAGGTCATCACCGCCGCCAATGTGACGGTGGAGTAGTCAGCCCCCCGTGAAGTCCGGCTTCCGGCGGCCGAGGAAGGCCGCGACCCCCTCGGCGAAATCGGCGGTGCCGGCGAAGGCGAGGAAGGCGGCTTCCTCGGCCTCCAGCTGGGCCGGCAGGGGGCGGGTGCCGGCGGCGCGCAGCAGGGCCTTGGCGCGGCCGAAGGCCAGCGTCGGGCCGCTGGCGAGCTGCTGGGCCAGGGCCTCGGTCGCGGCCTCCAGCTCGGTGGCGGGGACCGCGCGGTTGACCAGCCCGGCGGCCAGCGCCGCGCGCCCATCCAGCTCATCCCCCAGCAGCGCCATGCCCAGGGCGCCGCGCAGCCCGAGCAGCCGCGGCAGCACCCAGGTGCCGCCGCAATCCGGCACGGTGCCGAGCTTGAGGTAGCCCAGGGCGAAGCGCGCCTCCTCCGCCGCGATCGCCAGGTCGGCGCCGAAGGCAAGCGACAGGCCGGCACCGGCCGCCGCCCCCTGGACGCTGGCCAGCACCGGGACGGGCAGGGCGGCCAGCCCTGCCACCGCCTCATGCATCGGGCCGAGGATGCGGCGGATCTCGGCGAGCGCCTGCGGCCCCTGGAAGGCGCCGATGTCGCCGCCGGCCATGAAGGCCCGGCCGGCGCCGCACAGCACGACACAGCGCAGGTCGGGGTCCTGCGGCAGCAGGGCGACGGCCTCCCGCAGCGCGGCAGCCATGTCGGCATCGATGGCGTTCAGCCGCTCGGGCCGGTTGAAGCGGAGGCGGGTGACGGCGCCGGAGCGCTCGACGATCAGGGGGTTCGACATGGCGGTAGCCTGCCCCGGGCCGGGCGATTGCGAAAGCCCGGGGCTGTCCCCTGGTGCCATGGGCTACCGGGCGAGGAAGGTCCTGGCCCGGTCGAGGTCGGGCTGCGGGCTTTCGGCCCGGGCGGCGATCTCCATCAGCTGGACGTAATGGCGCCGCGCGGCATCGCGGTCACCGGCCTGGTCGGCGGCCATGGCTGCACCGTTCACGGCACGGAACCGGCGCGGCTCGGTCTGCTGCACCGCTTCGAATTCACGCTGCGCCTCGGCCGGACGCTGCATGGCCAGCAGCATCTCGCCCAGCTGCTCCCGGGCCGGCATCAGCGGCCCGGGGGTGACCGGGTGCTTGTCGGTCCGGCCCTCCCGCTCGGCCGCCTCACGCAGCATCGCCAGCCCCTGGTCGCGCTGGCCGCGGCTGAAGGCGACCCAGCCCTGGGCGGCAATGCGTTGGATCTCCACCTGTTCCTGCCAATAGGCGTCGCGGCCTTCGAGCGCGGAGGCCACGGCCTGCAGTGCCGCGATATCAGCCATCGCCGCCTCCGGCCGGCCGGCGCGGGCAGCGCCGAGGGCGCGGGCGAAGTGGGTGATGGCATCGACATAGGGCACCCCGAAGCGGCGCGTGCCCAGACCGGCTGCACCCTCCCAGTCGCCCTGTTCCAGTGCCAGCCGGGCCGGCATCGCCGCCAGGGCGAAGCCGCCGATCGGGCGGTCCGGCGTCCAGCTATCCAGCCGGCGCAACCCGGCCACCACCTGCTGCGCCGCCCGTGGCTGGCCGGTCTGGAGGTAGCCATAGACCATGTAGTCCATGGCGTGGATCTCGTCGAAGGTCTCCTCCCTTGCCCGGGCGGTCTGGGCGGACCGGCGGTTGGTCTCGATCGAATCCTCCCAGCGGCCGACCCGGGTGAAGATATGGGACGGCATGTGCAGCGCATGCGGGGCATCCGCCGCCAGGGCGGCGTAGCGTTCCGCCGCGGCGATCCCGCGGCCGGCGAGGGCCGGCACGTCATAGGTGTGGATGAGGTAGTGCACCACGCCGGGATGCCGCGGCTGACGGGCGAGCTCGCCTTCCAGGATCTTCGCCGCGCGGAGCTGGCGGGCATAGGTCTTGTCGGTGGCCGGCGCCGCCATGTTCAACGCCAGCGCATACTGGATGGCCACCTCCGGGTCATCCGGGAAGCGCTGGTGCAGCCGCGCCATCGCCTCCTCGTACTGGCCTATGCGGGCGCGATGGCCCGGCCCGTCGTCACCGGCGAAGAGCAGCAGCAGCGCGGCGATGAAGCCGGCCTCCCGCTCGGATGGCGGCCCGATGCGCTGCGCCTGTTCCAGCCCGGCCCGGCCTTCGCGCAGGTTGGCGGCGACCGGGGGCGTGAAGGGGTTGTTCAGCAGGGTCAGGGCACGGCCCCAGTACGCCATCGCGCAATTCGGGTCCTGCCGCAGCACGTCGTCGAAGCGCTGACGCGCCGCCTGGTACCAGAAGGAGTGCTGCAGCTTGATCGCTTCGTTGAAGCCGGCCTGGACATTCGCGGCGCAGCTGACCGGGAAGTTCAGCTCGCCCAACGTCGCCGGTGACGCACCGGCATGGGCATGGTCGTGCTGCTGCGCGGAGGCCATTGGCGTGACCGCCGGGCACGCCAGGCTGATCCCGCCCAGCAAGGCCAGGCGTGCGGCAAGGCGACGGGACATGGCTTCCTCCCTTGGCGGCCTGGCCGGTGTCCTGCCGGGTCGCAAGGGAAATTGGTAATCCTTGCCGATTGCGTCCCGTTAGTGGAATCGGGAGCGCCGCATCACTTCCGCGTATGGCCGCGGCAGGCCCCAGGCATGAAAAAGGCCGGCGGGGTTGCCCCCGCCGGCCCTGGTCCGTCCCGCCTCGCGGCGAGCCGGATCTTACTCCTCGCCGGCCTGCTCGCGGCGGCGGCGGATGGCCGCGCCGAGGATGTCGCCCAGCGAGGCGCCACTGTCGGTCGAGCCGTATTCCTTCATCGCCTCGCGCTCCTCCTCGATCTCCTTGCCCTTGATGGTCAGGGCCAGGCGACGGGCGGCGCGATCCACGGCGGTGACCTTCGCATCGACCTTCTCGCCCACGGCGAACTTGTCGGGGCGCTGGTCGCCACGGTCACGCGCCAGCTCGGCGCGGCGGATGAAGCCGGTGAGCACGTCCTCGACCCGCACTTCGATGCCGTTGGCCTGCACCTGGGTGACGATGCAGGTCACGACGTCGCCCTTGCGGACCTTGTCGAGCACTTCGGCGGCCGGATCGGCCTCGAGCTGCTTGACGCCGAGCGAGATGCGCTCCTTCTCCACGTCGACATCGAGGACCTTCGCCTTGATGATGTCGCCCTTGTTGAAGTTCGCCATCGCGGCCTCGCCGGCGACGTCCCAGGACAGGTCGGACATGTGGACCATGCCGTCGATGTCCGGGCCGATGCCGATGAACAGGCCGAACTCGGTGATGTTGCGGATCTCGCCCTCGACCACGGAGCCGGGCGGGTGGGCTTCCTGGAAGACTTCCCAGGGATTGCCCTGCGCCTGCTTGAGGCCCAGCGAGATGCGGCGCTTCGGCTCGTCCACGTCCAGGATGAGGACGTCGACTTCCTGGCTGGTGGCGACGATCTTGCCGGGATGGACGTTCTTCTTGGTCCAGGACATCTCGCTGACGTGCACGAGACCCTCGACCCCCGGCTCCAGCTCCACGAAGGCGCCGTAGTCGGTGATGTTGGTGACGCGGCCGCTGAACTTGCCCTGCACCGGGTACTTGACGGCGACGCCGTCCCACGGGTCGGCCATCAGCTGCTTCATGCCGAGGCTGATGCGCTGGGTCTCCGAGTTGAAGCGGATGACCTGCACCTTGACCGGCTGGCCGATGTTGAGCGCCTCGGACGGGTGGTTGATCCGGCGCCAGGCGATGTCGGTGACATGCAGCAGGCCGTCGACGCCGCCGAGGTCCACGAAGGCACCGTAGTCGGTGATGTTCTTGACCACGCCGTCGAGGATCATGCCTTCCTTCAGGCCCTGGATGAGCTCGCTGCGCTGTTCGGCGCGCGTCTCCTCCAGCACCGCACGGCGGCTGACCACGATGTTGCCGCGGGCGCGATCCATCTTGAGGATCTGGAACGGCTGCGGGCTGCCCATGAGCGGGCCGACGTCGCGCACCGGGCGGATGTCGACCTGGCTGCCCGGCAGGAAGGCCACGGCGCCGCCGAGGTCGACGGTGAAGCCACCCTTCACGCGCCCGAAGATCACGCCATTGACGCGCTGGTTGGCGGTATAGGCCTTCTCCAGGTTGGTCCAGGCTTCCTCGCGGCGGGCCTTCTCGCGGGAGAGCACGATGGAACCGTCACGGTCCTCATAGCGCTCGACGAAAAGCTCGATCACGTCGCCGGGCTTGACTTCCGGCTTCTGCCCCGGCGGGGCAAATTCCTTGAGGGGGACGCGCCCCTCGCTCTTCAGCCCGACGTCGACGACGGCGAAGTCGTCATCCACGCGGATGACGCGGCCGGTGACGACCGAACCCGCGAAGCCGGTATCGGCGCCGAGGGTCTCGTCGAGCATTGCAGCAAAATCTTCGATCCCCGCGCTGGGCGCGAGGGCTGTGGCGGATGCCATGCGTTCTGTCTGTCCCGAACTGCCCAAAAGCTATGGGCGGTGGTCCTGCGCCCCCGACCGAGCCGGTCGGGCACGACGTGATCGGGTGGCGGAACCTCCCTGCGAGGGACCGGTTCAATCGCCTTGCGACCCTGGTGCCTGGGCGGCGTATCGGCCCGCCCGGTTCCGGCCTTCAGGCCACGTGGGCGCACGCACGAACCCGTGACGCCGCCACCGCAACCGCAGGCGCCGCGATCCCCCAACCAAGGCTCGTGGCCGAGGTTGGCTAGGCTCTCGCCGCAGAATCGTCAAGCGGAATCAAAGCGGGCGACCGAGCCGCTGGCGCACCAGCGCCAGGGCGGTTGCATAGGCCGCCTCCGCATCCAGCTCGGTGGTATCGAGCACGGCCGCATCCGCGGCCGGCTTCAGCGGGGCGGTGGCGCGCTGGCGGTCCTGCGCGTCCCGCGCCGCCAGCTCGGCCGCGACCACGGACAGCTCGGCGGCCGTGCCCTTGGCCTGCAGCTCCAGCCAGCGCCGCCGCGCCCGCTCGGCCGGGCTGGCGGTGACGAAGAGCTTCACCGGTGCCTCCGGGAAGACCACCGTGCCGATGTCCCGCCCGTCCAGCACCGCGCCGTGCCGGCGGCCGAAGTCCCGCTGCCAGTCCAGCAGCGCCGCCCGTACTGCCGGAATGGCGGCGACCGCGCTGGCCGCCATGTCGGCGGCCGGCCCGCGGAGGTCGCTGCGGGCCAGGTCGGCCGGGGTGAGGGCGCGGGCCGCGGCGGCGGCCACGGCCGGGTCGCGCGGGTCGCCGGCCGCGTCCAGAACCCGGCGTCCGGTCGCCCGGTACAGCAGGCCGGTGTCCAGGTAGGGCAGGCCCAGCTCGGTGGCGAGGCGGCGGGCGAGGGTGCCCTTGCCCGCCGCGGCCGGCCCATCGACCGCGATCACCAGCCCGGTCATGCGAGGCTCCGGATCGCCTCGCCGCCGGCGGCCAGGTTCACCAGGGCGGCGAAGCCGGGGAAGCTCGTCTCGATGAAGCCGGCATCATCCACGCCGACCGGCGCGCGGGCGGCGAGGCCCATGATCAGCGCGCTCATCGCCAGGCGGTGGTCCATATGGGTGGCGACCAGCCCGCCGCCGGGGATGGCGGCGCCGGTGCCATGCACCAGCAGGTCGTCGCCCTCGATGCTGGCGGCGACGCCGTTCGCCGCCAGCATGGCGGCCGTCGCGGCGAGGCGGTCGCTCTCCTTCACCCGCAGCTCGGCCAGGCCGCGCATGCGGGTGGTGCCGGTGGCGGTGGCGGCGGCGACCGCCAGGATGGGGTATTCGTCGATCATGCTCGGCGCCCGGCCCGGGGGGACCTCGACCGCGCGCAGCGGACCGTATTCGGCCACCACGTCGCCCACCGGCTCGCCGCCCTCGGTGCGGGCATTCTCGACCCGCAGGATGGCGCCCATCTCCCGCAGGGTGGCGAAAAGCCCGGTCCGCAGCGGGTTGAGCCCCACATTGGCGATGGTCAGGCGGCTGCCCGGGACCAGCAGCGCGCCGACCAGCAGGAAGGCGGCGGAGGAGGGGTCGCCCGGCACCAGGATCGGCGCCGCGATCAGCTCCGGCTGGCCCTCCAGCTCGATCACCCGTCCCTCGGCGGTGTCCGCCACCCGGACCGTCGCGCCGAAGTGGCGCAGCATGTTCTCGGTATGGTCGCGGGTCGGCTCCGGCTCCACCACCCGGGTGGTGCCGCGGGCACAGAGTCCGGCCAGCAGGCAGGCGGATTTCACCTGGGCCGAGGCGACCGGCAGGCGGTAGTCGAGCGGCAAGGCCTCCACGGCGCCCTGGACCGCCAGCGGCAGCCGGCCGCCTTCCCGGGTCCAGAAGCTGGCGCCGGTGGCCGAAAGCGGCGCCGTCACCCGCAGCATCGGCCGCTTCCGCAGCGAGGAATCGCCGGTCATCACCGCGAAGATGGGGTGGCCGGCCAGCAGGCCGCAGAGCAGCCGGGCGGCGGTGCCGGAATTGCCCATGTCCAGCACGTCGGCCGGCTCGACCAGCCCGCCGACGCCGCGGCCGGAAACCCGCCAGGCGCCGGCGCCCCGCTGTTCCACCGTGGCGCCGAGCGCCCGCATGGCGGCGGCGGTGCGCAGCACGTCCTCGCCTTCCAGCAGGCCGGCGATCTCGGTGGTGCCGATGGCCAGGGCGCCGAACATCAGCGCCCGGTGGCTGATGGACTTGTCCCCCGGCACCCGGTGGGTGCCCGAGAGCGGCGCGGCGGGGGCGCTGGCCCGCAACGGGGTGACGGAAGCGGAGTGAACCATGGCCAGGCTTTCAAGGATGAGGGCGTTTGACATGGGCTGCCGCCCCGTGGCAATGCGCTGCACCCTTTTTCCCGCCGAAGGCGCAGCCTTCCACCCTTCCCATGCTGCGCCCGGGCGGGATCCAATGCATGAGGCTTCCCCATGGCCAAGCCCGAACTGGGCCTCAAGCGTGTCTGCGTCGCCTGCAGCACGAGGTTCTACGACCTGACCCGCGCCCCGGCGATCTGCCCGAAGTGCGGCACCGAGCAGCCTGCCGAGCAGCCCCGCCTGCGCCGCGCCGCCAGCCCGCTGCCCGCCGAGGACAAGGTCAAGAAGCGCGCCGCCACCGCCGAGGCCGAGACCGACGAGGTCGAGCTGGAGGATGTGGAGGCCGATGAGACGGTCGAGGATGCCGAGGAGCTCGAGGACGAGGCCGATGCGATCGGCGAGGAAATCGAGGTCGAGGGCGACCGCGACGAAGAAGGCTAGGACCCTGCCGCGGGGCGGTGGCCGGCGCTGATGGCGCCGCCGCCGGCCCTGCTGCTGACCCGGCTGATGCTGCGGGACTTCCGCAGCTACCCGGCGCTGACCGTGCCCTTCCGCGCCCGCATCGTCGTGGTCTCGGGGGAGAACGGGGTCGGCAAGACCAACCTGCTGGAAGCCATCAGCCTGCTCTGCCCCGGCCGCGGGCTGCGCGGCGCCCGTACCGCCGAGCTCGGCCGGCGGGATGGCGGCCTGCCGCTGCCCTGGGCCGCCGCCGGCCGATTCGAGAGCGCTCCCTGGTCCAGCTTCGACATCGGCACCGGCACCCCCGAGGGCGGCCCGCCGGAGCGCCGCGTCTTCCGGCTGGATGGTGCCCTGACCCGCAGCCAGGCCGAACTGGCCGAGCGCGTCGCCACCGTCTGGCTGACCCCGCAGATGGACCGGCTGTTCCAGGACGGCGCCAGCGACCGCCGCCGCTTCCTCGACCGGCTGGTCTGGGCGCTGGAGCCGCACCATGCCCGCGAGGTCGCCGCCTACGAGAATGCCATGGCCCAGCGCAACCGCCTGCTGGCCCAGGAACGGCGGGAGGGCCGGGTCGACCCGCAATGGCTGGCGGCGCTCGAGGATGCCATGGCGCGGCATGGAGTCGCCGCCGCCGCCGCCCGGCGCGGCCTGGTCAGCCGGCTGAACGAGACGCTGGCTGGCGGCATCACCGGTGCCTTCCCGGCAGCCCGGCTGGACCTGCACTGCGCCGTCGCCGCGGCGCTGGAAGCCGACCCGGCGCTGGCGGTGGAGGACCGGCTCCGTGCCGCCTGGGCCGCCGGCCGGCGGCAGGATGCGGCGGCGGGCGGCGCGGTCGAGGGGCCGCACCGGGCCGACCTGCTCTTCACCCATGTCCCGAAGAACCTGCCGGCCGCCCTCTGTTCCACCGGCGAACAGAAGGCGTTGCTGATCGCCGTGGTGCTGGCCCATGCCGCGTTGATCGCCGAGGCCCGCGGCTTCGCCCCGCTGCTGCTGCTGGACGAGGTCGCCGCCCACCTCGATGCGGGCCGGCGTGAGGCCCTCTTCGCGGCTTTGGCCGCACTCCCTGCCCAGGCCTTCCTGACCGGCACCGATGGCGCGATTTTCCGCCCCCTTGCCGGCATTGCCGAGGCATTCCGGGCGACCCCCGGCGAACTCGTTTCGGATAACGATTTACCGGTGCCTCCGGGCCACTGAATCCCTATATTGAGGGCCGTTCCCACCAAGCCATATCAAGGAGTTTGCCGCCGGCATGAGTGATGACGCCGCGCGCGCCGAATCCACCCCCTCTGTGCCGGAGCTGGCCGAGCCAGCGATGGCCGAGCCCACCATGGCTCAGCAGAATGGGGCTGATTACAACAGCGCATCGATCACCGTCCTCAAGGGCCTCGACGCCGTCCGCAAGCGGCCGGGCATGTACATCGGCGACACCGATGACGGCTCCGGCCTGCACCACATGGCCTTCGAGATCATCGACAACTCGGTCGACGAGGCCCAGGCCGGCTACGCGACCCGGGTCGAGGTCACCCTCAACGGCGACGGCAGCGTCACCGTGCGCGACGACGGCCGCGGCATCCCGGTCGACATGCATGAGGAGGAAGGGGTCTCCGCCGCCGAGGTGGTGCTGACCCGCCTGCATGCCGGCGGCAAGTTCAACCAGAACTCCTATAAGGTGTCGGGCGGCCTGCACGGCGTCGGCGCCGCGGTGGTCAACGCCCTGTCCGAATGGATGGAGGTGAAGATCTGGCGCAACGGGATCGAGCATTTCATCCGTTTCGAGCACGGCGTGGCGACCGACCCGCTGCGCGTCGTCGGCCCCTCGCCCGAGCGCAAGGGCACCGAGGTCACCTACAAGCCGAGCAGCGCCACCTTCACCAAGGTGGAATACGAGTTCGGCGTCCTGGAGCGCCGCCTGCGCGAGCTGGCCTTCCTGAATTCCGGCCTGGCGATCGCCCTGAAGGACGACCGGCACGTGCCGGCGGCGGAGGTCTTCTTCCAGTTCCGCGGCGGGCTGACCGCCTATGTCGAGTACCTCGACCAGGGCAAGGAGCCGCTGTTCCGCCCGCCGATCGCCGCCATCAGCCGCGAGGTCGAGGGCATCAAGGTCGAGCTGGCGATGTGGTGGAACAACAGCCCGCGCGAAGTGGCGCTGTGCTTCACCAACAACATCCCCCAGCGCGACGGTGGCACCCACCAGGCCGGCTTCCGCCAGGCGCTGACCCGCGTGGTGATGAAATACGCCGAGGAGCTGGCGAAGAAGGAGAAGGTCGAGCTGATCGGCGACGACATGCGGGAGGGCCTGACCGCGGTCCTCTCGGTGAAGGTGCCGGACCCGAAATTCTCCTCCCAGACCAAGGACAAGCTGGTTTCGTCCGAGGTGCAGCCGGTGGTGCACGTCGCCGTCGCCGATGCCCTCAGCCATTGGTTCGAGACCCATCCGAAGGAGGCCAAGACGGTCCTCGAGCAGGTGGTGCTCTCGGCCGCGGCGCGGAAGGCGGCGCAGCTCGCGCGCGACAAGGTCGGCCGCAAGAACGCGCTCGAGTTCACCACGCTGCCGGGCAAGCTGGCCGATTGCCAGGAGAAGGACCCGTCCAAGTGCGAGCTGTTCCTCGTCGAGGGTGACAGCGCCGGCGGCTCCGCCAAGCAGGGGCGCAACCGCGTCCAGCAGGCGATCCTGCCGCTCAAGGGCAAGATCCTGAACGTCGAGCGGGCGCGGATGGACAAGATGCTGTCCAGCGCCGAGATCGGCACCTTGATTACCGCGCTCGGCACCGGCATCGGGCCCGGCGAGCCGGCCCGCGGCGGGTTCGACCCGAACAAGCTGCGCTACCACCGCATCGTCATCATGACGGACGCCGACGTGGACGGCAGCCATATCCGCACCTTGCTGCTCACTTTCTTCTTCCGGCAGATGCCGGAGCTGATCGAGCGCGGCCACCTCTACATCGCCCAGCCGCCGCTCTACCGGGCCAAGCGCGGCAACGACGAGCGCTACCTGAAGGACGACCGGGCGCTCGAGGACTTCCTGTTGGAGAAGGCGCTGGCCGGCGCCACCCTGAAGCTCGCCGATGGCCGCGACCTGGCCGGGGCCGAGCTGCGCTCCGAAATGGAGGTGCTGCGCCAGGTCACCAGCCGGGTCCGCCGGCTGGCGGCCAACGTGCCGACCGAGATCATCGAGCAGGCCGCGGTGGCCGGCGCCCTGACGCTGGAGCCCGAGCGGGCGCTGGCGGCAGCGCAGGTGCTGGCGGCCCGGCTGGACGCGCTGGCGCTGCCGAGCGAGCGCGGCTGGAAGGCCACCGCCGATGCGGATGGGCTCATCCTGTCCCGCGTCGTCCGCGGCGTGACCGAGCGGCACATGCTGAACCCCGCTGCGCTGCGCAGCGCCGAGGCCCGCTGGCTGGACGAGCGCCGCACCATCCTGGCGCAGGAATTCGGCACCGACGCGATGCTGCTGCTCGATGCCACCAGCGCCACGGTGCAGGGCCCGGTCATGGCCTTCGAGCGCATCCTGCTGCAGGGCCGCAAGGGGCTGACCATCCAGCGCTTCAAGGGGCTCGGCGAGATGAATCCCGAGCAGCTCTGGAAGACCACGCTCGACCCCACGGTCCGCACGCTGCTGCGGGTGAAGGTGGATGACGTGGAGGATGCCGAGACGGTCTTCTCCACCCTGATGGGCGACGTGGTGGAGCCGCGGCGGGAATTCATCGTCAGCAACGCGCTGAAGGTGGCCAACCTCGACGTCTAGCAGCATGGCTGCTGGACAAGGACCCGGCCACCGCATCGCTGCGGCGCAGTCTCATTCCGTCCGGCTGCGCCAACAGCGACTGAGGGGCGGACCAATCAGGCTGCGAGTTGCAGCAGCTTGCTAGATCCGGAAGGCCTGGCGTGCGAACAGGCGCCAGTTGCCGGCCTGCTTCTGCCAGACCTGCAGCACGCCGATATGCACCGGGGCGATCTTGCCCGCGCTGTCGGTCTCGCCGTCGAGCACATGCCGGACGATCGCCTCGTTGCCGGTTACCGCGATGGTCTGAGCGCTGACCTTGAGGCTGCGGAAGGCCGCGGTCTTCGCCAGCAAATTGGCGATGAACTCGGCCTTGGTCTCCACCCGGCCGGCGGAATGCCCGTAGCTGAGGGCATCGGCGCAGAGCGGCTCCAGCGCCCGGCGGTCGGGGTCGAGCATGGCGCGGGTAAGCGCTTCCACGGCCTGGGCGACCGCATGCTCCTCCCCGTGCTGCGCCATGGCCGGCGATGCCGCGATGAGTGACGATGCTGCCAGCGCGGCGGTGCCGCCGAGCAGCAGATGACGCCGATCGAGATTCATCCTGTTCCTCCCTTGCCGAAGTGTCCCGGCTGCTGGGAGGTTAGGCTGACCGGGCCGGTGGCGTCGACTGCCGTCGGCCGGCGGGGCGCATCCGACGCCGGTCACCGCGGGCCGGCGCCCCGTGCCAGGCATCCGGCATGGCGGCGTGGGGTGTGCCGGCGTGTCGCGCCTCAGCCGGCGCCGGCCAGGGCATGCGCATCCCGTTCCGCCCAGACCAGCGTCGCCGCGTCGCCGGGCTGCACCGGCTCGGCGTAGAACTGCTCGTCCGGCACCAGCACGGAGGCATCCCTGCCTTTCCCCACCGTCAGCGCCACCCGCACGCTGGGGCCCTGGTATTCCACCGCGGCGACGCGGGCGGGCAAATGCGGGCCGTCCGCCGGGTCGCCGAGCCGGCAGCGGTCCGCCCGTACCGCGATCATGCCGCCCGGGCCCTGCAGCACGTTGTGGCCGCCGATGAAGCGGGCCACGAAGGCGCTGACCGGCCGCTCGAAGACCTCTCGCGGCGGGCCGGCCTGGCGGATGTGGCCGTCCTCCATCACCACCATCAAATCGGCCAGCGCCATCGCCTCGTCCTGGCTGTGGGTGACGTGGATGAAGCTGATGCCGAGCTCCCGCTGCAGCCGCTTCAGCTCCTCCCGCACCCGGGTGCGGAGGAAGGGGTCGAGGGCCGAAAGAGGCTCGTCCAGCAGCAGCACGCGCGGCTCGGTCACCAGGGACCGCGCCAGGGCGACGCGCTGCTGCTGGCCGCCGGAGAGCTGCGAGGGCAGGCGCTCGGCGAAGCCTTCCATGTGCACCAGCGCCAGGTACTCGCGCGCCTTGGCATGGCGCTGCGCCTTGGCCATGCCGCGGGCCTTCAGGCTGAAGGCGACGTTGTCGAGGCAGTTGAGGTGCGGGAACAGCGCATAGCTCTGGAACATCATGGCGGTGCCGCGCTCGACCGGCGGCAGGTCGGTGACGTTCACGTCGTGGATCAGCACGTCGCCGTCCGAAATGACCTCGTGCCCGGCGATCATCCGCAGCGTGCTGGTCTTGCCGCAGCCGCTGGGGCCGAGCAGGCAGCAGTAGCTGGCCGGCGGGATGCGGAGCGAGATGCCGTCCACCGCGGTGGTCCCGCCGTAGCGCTTCGTGACCTGCACCAATTCCACGTCGAAGCGGCGCTGCACGCGGATGCCGTGGGTGTCCATGCTGTCGGGGTCCTCAGGCAGGCCGGGCGCGGGCGGCGCGGCGGCGCTGCATGCGCAGGATGACGGCCAAGGTGGTGCAGATGACCAGGAAGGAGACGGCGGTGGTGAGCGTGCCGATGGCGAAGAGGGTCGGCGAGGTGGAGCTCGAGATCAGCGCATAGATCTCGAGCGGCAAGGTGTTGCGGTTGCCGGCGACCAGGGTGGTGCGGGCGTATTCGTCGTAGCTGAGGGTGAAGGCGCCCATGCCGACGCCGATGATGCCCGGCATCAGGATGGGCAGCGTCACCCAGCGCAGCCGCTGCCAGGCGGAGGCGCCGAGGTCGGTCGCCGCTTCCTCATAGGCGCGGTTGAAGCGGTTGAAGACGGCGAACATGGCAAACAGGCCGAAGGGCAGCGTCCAGGTGAGCTGCGCCGCGAGCGCCGAGGTGAAGAGGTCCGGCGTCCAGTCGAACAGCTTGAAGCCGAGGCCGATGCCGAAGCCAACCAGCAGGCTCGGCATGACCAGGCTGGCGACCGCCAGGTAGAACAGCGCGCCGGAGCCCGGGAAGCGCCGGCGGAAGCCGAGGCCGGCCGAGACGGTGACCAACACGGTCACCAGGCTGACGATGCTGGCGAGCGCGATGGAACGGCCGAAGGCCACCGGGATATTGGCCATCTGGCCCGGCTTCAGGATCTCGGCAAACCAATAGGTACTGGTCCCGACCATGGGGAAGGTGACGCCGCCGTCCGGCCCCTGGAAGGACAGCAGGTAGATGACGACCATCGGCCCGTAGAGGAAGACCAGGAAAACCGTCATCAGCGTCGCCAGGGCATAGAAGGGCCAGGGCCGCCTCTCCCGCGGGTCGCCCGCGCGGCTGCCGCCGGCCATCACCGCACCAGCTCCTTCCGCACATCGACCACCCGCATCATGCCGCCCACCATGATGGCGACGAAGAGCACCAGGATCATTGCGCTGGCGGCGGCGGGCGGGTACTGCATCGCCTGGATCTCGGTGGCGAGCTGGGAGACGATGGAGGCGCTTTGGCCGCCGCTCATCGCCTTCACCACGAAGAAGTCGCCCATCACCTGGGTGAAGACCAGGATCGAGCCGAGCGCGATGCCGGTCTTCGACAGCGGGATCACGATATCGACCATGGTGCGCCAGCGGCTGGCCCCGGCATCCCGCGCCGCCTCCAGCAATGCTGGGTCGATCTTCGCCAGTGAATTGGCGATGGGTCCGATCATCAGCAGGGTGAAGAGGTGGATGTAGGTGACGCAGACCGCGAAGGGCGAGAAGAGCAGGAAGTCCAGGGGCCGGTCGATCAGGTGGACCCCCTGCAGCATCTGGTTGAAGGCGCCGTTGCGGCCAAGGAAGGGGATCCAGGCGATGGTGCGGATGATGCCCGAGGTCCAGAAGGGAATCGCGCAGGCCAGGAACAGCACCGTCCGCATCATCCGGCTGCGGACGTGGAAGACCAGGAAATAGGCGATATTGAAGCCGAGGAAGAGGGTGATGGCCCAGACGATGAAGGCGAATTGCAGCGAGCTGAGATAGACCCTGAGCGTCGCGGGCGACGTCAGGATCTCCCGGTAATTGTCCAGCAGGAAGTCCGGATAGATGCCGACGCGGTCGTAGTCGTAGAAGCTGACCACGAGGAAGATCAGCGTCGGCAGCGCGAAGAAGGTGATCAGGATGATCGCCAGCGGGCTGACCTGCAGCCAGGAGACCGCCTGCGCCGACAGCCGCCACCGCCGCCGTCCCCGGCTGCGCGGGGCGATCGAGACCGCGTCCTGGCCCGCGTCCATCAGGCCACCTGCAGCACGGAATCGCGGCACCGCATCAGCGGCATGACCCGGGTGCCGAATTGCTCCATGCCGATGACGAAGTCGTCGAAGGTCATCATCACCCCGGCGACGCCGGGCACCGCCGCCATCTCGTCCAGCATGCGCGCCACTTTGGCATAGGAGCCGCAGAGCACGCCCTGGTTGGTCGGCAGCTTGTTCTCGGTGAGGGTGCGGCGGCGGTTCGGGCCGGCGAAGGGGTCCTTGCTCGGGTCGTCGCCGGACTGGCTGTCGCGCCAGGCGATCGCCTCGTGGTCGGTGCCGTCGACGTAGTGCTGCCACTTGGCCTCGGCCGCGGCGTCGGTCTCGTCGGCAATGATCATGGTCAGCACCAGCGCGCCGCATTTGCGGCCGGTGATCGCGGTCGCCTGCACCAGCCGGGCGACGCTGGGCGCCACCGCGGTGGGCGTGTTGAAGCCGTAGGCGGCGCAGAAATTATAGTCGGCGTGCTCGGCGGCGTAGCGGGTGCCGGCGTCGCTCTGCGCGGCGCAGATGATGGGGATGGGCCGCTCCGGCATCGGCAGCAGCCGGCAGTCGTCCATCTGGAAGAAGTCGCCCTGGTGGTTGGAGACGCCGGTCGACCAGAGCTCCTTCATCACCTGGACGTATTCGGTGCAGTAGTCGTAGCGCCGCGCGTAATGCGAGGCGCCGGGCCAGAGGCCCATCTGGCTGTATTCGGCGCGCTGCCAGCCGGTGATGAGGTTCACCCCGAAGCGGCCATGACTGATGCTGTCGATGGTCACCGCCATCCGGGCTGCAACGGCGGGCGGGATGGTCAGCACGGCGCAGGTGGCGAAGAGCTGGATGCGCTTGGTCACCGCCGCCAGCCCCGCCATTAGGGTGAAGCTCTCGAGGTTGTAGTCCCAGAAGCCGCTCGGGCCGCCGAAGCCGCGCAGCTTGATCATCGAGAGGGCGAAGTCGAAGCCGAAGCGCTCCGCCTTCTCGACGATCGTGCGGTTGAGGTCGAAGCTCGGCTTGTACTGCGGCGAGGTGGTCGAGATCAGCCAGCCGTTGTTGCCGATGGGGATGAAGACACCGAGTTGCATGGCACGCTCCTACGAGGTGATGAACTCGTTCCATTTCCGGGTGAGGTAGCGGTCCTCGTCCATCACCGAGTTCCAGACGGCGACATTGCCCATGCGGGTGTCGAAGCTGCCGCCGTCGCGGACCTCGCCGGGCTTGATGGCGGGCTTGCCGAAGGGGTCGGGCAGCTGCTCGGCGGCGGGCTTGCCGTCGTACCAATAGTCCCACTCGGCGGGGGTCAGGAACTTCTTCACGTTCTCCGGCTGCGCCGAATAGTAGCCCTGCCGCGCGATCACCGCGCCCTGGAAGCCCGAGCCGTACCAGTTGGCGTATTCGATGGCGCAGTCGCGCTTCAGCCCGGTGAGGTGCTTCATCATGCTGAGCACGTAGCCCCAGCCGCGATAGCCCTCCTTCAGCGGCTGAAAGGTGCAGGCGATGCCGCGGGTGCGCACCGCCGAGACCGCCGGCGACCACATCGACTGGATGACGACCTCGCCCGAGGCCATCAGGTTCACCGATTGGTCGAAGGTGGTCCAGAACGAGCGGAACTGGCCGCTGCGCTTGACCTCCATCATGATCGCCATGGTGCGGTCGATCTCGGCCCGGGTCATGTTGCCCTTGTTGCCGTAGGTCACGCCGCCGCGCGCCTCGACCGCCATGGCCACGTCGATGGTGCCGATTGTCGGCTGATCCTGCAGCGCGGCGCGGCCCTTGAAGACCGGGTCGAGCAGGTCGGCCCAGCTGGTCACCGGCCGGCCGGTCAGGTCGGGGCGGATGCCGAGGGTATCGGCATTGGTGACGGCCGGGATGCCGTGCAGCCACTCGCTCTCGCCGTTGACGAAGCTCTTGCCCTCGGCATCCGCCGCGTAGAGCACGCCGAAGGGCGCGATGCCCTGCGGCGAGGCGACGCGGCCATCCGGATACCTGCCCTTGGTGAACAGCGGGATCGACTTGTCGTAGTTCGACAGCTTCGCCCGCGGCATGGCCTGCAGCACGTTGCGGCCGACCAGATACTTCAGGAAGGGCAGGCTGACGTCGGCGACGTCGATCGCCGAGGACTGCGACAGGAAGCGGTTCAGCAGGTCGGCATTCTCGCTGGCCTGCATCCGCACGGTGAAGCCGAGATCCTTCGTCGCCTGGTCGGCGATGAGCCCGATCGCCGTCACCGGCGGACCGGCGTGCTGGATCACGATGTCCTTGATGTTCTGCGCCCAGAGGGTGGGGAAGCCGGTGAGCGCGCCGGAGCCGGCGGTGGCCCCGAGGGCGGCCTGCAACACGGTGCGCCGCGAACGGCCGGGGGCCTGCGGTCCATCGGTCGGCTTCGACATCGTGCCTCCTGTTCGGTTGCGGCGACCGGGATTCCCGCGGGTGGCGACGTACCGGTGGCCTGGATTGGGCCCGATCCAGGCGACGGACCGGATGTCCAAGCCTAGCCCGCAGCCGATGGATGGCGGGCCGGTAAAATTGCATTCGAAAACAGCGTTTCGTGCTGGCCGCTCTTAATTTGAATATTTTTTAATCAAATAGGTGGAAAAATGCGCTTTTTAGGTGCTTCCCGTGCAAGTCGATCGCTGAATAAGGCTGCTTCCCGGGGGGTGTCGGCACATCCTTGCCACGCTCTGGAAACCTAGCATTGCCGCCGTCACCCCTACGGCCGTGGTCCCGAAGCCAAAACCCGCATGGATTGCGGTACCTGCGTGCCCAACGGCGCAATGGCTGGCCGATCTCGACCACTTCGGCGCAGGACAGGTCGGGCCTCGCGCTGAATCGGCCGCAAAACCCCGGCGCTTCCAGCGAGCTGGAGATCAGCGTCGCCCAGGCCGCATCCCGGCCGGGGACAGCCGCGAGCCGGGATTTGTCCTCGGGCCTGGGCGCAGGCGGGGCGTCAATCCACCGTCGCGCCGGAGATCCGCACGGCCTCGGCCCATTTTTCGATCTCGCGGCGGGTGAAGGCCGTGAAAGCCTCGGGCGAGGTGCCGCCATCCGGCCGCAGGCCGGGCAGCATGGCGCCCAGCTCGAGCAGGCGCGCGCGGTAGCCCGGCTCCTTGGTGACCGCGTCGATCGCGTCGCCCAGCAAAGCCACGATCGGCGTCGGCGTCCGCACCGGGGCCTGGATGCCGAACCAGGAGGTCGCCTCGAAGCCCGGCAGGCCGCTTTCGGCGACTGTCGGAACCTCCGGCAGCGCCGCCGAGCGGGTGGCGGTGGTGACCGCGAGGGGCCGCAGGCGGCCGTCCCGGATATGGCCGATGCAGGAGGGCATGTTGTCGCAGCCGGCATCCAGCCGGCCGGCCATCGCCTCGACCAGCATCGGCCCGGCCCCGCGGAACGGCACATGCGTCACCGCGATGCTGCTGCGGACCTTCAGCAGTTCCATCGACATGTGCAGGCTGCCGCCGCTCCCGGCGCTGCCGTAGTTCAGCGCGCCGGGCCTTGCCCTTGCCATGGCGATGAAGTCCTGCAGCGTGTTGGCGGGCGAGCCGGGATGGACGAAGATCACGTTCGGCACCTGCATCAGCAGGCCGACCTCGGCGAAATCTTCCGGTTTCACCGGCATGCGCGGACCAAAGAGCGTGTAGTTGATGGCGGCGTTGGCGATGTTGGTGACGTAGAGGGTGTAGCCGTCGGGCTCCGACCGGGCGACCGCCTCGGCGGCAATGTTGCCGGTCGCCCCGGGTCGGTTCTCGACCAGGAACGGCTGGCCGAGGCGCGCCGTCAGGCGCTCGGCGATCAGCCGCCCGGCGATGTCGGTGGTGCCGGCGGGCGAATAGCCGACCAGCAAGCGCACCGGCCGGGCCGGCCATGTCTGGGCGCGGGCGGCGCCGGGCGCCCAGGAGGCGAGAAGAACCGGTGCGAGCAGTTGGCGGCGGGACGGCAGCATCGTTTCCTGTGTCCTTCTTCCTTGCGGGTGCCCCGATCGGCCTGGCCAGCACCAAGCCTAGCCTTCGCATCGCGCCGGCGAAATCGGCAGCATAGCCGGACATGGCTTTTCCGGCTGGGTCCAGGGCCGCGCGTCAGGCGCGCGGAGCGGATGCCCGGGCCGACCAGGATGGCCGAGCGGGGCGCCGGCTCGGCGCCGGTCGCCGCGCCACCAGCAGGGTGCTGCCTCCTCGTTCCTGCTCCGCTCAGGCGTTTCCGCCGCGCCTTGGCCCGAGCCGTCCCCGCCCGGTCCCGCCGAACCCTCTGCCGCTCGGGGGCGGCCGGCGCCCGCCTCGCCGCTGCTGGCTTGGTGGGCCGGGCGAACCGCGCCTGAGCCATGTCGCGCGGTATCTCGTCACCGCCGCCTTCACGCCTTCGTGGGCGTCGCAGACGACGAGCGTCACGCCGCGGCGGGTGCGGACGAAGTCGAGTCAGAAAGGCTCCGCCCCCGAACCGCCGACCGCCATGCCGAGGACCCCGCGTCGGCTGCCGCGTTCGCCGCCTCGTCCGCGGCCTTCAACGCTTCGCCTTCGCCTGCCTCATGCTCGATCAGGCCGCCCTGGTGCTTGGTCCCTGGCAGCCTCCGGGCCCAGAAAGGAATGCGGCCGCCCGCCGTCCCCGGCAGGCAGCCGATTCCTCGTGCCGCGACGGACCTAGCGCGCGCCGTAATAGTAATGCCGCGGCTGGTGCCGCCAGGAATGCCGCGGCGGGGGCGGCGCATAGCGGTGCCAGTGGTGGCGCGGCGGCGCGTAGTGCGGCCGGTAGCCGTGCCGTTCGTAATGGACCGGCGTGGCGGCCTGAGCCAGGTCCGCAGCCGGCCCGGCATGGTAGGGCGCCGCGGCGGCGGGGGCGGCGCTGCCGCCCGCCGAGAGCAGGCCGAGGCCGAGGGCGGCGGCGAGGAGAAGGCTACGCATCATGTCCTCCTGAGGGGATGTCCGAGGCAGCAGGATGCCCTTCCGCTCGAGGCGCGATCGTGGCCGGATTGCCGCCGCCGCGGGGCAGGATGTAACGCCAGGTGAGCGCTAGGCCGCGGCCCTGCCGGCGCCGGCCGGTCCCCAGGACTTGAGCACCGGCAGCACCTCCTTGGCAAAGAGCCGCAGGCCGCGCTCGGCGACCTCGAAGGGGGTGCCGCCGAAGCGGAAGGCGACGTTGAGCGCGAAGTCGCCGATCGCCTGCCGCCGGGCTTCCAGGCCGCGCAGGATCCGGTCCGGCGTGCCCCAGCTCGCCGCCTGCATGAAGCCGGCGACGGCGCCCTCGAGACCGCTTTGCCGGGCGATCTCGGCCTTCTGCTGGTAGGAATCGTAGCCCTTCACCGTTTGGAAATGCTCGCCGAGGAATTCGTAGTGGTGGAAGTTGCTCTCGACGAATTTGCCCTGGTACTGCCGCGCCTCGCGCTCGGTCGCGGCGAGGTCGCTGCCGCAGACGCAGAACTCGGTCAGCATGACCGGCGGCGGCTCGGTGCCGTGGTACTGCCGGTGCAGCGCCCGCCCGCGCTCGATCACCGGCGCCCGCAGCTCCCAGGGCCGGTCGGCGAACATGACCATGTGGGCACCGAGCCTGGCGGCCGAGGTCACCGAATCCTCGCTCGATGCGACGGCATAGATACGCCCGTCGAAGCTGCGCTGCGGCCGCGGCCGCAGCTCGACCCGCGGCTGCCTGTAGAATTTGCCGTCGCCTTCCATGAAGCCGGTCCTCAGCGCCTCGATGATCATCGGCGCCGCCTCGTCGAAGCGTTCCCGCGATTCATCCATGCTGAGGCGGAAGGCGGCGAATTCGCGCCGCGCCAGGCCGCGGCCCATGCCGAGGCGGAAGCGGCCCTTGCTGAGCAGGTCGAGCACCGCGGCATTCTCGGCGACGCGCAGCGAGTCGTGCCAGGGCAGGATGACCGCCGCGGTGCCGACGTCGATATCGGGGCAGAGCGCGGCGAGGTGGGTCATCAGCTGGATGTTGTCGGGCACGAAGGAGTAGTCGTTGAAGTGGTGCTCGGCCGACCAGAGGCAGTCGAAGCCGGACTCGGCGGCGATCCGCGCCAGCCGGATCTCCTCGTCCCAGACGCGGCTGTCGGAGCAGCCGTCCCAGCCGTAGCTGGCGAACACCATCATCATGCCGACGTCCATGGTGCGCTCCCCTGTGTTCTGCTTGGCTCGCGGCGTCGAGGCCGGGCAGGCGAAGGCTAGATCGCATCCCGGCCGGCTTCAACAACTCCGGCGGCGCGGCCAAACCTCCGGATGCGGCCGCAGCCTCCGGCTCGCACCGCGATTGAGCGCCGCCGCGGCCTGCGCCCAGCTGACCCCAATGTGTTGCGAATCCCCTGGCCAGGCGGCCGCGTTCCGTCTCCGGCATGTTGCACTTGAACCGGTTCAGGCGACAATGCGCCGACCAGGACCGCCCGCGAGACCGGCGCCGGAACCCAGGCAGGCCTGCGCCTCCGATGTCCCTGCCGACGAGCTGAGAGTGCCGATGTGACCAGCGCCGACTCCCCTGCCGCGGGCGATGCCAGACCCGATCTCGACGCCTGCGACAACGAGCCCATCCGCATCCCGGGAGCGATCCAGCCGCATGGGGTGCTGATCGCGCTGTCGCAGCCCGACTTCCTGGTCGTGGCGGCGAGCGCCAACCTCGGCGATGTCGCCGTGGTTGCCGCCGCCGCGGTGACCGGGCAGCCCGCGGCCGTGCTGCTCGACACGGAGACGCTGGAGCATCTGGGCACCCTGCTGCGCCGGGGCGATGCCGACGGCAGCGGCACCCTGCTTCCCCTGCGCTTCCTGGCCGATGCCGCCGGCCGCCTGCACCGCGCCTGGATGCACCGCCACGACGGGCTCGTCATCCTCGAGATCGAGATCGCCGGCGAAGCCGGACCGCCGGCCGGGATCGCCGGCGGCCTGTTCCTCGCGCTCTCCTCGGCGATCGAGCGCCTGCAGGCGGCGACCGACCCGGATGCCCTCTGGGCCCAGGCGGTGCGGGAGATCCGCCGCTTCACCGGCTTCGACCGCGTCAAGCTCTACCGCTTCCAGCCGGACTGGAGCGGCGAGGTCGTCGCCGAGGATCGCGCCGAGCACATGCCCGGCTTCCTCGGGCTGAACTTCCCGGCCTCCGACATCCCGGCGCAGGCGCGGGCGCTCTATGCGGTCAACCCGACCCGGATCATCCCCGACGTCGGCTATGCCGCCGTCCCCCTGCTGCTCGGGCCCGAGCGAGCCGGCCGGCCGGTCGACCTCAGCTTCGCGCAGCTTCGCAGCGTCTCCCCGGTGCATCTCGAATACCTGCGTAACATGGGGGTCGCCGCCTCCATGTCGGTCTCGGTGCTGCGCGGCGGCGAGCTCTGGGGGCTGATCGCCTGCCACCACGACCGGCCGCTGCACGTCACCGCCGAACGCCGGCAGGCCTGCCGGTTGCTGGCCCAGGTGCTGGCCTGGCAGCTCGCGGTCGCCGAGGAGGCCGCGGTGGCCCGCCACAGCGCCGAGGTCCGGGCGCTGCAGGCCCGGGTGCTGGAAGAGACGGCCCGCGGCCACGACCACCGCCAGGCCATCCTGCGCCATGCCAACGAGCTGCTCGCCCTGATGCAGGCCTCCGGCTTCGCCCTGGTCACCCCGGACGCGGTGACCCTGATCGGCGCGACGCCGGACGAGGCGGCGACCCGGGACCTCGCCCTCTGGCTGGCGGGGCGGGAGGACGCCGCGGCCAGCTTCGAGACCGACCGGCTGGGCGTGTTCTACCCGCCCGCCCAGGCCTTTGCCGCGCTGGCGAGCGGCGTCCTGGCGGTGCCGCTGTCCCGCCCGCCGCGGCAGATGATGATCTGGTTCCGGCCCGAGGTGGCGCAGACCGTCACCTGGGGCGGCGATCCGCGCAAGCCGGTCGAGCCCGCCCCGGACGGCGCCGACCGCCTGACCCCGCGGCGGTCCTTCGCCGCCTGGAAGGAGACCGTCGCCGGCCGCTCGCGGCCTTGGCAGCCGCATGAGCTGGTCGCGGCCGGGGAGCTGCGCGACCTGGTGCTCGACGTGCTGGTGCGGCGGGCCGAGGAGCTGGAGCAGATCAACATCCAGCTCGCCCGCAGCAACGAGGAGCTGGAGGCCTTCACCTATGTCGTCTCGCACGACATCCGGGAGCCCCTGCGGCAGATCGAGACCTTCGCCAGCATGCTGGAGCGCGTCGTGGGCGGCGGGACCGCCGCGCCGGGCGGCCGCATCGGCCGCTGGGTCGAGGGCATCGAGGCCTCGTCCCGCCGGCTGCGCACGCTGATCGACGACCTGACCGAATTCTCCCGGCTCGGCCGGCATGCCCAGCCGATGGCGCCGGTCGCGCTGGGGGAGGTGCTGGTGGAGGCCGAGAGCGATCTCGCCCAGGCCATCGCCGAGGCCGGCGCGGCCGTGGTCCTGGCCGCCGACCAGCCTGTCCTGCTCTGCGACCGCGGCCAGATCCGCCAGGTGCTGCAGAACCTTCTCTCCAACGCGATCAAGTATCGCCACCCCGGCCGGGCGCCGCGGATCGTCGTCGCGCTGGCGCCGGAGCCGGCCGAGGTCCCGCCGCGCCGCCGCCCGATGCTGCGGGTGAGCGTGACCGACAACGGCATCGGCTTCGACCCTCGCTACGCCGCCCGCATCTTCGAGCCCTTCCAGCGCCTGCACGGCGCCGACCGCTATCCCGGCAGCGGCATCGGGCTGGCGATCTGCCGCAAGATCGTCGATCGCCACGGCGGTGTCATCGGCGCCGAGGGCCGGCCGGGCGAGGGGGCGACCTTCTGGTTCACCCTGCCCGCCGCGCCGGGGGGGCTGCCATGATGCTGGCCCTCCCCGGCCAGGAGCCGGCGCTGCCCGTGGTGCTGCTCGCCGAGGACAGCGCGCACGACCGGCTGATCCTCGAGGAGGTCTTCCAGGAGGCGGGCATCGCCGCCCAGCTCCGCTTCGTCGAGGATGGCGAGGAGCTGCTGGACTACCTCAAGCAGCGCGGCGCCTATGCCGCCGGGGCGAGCGTGGCGCCCTGGCCCGCCGTGGTGCTGCTCGACATCAACATGCCGAAGGTGAACGGGCACGAGGCGGTCCGCGCCATTCGCGCCGACCCCCTGCTGCGGGACCTGCCGGTGGTGGCGCTCTCGACCTCCGACAGCCCGAAGCAGATCGCCCTGGCCTATTCGCTCGGGGTGAATTCCTTCCTCACCAAGCCGGCCCGCTTCGCCAGCTTCGTCGAGCTCATGCGGATGTTCGGCAACTACTGGCTGCAGGGCGTGCGGCTGCCGCCGCAGCGCTCCTGAGGCCGCGCCGCCGCCGTCAGTCCTCGCGTTGCAGGAAGAGCCAGTACCCGCCCCCGGCGGCCGATTGCGCCCGCACCCGCAACCCGCGCTCCGCGTCGGCGAAATCGCCGGTCCAGCCGAATTCGAGGTCGAGCCTGCCGGCCGCCAGGGCCTTGTCGATGCGGCCGCGGAAGGCCGGCGTGTCCATGCAGGACGCCACGGCGGAGAAGAAATGCAGCCCGAGGCGCGGCCGGTCGCCGGAGCCCGACAGCCGCCGCTCCGCCGCGCTGTAGAGCTGCACCACCCCATAGGCATCCACGCGGATCGCGCCGAAGGGCAGGGCATCCAGGGCCGCGGGCGGCAGGGCTTCCACCCGCGCCGCCAGCTTGGGGTCGTCGAAGTCGGGCAGGGACGGCGCGCTCATGGCTGGTCTCCCGGGGCCGCGGCCAGCTCGGTGAAGAGGGCGACCCCGAAAACCTGGGTGACCTGCTCGCCGCCATCGGCCGCCAGCGGCAGCAGCAGCCGCTCGAACAGCACCGGCTGGCCGCTGTCGAGGGCGAAGCGGGCGTAGTCGTAGTAGGCGCCGCGGCCGGTCACGCAGCGCTGGTAGGCGGCGCCATCGGCCTCGCCGAAGACCGAGGCGAGGGCGTCGTCCGCCGGCTGGCCGGTGCCGACGATCGCGCCGGCGAGGGGGCGGCCCAGGCGTTCCTCCAGCGCGCGGCCGGCGGTGCGGAAGCGGAAGCGCCCGTCCTCGAGCACGTCGAGCAGATAGGCGTTGTCCGGCACTTCCGCCGGCAGGTCCGCACCCGCCATGGCGGCAGGGGGCGGCAGGGCGCCGCCGCCGCGCAGCGCCAGCCAGCGCAGGTAGGTCTGCCGCAGCGCCGGGCGCCGCAGCCGGCCGATCAGCCGGTCGCCCGCCGGGCCGTTGCCGGGCGCCGCGGCGCGCTGCGGGGTGCGGCCGAGCCCGGCCAGGATTGCCCGGGCCAGCGCCGCCTCGGTGAAGGGCTTCGACAGCACGGGCGTGTCGCCCAGCAAGGCGCCGTGGCCGTAGCCGGTGATGAACAGCACCGGCAGGGCGGGCCGCTCGGCGCGCAGCCGGGTGGCGAGAATATGCCCATGCGCCCCGGGCATCACGATATCGGTGACCAGCATGTCGACGGCGTCTCCTGTGTGGGCCAGTACCTCGGCGGCTTCGGCACTCGCGGCTTCGATCACGCGGTAGCCGAGTTCGCGCAGGAAGCCGCCGGTGACCGGCCGCACCCCGTCGTCGTCGTCGACCACCAGCAGGGTGGCATTGCCGTGCAGGGAGGGATCGGCGACCGCCTCCCCGGGGTCATGCGCCCGGTCCGGCACCTCGCCGGACAGGACGTCGGCGCGCGGCAGGAAGAGCTCGACCGTGGTGCCCTCCCCGGGCGCGCTGCGCAGCCGGAGCGCGCCGCCCGACTGCGCCGCGAAGCCATGCGCCGAGGCCAGGCCGAGCCCGGTCCCCTTGCCCGGCGGCTTGGTGGTGAAGAAGGGCTCCGCCGCCCGGCGCAGCGTCTCGGCGTCCATGCCGATGCCGGTATCCGTCACCGCGATCAGCACATGGCCCCGGTTCGCGGCCAGCCCCGCCGGCAGGTCCGCCACCGCGACCTGGCGCACGCCGAAGGTCAGCCGGCCGCCCGAGGGCATGGCGTCGCGCGCGTTGGCCGCGAGGTTCAGCAGCGCCGTCTCCAGCCGGACCGGGTCGGTGATGACGGGCCAGGGCTCCGCCTCCACCTCGAAGCTGCAGCGCACGCGCGAGCCGGCGGTCTGGCAGATCAGCTCCTCGGCCTCCCGCAGCAGCATGCCCGGGTCGACGCGGCGCGGCCGCAGCTCCTCCTTCCGGGCGAAGGCCATCAGCTGGGCGATGAGCCGCCGGCCGCGCTCGGAGGCGTCGAGGCCGTGGCGGACCAGGTCGCGCGCCGCCGGATTGTCCCCGATCCGCCGCTCGAGCAGCCGGTAGCCGCCCTGGATGGCGGCGAGGATGTTGTTGAAGTCGTGCGCCACGCCGCCGGTGAGCTGGCCGAGCGCCTCCAGCTTCTGCGACTGCAGCAGGCTGTTCTGGATGGACTCGCGCCGCTGCATCTCGGCGGTCAGCTCGGCCGCGGCCTGGGCGAGGGCGCGGGTGCGTTCGGCGATGCGCTCCTCCAGCCGGTCGCGGTCCTCGCGCAGGGCTGCCTCGGCGCGCTTCTGCTGGTCGATGTCGAAGACGACGCCGCGCAGCGCGACCGCGGCGCCGTCCGGCCCGATCTCCACCCGGCCGACGTTGCGGCGCCAGGCCAGCGCCCCGGGCAGCCCGACCCGGTATTCCACCGCGTAGTCCGAGCGCGCCGCCAGGGCATCGGCGATCGCCGCTTCCCATCGCGGCAGGTCCGCGGGGAAGATCGCCGCGGTCAGCGCATCCCAGTCGAGCGGCATCGCCGGCGGCAGGCCATAGAGGCTGCGGCAGCGTGGCGTGGCGTCCAGCACCCCGGTCCGCAGGTTCCAGCTCCAGCCGCCGAGCTCGGCCGCCTCCACCGCCAGGCGCAGCTGGTCCTCCGCCTCGGTCCGGGCGATCTCGGCCGCGCGCCAGTCGTGCACGTCCGTGCAGGTGCCGATCCAGCGCAGGATCTGGCCCGCGGCATCCCGCTCCGCCACGCAGCGCACCAGGAACCAGCGCCAGGCGCCGTCCCGCCGGCGGATCCGCACCTCGATCGCATGCGGCGCGCCGGTGGCGATCGAGTGCTGCCAGGCGGCGGCGACGCGCCGGATGTCGTCCGGATGCACCACCGCGGTCCAGGCATGGCCGGCCAGCGCCTCGGCCGGCAGGCCGACGTAGTCCTGGAAGACGGTATTGGTGAAGATGTTGCTGCCGCCCCCGGCGTCGGTCACGAAGACGAAGGCCGGCAGGGCATCGGCCAGGCCGCGGAACCGCGCCTCGCTCTCGGCCAGGGCGCATTGCGCCTGCCATCGCTCGGAGATCTCGAGGAAGGAGACGCCGAAGCGGCGACCCCCCAGCGGGAAGGCATGCACCTCGAAGCGCCGGCCGAGCGCGGCCACCGGCATCTCGAAATGCAGCGCCGTGCCGTTCCGGACGACCGCGTCATAGGCCTCGATCCAGGCCGGCTCGATGTCCGGGATGACCTCGGTCATCCGCCGGCCGAGCGCGGCGGCGGCGGGGATGCCGGTCATCCGCTCCCAGCCGTCGCCGTTGATCTCGAGATAGCGGATGTCCACCGCCCGGCCCGCGGCATCCTCGACCAGCTCGCAGAGCACGACGCCCTCGTGCAGGTTCTCCAGCAGCCCGCGCCAGCGCGCCTCGCCCTCCGCCCGCGCCGCCAGCGCCTGCCGGTCGGCGGTGACGTCGCGGATGACGCAGGCGAGGCCGACCGGCCGGCCGGCCGGGTCCCGTAGCGCCGAGGCGAGGTGCCGGGTTTCGATCACGGCCCCGGTCCCGGCCTGGACCAGGCGCATGTCGCCCTCCCAGACCCCCGCCTCGAGCAGGCGGGGGATCGCCACCGTCCGCAGCAGGGCCTGCGAGGCCGGGGCCAGGTGATCGGCGAGGACCAGGCTGCCGGCCGCGGTCCCCGGCGCGACCCCGAGCATCCGCCGCCCCGCCGGATTGAGGTAGGTGAGCCGGCCCTCCAGCGTCGCCAGGCCGATGAGGTCCGGGCTGCCCTCCGCCAGCTGCAGCAGGTCGCGCCGGGTCTGCTCCTGGGTGTACCGGTCGGTGACGTTGAAGCTGATGCCGCGGATCTGCGTCGGCGCGCCGTCGCCGCCCGCCGAGGCCTCGCCCCGCGCCCGGATCCAGCGCAGCCCGCCATCCGGCAGCACCACCCGGAAGGTGGCGTCGAAGCCGCCGCCGGCCTCGGCCAGCCGCCGGTGGCCGGCGGCGAAGGCCGCCCGGTCGTCCGGATGGACCCGGGCGAGCAGGGTCGGGAAGTCGCAGCGGGCTTCGGGCGGCAGGCCCCAGAGGCTGCGGAAGGCGTCGGAGACGCGGGCCTCGCCCCCCGCCCCCGTCCCCGGCGCCTCGACCTCGAAGATCGCCAGCCCGCCCGCCTCGGCGCCGCGGCG
Organism: Paeniroseomonas aquatica; assembly: GCF_030409335.1. Lineage (GTDB taxonomy): Bacteria > Pseudomonadota > Alphaproteobacteria > Acetobacterales > Acetobacteraceae > Belnapia > Belnapia aquatica. The sequence goes on from NZ_JAUFPN010000172.1 coordinate 34,172, forward strand.
CAGCAGGCCTTCGCTCTCGGTCAGCGCGCTCTCCAGCGCCTTGCGGTCGGTGATGTCGAGGTCGATGCCGACGACCCGCAGCGGCTGTCCCGCCGCGTCCCGCAGCACGGTGCCGCGGGCCAGTACCCAGCGCCGCGAGCCATCCGCGCGCCGCATGCGGAATTCGGCCTCGTAGGCCGCATCCTCGCCCGCCAGGGCGCGGCCCAGCGCGGCCTCGACCCGGGGCAGGTCGGCCGGGTCGACCAGCGCGCGGAAGCGGTCGACGTTGCCGCCGAAGCCGCCCGGCGGCAGGCCGCAGGCGGCCTCCAGCCCATCCGACCACTCGACCCGGCCGCTGCGCAGGTCCCAGTCCCAGAAGAACATCCGCGCCGCGCCGATGGCGAGGCGCAGCTGCTCGTTCACCCCGGCAAGCCGCACCTCGGCCCGGCGGCGCTCGGTCAGGTCGACGACATAGCCGGCGGCCTGGCCGGTGGCGCGGTCGACCAGCGCGAAGGCGACCAGCACCGGCACCCGGGTGCCGTCGGCGTGCAGGAACTCCTTCTCGTAGGGGGCGCAGCGGCCATGGGCGACGGCCTCGGCGATCGCCGCCTCGTCGCGCGGCAGCCATTCCGGCGGGGTCAGTTCGTCCCAGCGCACCTCGCCCCGGGCGAGGGCGAGGCGGCTCAGGCCGAGCAGGCCGAGGAAGGCGTCGTTGGCCTGGCGCACGCGGCCGCCGGTATCCGAGAAGACCATGCCGATGGGGCAGGCCCGCAGCAGGCCGCGCAGCTCCGCCTCGCGCATCGCGAGGTCGCTGCCGCTCCGGTCGGGGGTCCCGGCCTGGGCGGCCGCCCCCGGCAGGGCCGGTGGGGCGGACGCCGCCGCGGAGGCGGGGCCCGCGGCCCGGGCGCGCCCGAGGCGGCCCGCCGCCCACCAGCCGAGCAGGGCGGTCAGCGTGCCGGCGACCAGGCCCAGGACCAGGATGCGGTCCCGCAACGCCCTGGCCGGCGCCAGAACGGCGGCGGCGTCCTGGCGCACCACGACGCTCCAGCCGAGGCCCGGGAAGTCGCGGTAGCCCTGCGTCCTCGCCCGGCCGACCACCGGGTCCGCCTCCGTCCCGGCCTCCGCCGCGTCGCCGAGGCCCGGTGGCGGAGCCGGCCCCTGGACCGGCCAGCCGTTGGGCCCGAGCAGGACCGTCGCGTGGCGGTCGAGGATGAACCCATGCACCCCCGGCATGCGCAGGCGCATCCCGTCGAGGATGCCGCGCTTCAGCTCTGCCATCCGGTCGAGGGACATCCAGGCGACGACGACGCCGGCCCGGGCCGCATCCGCCTCGCGCACCGGCGCGGTGAAAGCCTCGCGCACCGGCGCGGTGAAAGCCTCGCGCACCGGCGCGGCGAAGGCGACGAACCGCGTCGGCAGGTCCGGCCCGGGGTCGGCCACCTCGGCGATCTGCGCCACCGCATGCGCCTCGCCCGCATAGGGCCCGAGGCGCCCGGCAAGGACGTAGTCCTGCTGCGACAGGTCGAGGCCTTCCGGCAGCCCGCCGCTGCTGGCGACGAGGCCGCCCTCCGGGGCGACGAGGCCGAATTCGGCGAAGGCCGGGAAGGTCTCCGGCAGGCGGCCCAGCCATGCGCGGCGCGCCGCCGCCGGGGCTGGGGGATCGCGGAGCGGGTCGAGCGCGGCGATGGCCTGGATGTCGCGCCAGCGCTGGAAGAGTTCCCGGTCGAGCGCCGCCGCCAGGCTGCGGGCGACCTCGGTCAGGTGGGCGCCGGACTGGAGCCGCAGGGCAGCGGTCGCGTCGCGCTGGGCCAGCAGGGCGGCCATGGCGCCGGTCGCCAGGACGCAGGCGCCGAGCAGCATCGCCAGGCGCAGGCGCGGCCGATCGATCCCGGGACGCGAACTTCCGGAGGAGGCTGCATCATCATCGGTTTTTAGTTGTTTTAACGCAACGAAACCGGCGCCATCCCGCCTGCCCGCCTCTGTCATCGCCGCGACGACCCTCGCTGCCGGTCACGCCACCCACAGCAATCGCTGTCGGATGCCTGGCCAGTTGGGTCAGCCGTGCTGCATCCGTGCAATAAAATTCGGCGTCATGAGCCTGCGATGTGCCGGTGAGATAGATGCGGCGCGGAGGAATGGGGTGGGGATGGTGCCCAGGCGCGACACCCAGTGGCCCTTCCGGGCCGATGCAGGCTGGCACAGCAGGAGTGAAGTCTCGCCTCGTAAGCTTGCTCTCGGATGTCGTCGCGGGACAGGTCGATTCAGGCTGGCGCGCTCCAGATGTGGGCGATGCTCCACAACGGAGCCCCTACTCGTATGAAGCGCAGCGGTAAGACCCTGGACGTGAAACCCTCGACGCGCTGAAGCCACGCACGATGCCTTATCGAGTACACGATGGTGGCGGGCTGTTGGTCGCGGTCCGCGCTTGAGGGGCCAAGGTGTGGCTCTGCCGGCTGACGGGCGGCGCCTGTTGCAGGACGCCGGGGCGCCGCCCGCAGCCCTGAGGCACAGCTCACTCTGCGAGCCGCTTCAATGATGCAGCTTGCCCGATGTCTTCGCCGCATGGGCCGCGATCGCATCCATCAGCGGCGGCGACAGGCAGTCATGGGGCTCCAGCCCGACTGGTCCGCCGCGCGCCGGGCTCGAAGGTCCAGGGCCGGTCGGCGACCAGCCGAAGGCCGAACTTCCGCAGCGCGCGACGCATTGCCGCAGCGTCGAGCACCGGGATGCGCGCGACGAACAGCAGGTCGGACAGCCACGGCGTCCCGGTCGCCTGGTCGAACAGCAGCAGGTCGTGGTCGGTATGCGCCGGCGGCTGCGCCACGACCTCCGGCACGCGCCCGCCCAGGTCGAGCGACAGGCGATCCTCCACCAGCCGGGCCGGCGCCAGGGGCGCGCTGCCGGCGGCGGCTTCGCCCATCTCGCGCATCAGCATGGCGCGGTAGAAGGCGTCGCGCCGCGCCAGGGCTTCGGTCAGCCGGACATGGCCGATGACCTCCGGCTGCAGGTCGGCAAAGGCCGCGGCCCCCATCGCATGATCCGGATGGACATGGGTGAGGATCAGGTGGCGGACGGGCAACGGCGTCGTCGCGGCGATCGCCTGCTGCAGCCGCATCCCACGCGCATGGCTCCCGCCGGGGTCGATCACCGCGACCGCCCGGGTCCTGGCGATGAAGCCGGTATTGGCGATGGCATCGAGGTTGGCGGCGGAGGTATCCGCCTGCACCCCAGGCAGCACGAAGATCCCTGGCGCTACCCTGACCTTGTCGCCCGGCCCATCCCATGGCCCGGCCGCCGCCAGCAGCGTCAGGCCTGCCACGGCACGCAGCACCGCGCGGCGGGCGGCATGGCCGCTGCCCGCCGCGCGATGCGGTTCAGACCGTCGCGCTGGCGGAGCTGTTGATTTCGAGGCCGAGGCAGACCTCGACGCAGAGCGGCTTCTTCCAGGCCATTGTCGACTCCCTTGCAGGGCGGACGGGATGTCGCGCCCCGGCCCGGCGGCAAGAATTCAATCCGCTATCAACCGCGTCAATGCCGACGCCGTTGCTCACGGCAATCGTGACGTCGCCGATTCGGTCACGCCCGCTCCACCCGCGCCGCGCAGTATTTGAACTCGGGGATCTTGCCGTAGGGGTCGAGCTGCGGATTGGTCAGCAGGTTCGCCGCCGCCTCGCGGAAGGCGAAGGGCATGAAGACCATCCCCTCCGGCAGGCCCGGATCGGCGCGCGCCGCCAGCTCGATGGCGCCGCGCCGCGTCACCAGCCGCAGCCGGTCGCCGGGCGCCAGGCCGAGCCGCTGCAGCTCCGCCGGCGCCAGCGAGGCGGCCGCCTCCGGCTCGAGCGCGTCGAGCGCCGCGGCCCGCCGCGTCATGGCGCCGGTATGCCAGTGCTCCAACTGCCGGCCCGTGGTCAGCACGAAGGGATAGGCCGCATCCGGCATCTCCGCCGGGTCGACCAGGCCGGCCGGGACCAGCCGGGCGCGGCCGCTCGCGGTGGGGAAGCCGTCGCCGAAGACGATCTCCTCGCCGGGGGCGTCGGGGGCGTGGCAGGGAGTGGTCACAGAATGCTCGCGGGCCAGCCGTTCCCAGGTGATGTTGGCCAGGCTCGGCATCGCCTGCGCCATCTCGGCGAAGACCGCCTGCGGCGAGGCCGCCGGCCAGGGCAGGCCGAGCCGCTGCGCCAGGTCGACGATGATGGCCAGGTCCTGCCGCGCCGCGCCCGGCAGCGGCAGCGCGGCGCGGCCCATCTGCACCTGCCGGTTGGTATTGGTCACCGTGCCGTCCTTCTCCGGCCAGGCGGAGGCCGGCAGCACCACATCGGCCAGGGCCGCCGTCTCGGTCAGGAAGATGTCCTGCACCACCAGATGGGCGAGCCCGGCGAGCGCCTGGCGCGCATGCGTCACGTCCGGGTCCGACATCGCCGGGTTCTCGCCCATGACATAGAGGCCACGGATCCCGCCCTGTTCCATCGCCTGCATGATCTCGACCACCGTCAGCCCGGGGCGCGGATCCAGCGTGGCGCCCCATAGCGCCTCCAGCATCGCCCGGTTGGTGTCCTGGCCGACCGGATGGTAGTCCGGGAACATCATCGGGATCAGCCCGGCGTCCGAGGCGCCCTGGACATTGTTCTGCCCGCGCAGCGGATGCAGTCCGGTCCCCGGCCGCCCGACCTGGCCGCACAGCAGCGCCAGCGCGATCAGGCAGCGGCTGTTGTCGGTGCCGTGCACGGACTGGCTGATCCCCATGCCCCAAAGGATCATCGCGGTCCGCGCCCCGGCGAACAGCCGCGCGACCCGGCGCAGTTGGTCCGCGGATACGCCGCAGACCGGCGCCATCGCCGCCGGGTCGTAGGCCACGAGATGCGCGCGCAGCGCGGCGAAATCCTCGGTCTGCGCAGCGACGTACTGCCGGTCGTAGAGCTCCTCCGCGACGATGGTGTGCAGGATGGCGTTCAGCAGGGCGACGTCGCGGCCGGGCGTGAAGCGCACCACCTCCGCCGCGTGGCGGTCGAGGCCGTTGCCGCGCGGGTCCATCACCACCAGCTTCGCGCCGCGCGCCGCCGCCTCCTTCAGGAAGGTGGCGGCCACCGGATGGTTCTCGGTCGGCCGGGCACCGATGACGACGATGACCTCGGCTTCCACCGCCGCGGTGAAGGGCGCGGTGACGGCGCCGCTGCCGATGCCCTCGAGCAGCGCCGCGACCGAGGCCGCATGGCAGAGCCGGGTGCAGTGGTCGACGTTGTTGGTGCCGAAGCCGGTGCGCACCAGCTTCTGGAACAGGTAGGCTTCCTCGTTCGACCCCTTGGCCGAGCCGAAGCCGGCCAGCGCCTGCGGCCCGGTTCCGTCGCGGATGCGGGCGAAGCCGTCGGCCGCGAGCGCCATCGCCTCCTCCCAGCTCGCCGTGCGGAACTTCGCCCGGGCCCGGCCCGGGTCGAGGCAATCGGCCGGGTCCTTGGCCGCGCCGGCGATGCGGATCAGCGGCACGTCCAGCCGGTCCGGATGGCGCACGTAGTCGAAGCCGAAGCGGCCCTTCACGCAGAGCCGGCCCTGGTTGGACGGCCCCTCGCGGCCGGTCACCTCCACGATCCGGTCGTCCCGGACATGGTAGTCGAGCTGGCAGCCGACGCCGCAGTATGGGCAGACGCTGGCGACGGTCCGCTCGCCGGCCGCGGCCACCCGCAGGCCGTCCGCGCCGGCCACGGATTTCGCCAGCAGCGCGCCGGTCGGGCAGGCCTCGACGCATTCGCCGCAGCCGACGCAGGTCGAATCGCCCATCGGCCGCCCCGCATCGAAGACCGGCAGCGCCGCCATGCCGCGCTGCGCCAGGCCGATGACGTCGTTGTGCTGCACCTCGCGGCAGGCGCGCTCGCACAGGCCGCACTGGATGCAGGCATCGAGCTGCACCAGCATCGCCGGATGGCTGGCATCCGCGGCCGGCCGGCGTGCCTCCGGCGCGAAGCGGGAGGTGGTGAGGCCGAGGTGCCGCGACCAGCGGGCGAAGCCGCCGGTCGCATCGCGGGCCGCCGCGCCGGGCTGGTCGGCGAGCAGCAGCTCGAACACCATCCGCCGCGCCTGGCGGGCGCGTTCGGAGGCGCTTTCCACCACCATGCCCGCCACCGGCTTGCGGATGCAGGAGGCCGCCAGAACGCGTTCGCCCTTCACCTCGACCAGGCAGGCGCGGCAGTTGCCGTCCGGCCGGTAGCCGGGCCGGTCGAGGTGGCAGAGATGCGGGATCTCGACGCCCGCGCGCCGCGCCACGCTCCAGATCGTCTCGCCCGGCGCGGCCTCGACCCCGGTGCCGTCCAGCGTGAAGCGGATGCTCATGGCAGGGCCTCCGGCGGGAAGTGCCGCAGCAGCGACAGCACGGGGTTCAGCGCGGCCTGGCCGAGGCCGCAGATCGAGCCATCGGCCATGGCCCGCGCCAGGTCCTGCAGCAGCGCCCGGTCCCAGACCGGCGCCTCCAGCAGCCCCCGCGCCTTGACCGTGCCGACCCGGCAGGGCGTGCACTGGCCGCAGCTTTCATCAGCGAAGAAGCGCACGAGGTTGCGGGCCACCGCCGCGAGGTCGTCCCACTCGGACAGCACCACCACCGCGCCGGAGCCGATGAAGCAGCCCACGGCGTCGAGCGAGCCGAAATCGAGCGGCAGGTCGGCCATCGAGGCCGGCAGGATGCCGCCCGAGGCGCCGCCCGGCAGGTAGGCCGCGAGCCGGTGCCCGGGCGCCATGCCGCCGCAGAATTCCTCGACCAGTTCGCGCAGCGTGATGCCGGCCGGCGCCAGCTTCTCGCCCGGGTGCGCGACCCGGCCGGAGACCGAGAAGAACCGGGTGCCGACGCCGCCGCGGCGGCCCTCCGCGGCATAGCGCGCGGCGCCGTCGGGGGTGCCGAGGATGCTCGGCAGGAACCACAGCGTCTCGACGTTGTGGATCAGCGTCGGCCGCCCGAACAGCCCGTGCTCGCCGGGGAAGGGCGGCTTGTGCCGGGGATAGCCGCGCCGCCCCTCGAGGCTTTCCAGCAGCGCCGTCTCCTCGCCGCAGATATAGGCCCCGGCGCCGCGGCGCAGGATGACCGGGATCCCGGCCAGGCCCGCGGCGGCGAGGGCGGCGATCTCCCGCTGCAGCACGTGGCGGAGCTGCGGGTACTCGTCGCGCAGGTAGATCCAGCAGTCGGCGGCGCCGACCGCATGGGCGGCGAGCAGCATGCCCTCCAGCACCCGATGCGGGTCGGTCTCCAGGCAGTAGCGGTCCTTGAAGGTGCCGGGCTCGCCCTCGTCGGCGTTGACCACCACCGAGCGCGGTCCCGGCTGCGCCGCGACCAGCCGCCACTTGCGCGCGGTGGGGAAGCCGGCGCCGCCGC
>NZ_JAUFPN010000173.1 GCF_030409335.1 Paeniroseomonas aquatica
GCTGCGCATCACGCTGCAGCCGGGGCCGGCGGCCGGCTTCGCCCGGCTGGCCGATGGCCGCAGCCTGGCCGCCGCCGCCCGGCCAGGCGGGCCGCTGCCGCTGGTGGTGCTCGACCCCGGGCATGGCGGCCGCGACCCCGGGACCATCGGCGGCCGCGGCACGCTGGAGAAGCGCATCACCCTGGCCGCCGGCCTCGAGCTGAAGCGCCAGCTCGAGGCGGCGGGGCGGTGCCGGGTGCTGCTCACCCGCTCGCGCGACGTCTTCATCCCGCTGGCGGACCGGGTGCAGGTCGCCCGGCGGCGGGAGGCGGCGCTGTTCCTGTCGCTGCATGCCGACAGCGCCCCGGGCGCCCGCGGCGCCAGCGTCTATACCCTGAGCGAGACCGCGACCGACAGCCTGGCGGCCGGGCTGGCGCGGCGGGAGAACCAGGCCGACCGCGCCGGCGGGCTGCGGCTGCCGAGCGTCTCGCCCGAGGTCAGCCGCATCCTGCTGAGCCTGATCCGGCAGGAGACCCGCTCCGGCTCCGAGCGCATGGCGCGGATGGTGGTGGGCGCGCTGGACGGGCAGGTGGCGCTGCTGCCGCATACCCACCGGCGGGCCGGCTTCATGGTGCTGAAGGCACCCGACGTGCCGGCGGCGCTGGTCGAGATGGGCTTCCTCTCCCACCCCGGGGACGAGGCGGCGCTGAACAAGGCCAGCCACCGCGCCAAGGTGGCGGGGGCGCTGGCGGAGGCGGTGCACGGCTTCCTCGGCGCCCGCGGCCCGGCGCTGGCCGCGGCGGGCTAGCCGCCCCAACCCTCCCCCGGCGCGGCGGCCGCCGTTCCCGGGGCGGAACTTCCCGGCGCCGGTGATGCTCCGGCCCGCCGCCTGGCCTATATCTGGCGCGGTCCGGCAGGACGCCGCCCGGTCGCGCATTTGCGGGTATGCCGCCTTCCACGAGACGCTGTATTGGGACCCGTCATGTCGCCCCCTGATTACCGCGCCGAGCCGACCCTCGGCGTCGTGCCGCCGCCCCCGCCACGGCCACCCGCCAGCAAGCCGCCCAAGCCGCGGCGGCGGCGGCGCTATTTCGGCGGCGTGCTCGGGGTGCTCACGACCCTGGCCGCGGTCGTGCTGCTGGGCGGCTCGATCGCCGCCTTCGGCATCTATCGCCAGGTGGCCGCCGACCTGCCGGACTACCGCTGGCTGGCCGACTACCAGCCGCCGCAGATGTCGCGCATCTATGCCGCCGACAGCCGGCTGCTGGCCGAGCTGGCCACCGAGCGCCGGGTCTTCGTGCCGATCGAGGCCATCCCGCGCCGGCTGCAGGCCGCCTTCGTCAGCGCCGAGGACCAGCGCTTCTGGGAGCACCACGGCGTCGATCCCATCGGCATCCTGCGCGCCACCCTCACCGCGGTGGAGAATTACGGCTCCGGCCGGCGGCTCGGCGGCGCCTCGACCATCACCCAGCAGGTGGCCAAGAACATGCTGGTGGGCGCCGACCGGACGCTGACGCGCAAGCTGCGCGAGGCGATCCTGGCGATCCGGATCGAGGAGACGCTGCCGAAGGACCGCATCCTCGAGCTCTACCTGAACGAGATCTTCCTGGGCTACCAGGCCTATGGCGTGGCCGCCGCCGCCCAGGCCTACTTCAACAAGAGCCTCGACGAGCTGACGCTGGGCGAGACCGCCTTCCTCGGCGTGCTGCCGAAGGGGCCGAACAACTACAACCCGCTGCGCTTCCCCGACGCCGCCCGCGCCCGCCGCGACTGGGTGCTGGACCGCATGGCCGAGGATGGCGCCGTCACCGCCGCCGAGGCGACGGCGGCCAAGGCCGAGCCCATCGTCCCGCGGCTGCTGCGCCGGCCCGAGGTGGTGCAGGTCGGCCAGCACTTCACCGAGGACGTGCGGCGCGAGCTGACCAGCCGCTTCGGCCAGGAACAGACCAACATGGGCGGGCTGGTGGTCCGCACCAGCCTCGACCCGACGCTGCAGGCCTCGACCGAGGCGGCGCTGCGGGTCGGGCTGACCGCCTACGACCGCCGCCGCGGCGGCTTCCGCGGCCCGGTGGCGAAGATCAGCGCCGCCGCGACCGAATGGCTGCCGGCGCTGGAGGCGGTGGCGCGGCCCGGCGGCGCCCTGCCGGAGTGGAAGCTGGCCGTCGCGCTCGAGGTCCGCGACCGCGAGGCGCGGCTCGGCTGGCTGGAGAAGCCGGACCCGCGCGGCCCGGCGCAGCCGCGGACCGCGGCGCTGGCGCTCGAGGATGCCGCCTGGGCGCGGCGGGCGCTGGGCGAGGGCAGGCTCGGCGCGCCGCCGCGGCGGATGCAGGACGTGCTGGCCCCCGGCGACGTCGTGCTGGTGGAGCAGCTGCCGGCCGTCGCGGCCCAGGGCCGCACCCCGGCCCGGCCGGCCCGGCTGGCGCTGCGGCAGATCCCCGGCGTGGAGGGCGCGGTGGTCGCGCTCGACCCCGCCACCGGCCGGGTGCTGGCCATGGCCGGCGGCTGGTCCTTCGAGCGCAGCCAGTTCAACCGGGCGACCCAGGCGCAGCGGCAGCCGGGCTCCTCGTTCAAGCCCTTCGTCTACCTGCCGGCGCTGGAGGCGGGGATCCCGCCGACCCAGCGCTTCCTCGACGCGCCGATCGAGATCAACACACCGCAGGGCCCCTGGCGCCCCGGCAACTACGGCGACGGCGTGACCAACAGCTACGTCTCGATCCGCACCGCGCTCGAGAAGTCGCTGAACCTCGTCACCATCCGGGTGGCGCAGGAGGTCGGCATGGACAAGGTGTCGGAGACGGCGGCGCGGTTCGGCGTCATCCCCAACATGCCGCGCTACCTCGCGATGTCGCTCGGCTCGGGCGAGACGACGGTGATGCGCATGGCCGCCGGCTACGCCGCCTTCGTCAACGGCGGGCGGGCGGTGGCGCCGACGCTGATCGACAGCGTGCAGGACCAGCGCGGCCGGGTGGTCTGGCGCAGCGACAACCGCGGCTGCGCCGGCTGCGGCGCGGCGAGCGCCGCCGCCGGGCCGCCGGAGCTGGTGGACAACCGCCGCCAGATCACCGACCCGATCGCCGCCTACCAGATGGTCAACCTGCTGACCGGCGTGGTGTCGCGCGGCACCGGCGCCGCCGCCGGCAAGGGTCTGGGCCGTCCGGTCGCCGGCAAGACCGGCACCACCAACGACTATGTCGACAACTGGTTCGTCGGCTTCACCCCGGACATCGTCATCGCGGTCTGGATGGGCTTCGACGAGCCGCGCTCCCTCGGCAACGGCGAGACCGGCGGCAGCAACGCCGCGCCGATCTTCCACGACGTGCTGGAGGCGGCGCTGCGCGGCAGCCCGGCGGTGCCCTTCCGGGCGCCGCCCGGCGTGGCGCTGGTGCGGATGCAGGACGGCAGCATGGAGGCCTTCCGCCCGGGGACGGAGAATGCCGCCCGCCCGCCGTCGGAGGACCCGGCGCGGGGCACCGCGGTGGGCCTCGACCAGGGGCTGGGCGGGCTTTACTAGCTCAACGTCATGCCCGTGTAGCCGGCCTTGGCCACCGCGTCGCAATGCTCGCGGTAGGCCGGGGCGCCGCCCTGATACTGCAGCACCCGGCGGGTGGTGCGGCCCTCGACGTTGCGGTTGATGCCGGTCATCCAGCTGTCGACGAGGGTGTAGAGCAGCCCGCCGGCCAGCTCCTCGACATGGCGGGACCAGTCGGCCTCGGCCGCGGGCGTCGTCTCGATGCGTGTGATGCCCTTCTCCTGGGCGTAGCGCATCAGCTCCGCCACCCATTCGACGTTCTGCTCGATGCAACGCGGGATGTTGCAGCGGGTGGAGGCATTGTGCGGGCCGACCAGGGTCAGCATGTTGGGGAAGCCGTGCGACATCAGCCCGAGGTAGGTCTGGGTGCCGTCCTGCCACTTCTCCTTCAGGGTCAGGCCGTCGGTGCCGGTGAAGCGGACGCGGTCGAAGCTGCCGGTCACCGCGTCGAAGCCGGTCGCGTAGATGATCATGTCGAATTCGCGCTCGGCGTCGCTGGTCCTGATGCCGGATGCGGTGATGCGCTCGATCGGCGTCGCCTTGATGTCCACCAGCGAGACGTGCGGCAGGTTGTAGGCCTCGTAGTAATGAGTCTCCTGCGGGACGCGGCGGGTGCCGAAGCCGTGGCACTTCGGGATCAGCATCTCCGCCACCTCGGGGTCCTTCACCCGCTGGCGGATCTTCCTGGCCACGAATTCGCTGAACAGCGCATTGGCCTTGGGGTCGGTCAGCATGTCGCGGAAATTGGCCATCCAGATGGCGAAGCCGGGCTTGGCGTAGAGCTCCTCCCAGAAGGCCTCGCGCTCCTCGGCGCTCACCTCGAAGGTGCCGCGCGGGTCGGCCTGGTGGATGTAGCAGCCCGGCGTCTGGCGCAGCAGCTCGAACATCGCGGGGTAGCCGGCCTTGATCTTCGCCTGCTCGGCCTCGGTGATCTCGGCGTTCAGCAGCGGCGTCGCCCAGTTCGGCGTGCGCTGGAAGACGGTGAGGGAGCCGACCAGCGGCGCGATGGTCTGGATCACCTGCACGCCGGTCGCGCCGGTGCCGATGACCGCGACGCGCTTGCCGGCGAAGTCCACCGGCTCATGCGGCCATTTCGAGGTATGGAAGGACTGGCCCTGGAAGTCGTCGATGCCGGGCAGCCGCGGCATGGTCGAGGCCGAGAGCGGGCCGAGGGCGGTGATGAGGAAGCGGCAGTCGAAGCGCTCGCCGCTGTCGAGCGTGACGGTCCAGCGGCGTTCGGCCTCGTCCCAGTCGGCGCCGGCGACGCGGCTGTCGAATTGGATGTCGCGCCGGAGGTCGAAGCGGTCGGCGACGTGGTTCAGGTAGCGCAGCGTCTCCGGCTGGGCGGCGAAATGCTCGCCCCAGTTCCACTCGGCCAGCAGCGCGTCGTCGAAGGCATAGCCGTAGGTATAGCTTTCGGAATCGAAACGGGCGCCGGGGTAGCGGTTCCAGAACCAGGTGCCGCCGACGCCGCTGCCGGCCTCGAAGACCTGCACGGAAAGGCCGAGCTGGCGGAGGCGATAGAGCTGGTACATGCCGGCGATGCCGGCGCCGATGACGATGGCGTCGGTGGTCCGGGTTACAGTTTTGGTCGGGCGGTCGAGGGTGGTGACGGTATCCGGCATGAGGTCTGCTCCCGGGGTCATTGCGCGATGTAGCCACCGTCGATCACCAGCTCGGTGCCGGTGATGAAGGAGGCCTCGTCGGAGGCGAGGAAGAGCACGCCATGGGCGACCTCGATCGGCTCGCCCAGGCGGCGCAGCGGGGTGAGCGGGATCTTGGCCGCCCTGCCGCCGGAATTGGTGCCGCCGAGCATGGCGGGAAGGTAGCCGGGGTGGACCGAGTTCACCCGCACCCCCTGCGGCCCCCAGCGCACCGCGGCCGACTTGGTCAGCAGCCGGACGGCGCCCTTCGAGGCGGCATAGCCGGGGTGGCCCTCCGCCCCGCCGATGAAGCCCATGATCGAGGAGATGTTCACGATGGCGCCGCGGCCGGCCCTGGCCATTTCCTGCGCCGCCAGGGTGGTGCCGAGGAAGGTGCCGGTCGCGTTCACCGCCAGCAACCGGTTCCAGCCCTCCAGCGAGAGGTCGTCGCCGACCGCGCTGCCGCTGATCCCGGCGTTGTTCACCAGGATGTCGAGCCGGCCGTAGGCCGCGAGCGTGGCGGCGATGAGGGCCTGCCAGTCGGCCTCGGCGGTGACGTCGGCGCGGTGGAAGCGGGCGCGGCCCTGGCCGGCGTTGATCTCGGCGGCGAGCGCCTCGCCCAGCTCGGGCAGCACGTCGGCGATGACCACGGCGGCGCCCTCGCGGGCAAACAGCCGCGCCTCGGCCTCGCCCATGCCATGGGCGCCGCCGGTGATGATGGCGACCTTGTCCTTGAGCCGCATGGCGGTCCCTCCGTCATTTTGGGGGATCATCCGCCCGTGGGGGGATGCCGGCAAGGTCGCGGCCCGCTCCGCACCGACCATGCCGGGCGCGCCCTGCGGCAGGCCCTGCGGAACCCGGGATAGGACAGCCCCGGCCGGGATCGTCGCAGGGTTGCATCGGGCGGCATGATCGTGTTCTGGGGACGGGGCGCGGCCCTCTGTCCCATGGCTCCCTGGCCATGGGGTGGTTCACGCCAGGCTGGCCGGACCGGTTCTTCCGGATGGAGCGTCGACGGGATGCGCTGGATCATCGAGAGCGTGACGCCGGCGCGGCGGCGGGCCCGGCACTGGATTCGCCGGGGCAATGCGGCGCGCGACCGGCGGGACTGGCCGGCGGCGCGCGAGGCCTATGGCCATGCGCTGGAGGAGCATCCGCCGCTGCCGCCGATCTGGGTCCAGTACGGCCATGCGGCGAAGGAATCGGGCGACCTGCCGGGGGCCGAGGCGGCCTATCGCCGGGCGCTGGAGCTGCGGCCGGGCTTCGCCGACGGGCATCTGCACCTGGGCCATGCTCTGAAGCAGCGGGGCCGGCCGGCCGAGGCGCTGGAGGCCTATGCGCGGGCCGCCGCGCTGGCGCCGGCGGATCCGGAGTGCCAGCTGCAGCTTGGCCATGCGCTGAACGGCCTGGGGCGGCGGGTGGCGGCGGTGGAGGCCTTCCGCCGGGCGTCGGCCTTGGCGCCCGGCCGGGCGGAGGCGGCGCTGGAGCTGGGCCATGCGCTGCTGGCGCTGGGGGAGCCGGTGGGGGCGTTGGAAGCCTTCCGCCAGGCCTTCCGGGTGCAGCCGGAGCAGCCGGTCGCGGCCTGGGTGCAGCACGGCCATGCGGCGCGCGGCGCCGGGGCGCCGGCGGCGGCCGAGGCGGCCTACCGCCGGGCGCTGGAGCTGGACCCGGAGGCGGCGGATACCCACCTCCACCTCGGCCATGTGCTGCGCCAGCAGGACCGGCGGGAGGCCGCGCTGGCGGCCTTTCGCCGGGCGGCGGAGCTGGCGCCGGCCGATGGCGCGGCGCAGGCCCATCGGGCCGCGGTCTTCGAGGTATTGCCGCCGCTCGAGCAGGCGAATGGCGTCAGCCTCGATGCGGTGCGCTGGGCGATGCGGTTCTTCCTCGGGCGGGAGCCGGCCGGCATCGAGGAGCTGGAGCGGCACATGGGACACGGCAACCTCGAATCGCTGCGCCGGGCCTTCGCCGAGATGCCGGATTTCGCCGCGTTCTACCGCGACCTGGTGCCGCGGCGGTATGCGGTGCCGCTGTTCCTGCTGGCGCCGCCGGCCTCGCCGCAGGTGCCCTGGCGCTTCGAGCCGCCCAGGCTGGACCGGCCGGTCAGCCAGCTCTGCACCGCCGGGCAGCTTGCGGAGCCGGCCTATGCCGCCTGGTGCGGGCGCTTCGCGCTGCAGCCGACGCAGCACCGCAAGCCCTGGGAGTTCTGCTACATCGGCGCCGCGCTGGAGGCGGCGGGGCTGCTGCGGGAGGGCAGCCTGGGCCTCGGCTTCGGCTGCGGGCAGGAGCCGCTGCCATCCTATTTCGCGGCGCGCGGCGTGGCGGTGACGGCGACGGATGCGCCGGCCGAGGTGGTGGCCGACCAGGGCTGGCAGTCGACCAACGACCACGCCGCCGGGCTGGACGCGGTGCATCGGCCGGAGCTGGTCTCCGCCGTGGAATTCCGCCGGCTGGTGCGGTTCGGCGCGGTGGACATGAACCGCATCCCGGATGGGCTGGCGGGCTTCGATTTCTGCTGGTCGGCCTGCGCGCTGGAGCACCTGGGGTCGCTGCGGGCGGGGCTCGACTTCATCGTCGCCAGCCTCGGGACGCTGCGGCCGGGCGGGGTCGCGGTGCATACGACGGATTTCAACCTGTCCTCCGACGACGCCACGATGGAGACGCCGGGGCTGTCGGTCTTCCGGCGGCAGGATATCGAGGCGTTGATCGCCGGGCTCACGACGGCCGGGCACGAGGTCGCCCCCTTCAACACCCATCCGGGCGACCGGGAGCTGGATGCCCGCATCGACCTGCCGCCCTATGCGCTGCCGCACCTGAAGCTGCAGCGCGAGGGCCTGGTGACGACCTCCCTCGGGCTGATCATCCGCCGGGCCGCGGGCTGAGGACCCGCCCCGCCGGATGTCCGGCGGGGCGGGCAGGCACGGGTCTCAGGCGGCGACGCGGGCGCCGTAGGCGGTCGCGTGGTCGCGGGTGCCCCGGCGAGCGCCGACCACGGCCACGATGAGGCCGAGCAGCATCGTCAGGAAGATCGAGAAGGACGCCACCGAGGCCCCCTTCGCGGTCGCGTCGGCGGCCTCGCGGGCGCGCTGCTCGGCCTGCTGCAGCGCCTGCTGGGCCTGCTGCTCGGTCTGCGCCAGGCGCTGCTGCGCCTCCTGCGGGCTGATGTTGTACTCGGCCGCGACCAGGGCGGTCAGCCGCTCGCGGTCGGCGCCCGAGAGGTTGCCGTCGGAGACCCGCCGGCCCACCAGCGTCGTCATCTCGGCCTTGCGCTGGTCCGAGGTCATGCTGGCCGGGGCATTGCCGGCACCGGCCAGGGCATTCTGCGCCCGGTCGATGATCTGCTGCGTGGCGGACTGGACGGTGCCGGTGCTGGTGCGGTCGGCCACCTGCTCGCCGGCCGCCGAGGCCACCGAGCCGGCGCCGCGGGCGATGCCGCCGATCGCGCCCGACACGCCGCTGGCGGCGGTGGAGGCGACGCCCGCCACCAGGTTGCCGAGCAGCACGGCGGAAATCAGGAAGGACGCCGCCCACATGGCCATGCCGTGCAGGGTCGCGTCGGTGCGGCTGGCGGTGCCGGAAAGCCGCGCCGCCACGTAGCCGCCGATGCCGAGGCCGATCAGGTTGGAGACCAGCAGCCAGATCCCGGCGCCGATGCCGAAGCTGGAGGCATCGGGGGTGTCGCGCTCGGCCGCATCCACCAGGGTGGCGCCGATGGCGGTGCCGAGGACGTTGAGCATCAGGCCGATCGCCAGGGCCACGACGGCGCCGGCGACGATGGCGCCCCAGGAGATCCGGGTTGCGGGGGCGGCGGTGGCGGCCGTGCCGGCATAGGTGGGGTCGGAATAGGTCGTTGACATGTTGGGTTCCTTGAAGCCCGGCGCGATGGCCGGGTACGGGCATTGAAGAGGCCCGGCAGGGCGCCGGGCCGGAGCCTTGCCGACGGCGCGGTCAGCCCTGCTTGCCGGTGGCGTCGCGAAGGCTGTCCTTCACGCCGCCGGCGGCATTCTGAACCTTGCCCTCGGCCTTCTGGGCGGCGCCCTCGGCCTGGGTCTTGGCATCCCCGGTCAGCTTGCCGAAGGCTTCCTTGACGGAGCCGACGGCCTGCTTCGCGGAACCCTCGATACGGTCCTTGTCCATGGCGGAGATCCTTGGCAATGCCCGTAGCGCTGCGGGCCGGGCGACGCAGCAGCAACAGGGAGGGGCGGCGGGGGTTGCATCGGCACCGGCGAACCATCGTCCCCGAGGCGGTGCGGCCGAACCGGCGCCCTGGTGCGGACGGCCCGGTGGCCGCGCCTCATCCCCGGCCGGCGTCCAGGCCGCGCGCATGCGCCCAGACCACCAGCCGGGACCGGGAGCCGACCCCGAGGCGGCGGTACAGCCCGTTCACGTGGTTGCGGACCGTGGTCCGGCTCAGCCCGAGGCGGCCGGCGATGGCGGCGTCGTCCAGCCCCTGCGCCACCAGCCCCAGCACCTCCCGCGCCCGCGCCGGCAGGCCCGACAGCGCCGGCTCCGCCGGCCGGCCCGGGCCGGCGGCGGCGCGGGCGAGGTGGTCCAGCACCCGCGTCGTGATGGCCTCGGCATCCGTCATCGCCGCCGCCACCGCCGCCGCGATCTCGGCCCGCGTCCTGGCCCGGTCCGGGGCGGCGGCGGCCACCAGCAGCATGCTGGGCCGCCCCCCGAGCTCCACCGTCACGGCCGAGACCAGGCAGGCCAGCGGGGCGCCGTCCCGCACCGCGAGGCAGGCCTCCTCCCCGCCCAGCCGGCCCTCGCGTCGGAACCTGCCGAACAGCGTCTCCGCCGCCTCCGCCCCGGCCCAGAGGGGCAGGTCGCGGGCCGAGCGCCCCACCACGTCGGCCTCGGCGCGGTTGGTGCCGTGGCAGAAGGCCTCGTTGGCCAGCAGGATGCGGAGGTCGCCGGCATCGGCCAGCACCGCCGGCACCGGCAGGGCGCGGAAGGCCAGGGCGAAGCGCTCCTCGCTGTGGCGCAGCGCCGCCTCGGCGTGCTGGCGGGCGTCGATGTCGGCGAAGGTGAAGAGCATGCAGGCGGTGCTGCCGATCTCGATCGGCTGGCCGGCCAGCACGACGCATTTCTCCCGCCCGTCGGGCAGCTGCAGCCGCGCCTCCATCTGCGGGATGGTGCGGCCGACGCGCAGCCGCTCCACCGCCAGCTCCCGCCGCGCCGCGCCCTCCAGTACGTCGACGTCGTAGGCCGAGCGGCCGATCACCTGGTCCTCGCGGTAGCCGGTCATCTCGAGGAAGCCGCGGTTGACCCGGATGTGCCGCAGGTCCGACAGGCGCAGGATCAGCGCCGGGGCTGGGTTGGCGTTGAAGCTGCGCTCGAAGCGCTCCTCGGCGTCCCAGCGCTCGGTCTCGTCGCGCAGGATCAGCACCAGCAGGTCGGGCAGGCCGGCCGCGTCGGTCAGCACCAGGCTGCGGATGCGGTGGGTCCAGCGGGCATCCGCCTCGCCGGCCAGCGCCACCTCCACCACCACCTCGTCGAAGGCCTCGCCGGCCATGACCCGCTCCAGCGGGTACTCGCCCTCGGGCAGGCGGTGGCGGTTGCGGTAGCGCAGCTCGAAGCGGTCGCGGTAGCCGGTGGCGGTGCCGCCCAGCCCGGCGAGGTCGGTCACCCCATGCATGTCGAGCGCCGGCTGGTTGGCCCAGACGATGCGCTGGTCGGGGTCGATCAGGATCACCCCGTCGCTGACGCCGGCGATGATGGAGCGGAGCTGCTGGGTGTCGGCATGCTTCGGGGGGACGGGAGGGGCCATGCCCCCGGAAACGGCCGGGGCGGGCCTCGGTTGATGCGTCCGCATCAATTTACCGGTGCGATCGTGCGTCGCGGCGACGCATCCCGACCGCCGGCTGCGTCGTTAGGCCTCCATCGGCGGGGCCGGCGGCAGCAACCGCCGCCGGTCCCGGCGCACACCCCCAACAGGAGACAGCAGCATGAACGAGGACAGGATCGGCGGGATGGCGGACAAGGCCGTGGGCAGCGTCAAGTCGGCGGTCGGGGACGCCACCGGCGACGCCAAGCTGCAGGCCGAGGGCAGCGCCGGGAAGCTGGCCGGCACCGCCCGCAACGCCCTCGGCGGGGCGCAGGACGCGGTGCGCGACGCCGCCGAGGCGGTCTCCGACAAGGCCTCGGACCTCGGCCGCAAGGCCGGCCCGGCGCTGGACGAGGCGGGGCGCAAGGTCTCGGAATACGGCCGTGAGGCGCGGGAGGTGGTGGCCACGGGGTCGGAGAACGTCTCCCACCTGCTGCGCGGCTACCCGCTGGCCACGGTCGGCCTGGTCGCCGCGGTCGGCTTCCTGCTCGGCCGGCTGACCGCGCCGGAGCCGCGGCCCTGGTACCGCCGCGACTGGCACTGAGCCAAGCCCGACAGGCCGGCCGCCCCGGCGGCCGGATCCGGGGGGCGGCGCGCCGGGCCGCGTGCTACAGCGGCCCGACCACCCCGCCCCACGGAGCCCCTGCATGCGCGTCACCATCCTCGGCGCCGGCGCGGTCGGCGGCTGGCTCGCCGCCGGCCTCGCCCGGGCCGGCCTGGATAACCCAGGCCTCGCCTCCCTCGGCATCCTGGCCCGCGGCGCCAGCCTGGCGGCGCTGCGGGCGCAGGGCCTCGTCTTCCTCCACGGCGAGCGGCGGGAGGCCTTCCCGGTCGAAGCGACCGACGACCCCGCCGCCCTGGCCGGCGCCGACATCCTGCTGCTCGGGCTGAAGAGCCACGACCTGCCGGCCGCCCTGCCGCTGATCCAGCGGCTGCGCGGGCCCGGAACGCTGGTGGTGGCGGTACAGAACGGCATCCCCTGGTGGTTCCTCCAGGGCTTCGGCGGCCCGGCCGAGGGCCTGACCCTGGCCAGCGTCGACCCCGGCGGGGCGCTCGCCGCGGCCATGCCGGTGGACCGGGTGCTCGGCGCCGTCGCCCATGTCGGCGCGACCGTCGCGGCGCCCGGGGTCATCCGGCTGATGCAGCAGGACCGGCTGCTGCTCGGCGACCCCTCCGGCCGCCACCCCGGCCCGCTCGCCCGCCTGGTCGGGGCGCTGGCCGCCGGCGGCATCCCGGCCGCGGCGGTGCCCGACATCCGCCGCGAGGTCTGGCTGAAGCTCTGGGGCAATTCCAACATGAACCCGCTGAGCGCGCTCTGCCGCGCCGACATGCGGGCGATGCTGGACGACGCCGGCATCCGCGGCCTGGTCATGGCGATGATGGCCGAGATGGCCGCGCTCGGCGACCGCATCGGCCTGCCGCTGGCCGGCCCGGAGGATCCCGGCGGGGAGCGGGCGATCGCCGACCGCATCGCCGTCACCCGCCGGCTGGGCGCCTTCCGCACCTCCATGCTGCAGGACCTGGAGGCCGGGCGGCCGCTGGAATCGGGCCCGCTGGTCGGGGCGCTGGTGGAGCTGGCCGGGCGGCTCGGCCAGCCGGTGCCGACCCTGGCGGGCATCCATGGCCTGGTCCGGCTGCTGGCGGCCGCGCCGGGCTGAGCGGCGCCGCCTGAACCGGCGGTAGTGAACCCGCGGCGCCCTGCCGCGTCTTATGCACATGGACAGGATCCCGAGACGCGGCTGGCTCGTCGCCATGGCAGCCTTGGCCAGCCCCCCCGCCCCCGCCGAGAGCCGCCGGCGCCGCCGCCCGCCGGCGCAGCCCCAGGCCGCCGCCGCCGCGGCGCCACCCCCGCCGCCGCCCGCGATCGACGGCCCGCCGCCGCCCTCGCGCATCCCCGGGCTGGAGCCGGCCCCGGTCCCGCGCACCGGCCTGGTCCAGGGCCCGCTGTCGGACCGCGAGCCGAAGCCGCGGCTCTCCTTCGGCCTGCCGACGGCGAGCGAGCTGCCGCAGGGCCAGACCTTCACCCGCGCCGACCCGACGCCGGACCGCCGGGCGCCCAGCGGCGGCGGCAACTGGCTGCCCTCGCCCGGCGCGATGCTGCGGGTGCCCTTCTGATTTCCCGGGCCGGGGTGCCGGCTGGCACCCCGGCGCGCGGCATGGCACCCTTCCGCCACGCATCCGGAGGCCTGCCATGCTCGAGCTTCGTCCCTGCTGCGAGTGCTGCGGCACCGACCTGCCGCCGGACAGCGAGGCGGCCCGCATCTGCTCCTACGAATGCACCTTCTGCGCCGGCTGCGCCGAGGCCACCCTGGCCGGCCGCTGCCCGAATTGCGGCGGCGAGCTGGTCCGCCGCCCGATCCGCCCGGCGGCGCGGCTGCTGACCCACCCCGCCGGCACCACGCGCAAGCTCCGGCCGCAGGGCTGCGCCGCCGTGCCGCAACCCTAGGGCTCCCATGCTCCTGACCACGCTCGTGCCCGAGGCCTCCGGCTTTCCCGACCCCTGGGCCAAGCCCGGCCTGCAGGGCGTCTATGTCGGGGACGGCGTGATGCTGACCCGCAACTGGCTCGACCAGCTCATGTACGTCTCGAGCACCGACCTGATCGTCACGCCGCACCTGCTGAACCTCGGCTACTGCGAGCCGCACCTCACCAAGGTGCTGATGTCGCTGCTGCAGCCGGGCCAGGTCTTCGTCGATATCGGCGCCAACGTCGGCTACTACAGCGTGCTCGGCGGCCGCGCCGTGCATCCCGGCGGCACGGTGCACGCCTTCGAGCCGAACCCGGCGATCCACCGCCTGCTGGCCGACAACCTCGAGGTCAACGGCTTCGCCCCCAGCGCCATCCCGCATCGCCTGGCGCTGTCGGACCGCGCCGGCACCGCGCCGCTGCTGGTCTTCGAGGGCCGCACCGCCGCCGCCACCCTGCGCCCGGTCTCGGCGGCCTATGCCGAGGCCTTCGGCGCCCGCACCGGCCGCACCACCCACGCGGTCGCGGTCGAGACCGTCCGGCTCGACGACGTGCTGGCGGCGGTGCCGGAGGTGCACCTCATCAAGCTCGACGCCGAGGGCCACGAGCCCGCCATCCTGCGCGGCGGGACCGAGCTGCTGCGGCGCAGCCCGGCGGTGAAGCTGCTGATGGAATTCGTGCCCTTCCACTACGCCCGCGACGAGGCGCTGGACCATCTCGGGCTGCTGCGGGACCTCGGCTTCCGGCTCTACCGCATCGAGGCCGATGGCGGGATCGCCGAGCATACCGACGCGGAGCTGCTGGGCTTCGACTTCTCCGACATCATGGCGCTGCGCCCCGGCGGCTGAGCGCCGGGCTATGATCGGGCGCGCGGCGATGAAGGGCGGGGGTGGCGATGCGGGACAGGCTGGTGATCCTCGGCGCCGGCGGCCATGGCCGGGCGCTGATCGAGCTGCTGCGGGACCTCCCCGGCCATGAGGTCGTCGGCCTGGTCGATGCGCGGCCGCCGGCGGCGCCGGTGCTGGGGGTGCCGGTGCTGGGCGACGAATCGGCGCTGCCCGGGCTGCTGGCCGCCGGCTGCCGCCAGGCCTGCATCGCCATCGGCGACAATGCCGCCCGGCTGGCCGCCGGCGCCCGGCTCGAGGCGATGGGCTTCCTGCTGCCGGCGCTCTGCCACCCCTCCGCCATCCTCGCCCGCAGCGCCGAGGTCGGCCCCGGCGCGGTGCTGCTGCCGCGGGTGGTGCTCGGGGCGCTGGCCCGGGTGGGGCGGCTGGCGATCCTCAATACCGGGGCGATCGCCGAGCACGACACGGTGGTGGGGGAGGGCGCCCATGTCGGCCCCGGGGCGGTGCTGGCCGGCGGGGTGCGGGTCGGCGCCCGGGCGCTGGTCGGGGCCGGGGCGGCCTGCCGGCCCTATGTCGGCATCGGCGAGGCGGCGGTGGTCGGGGTCGGCGCCGCGGTGGTGGCGGAGGTGCCGCCGGGGCAGTCGGTCGGCGGCGTGCCGGCGCGGGCGCTGCGCTAGCCTCCCTCCAGCAGCCGCACCGTCCCGGCATCCGGCGCCCCCGCGAAGTAGCGGTCGAGCGCCGCGCGGAAGGCCGGCGCCCCGGGGCCGGCCGCGGCGAAGAGGGTCATGCAGGAGTGGAATTTGAGGTCGTCCGGGCTGCCGAAGACGGCATGGGCCGAGCGGCCCTCGACCCGGTTGACCAGCCCGGTGCAGTCGAGCAGCCGCGGCCCCAGCAGCGGATGCGCGAGGTAGGCCCGCGCCTCGGCCAGGGAGGCGATGCCGTAGTGCCGCGCCATGGCGCTGCGGCCGAGCCCGGCGAGCTGCGGGAAGACGAACCACATCCAGTGGCTGCGCTTCCGGCCCTCGGCCAGCTCGCGCCGGACCGCGGCCAGGACCGGCTCCTGCGCCTGGACGAAGCGTTCGAGGTCGAAGGCATCGGACATGCCGGCAAGGCTATACCCGGGCGCCGGCCGCTCCAAGACCCGCCCCGCCCGCCCATTGCCGCCGCCCCGGCTTTCGTGGCTGCATGGGCGCCACCCCGGAAAGGACCGCGCCATGCTGGTCGTGCATCACCTCGGCCTGTCGCAGTCGGAGCGCATCCCCTGGCTCTGCGAGGAGCTCGGCATCCCCTACGCGCTGCGCCGCACCGACCGCGACCCGCACTCCCGGCTGGCCCCGGCCGACTACAAGGCGCTGCACCCGATCGGCGCCGCGCCGGTCATCACCGACGGCCCGCTGGTGCTGGCCGAATCCGGCGCGGTGATGGACTACATCATCGGCTGGCACGGCGGCGGCCGGCTGGCGCTCGGCCCGGACCATCCGGATTTCGCCGACTACCTCTACTGGTACCACTTCGCCAACGGCACGCTGCAGCCGGCGATGGGGCGGATGATGATCCTCGGCCGGCTGGACCTCCCGGCCGACCACCCGGTGCCGGCGGCGATGCGCGGCCGGCTGGAGCGCGCCCTCGGCCTGGTCGAGGCAAGGCTCGGCGCCGAGGACTGGCTGGCCGGCGCGGAATTCACCGCCGCCGACATCATGACCGTCTTCTCCCTGACCACCATGCGGCTGTTCCTGCCCTTCGAGCTGGCGCCCTATCCGGCCATCCGCGGCTACCTCCGGCGGATCGGCGCCCGCCCGGCCTACCAGCGGGCGATGCGGCAGTCGGACCCCGGGCTGGTGCCGATGCTGGACTGAGGGCCCCTTCCGCCCGGCCGCCGCCCGGTGGCATACCCCTTCCCCAACCGGGGGACAGCCTCGCCTTGCATCAGGATCCAGGACCCCCCGCCGGGGTGCGCGTCGGCTTCACCGCCGCCGGTGCCCGCCGCGGCTGCCGCGCCGCGCTCGCCCTCACCATCGGGCTGATGCCCTTCGGCCTGGTGGTCGGCATGGCGGCCGATGCCAAGGGCCTGTCGCTGCTCGAGACCCTGGTGATGTCCGGCCTGGTCTTCGCCGGGACCGCCCAGCTGGTGGCGCTCGAGCTCTGGGCCGACCCGGCGCCGGTGCTGGCGGCGACGCTGGCGGTGCTGGTCATCAACCTGCGCATGGCGCCGATGGGGGCGGCGCTGGCCCCGGTGCTGGACCGGCTCTCGGGCCTCCGGCTCTGGGGCAGCCTCGCGGTGCTGGTCGACAACGCCTTCGCCCTGATGGTCGCGGAGATGCGGGCCGGCCGGCGCGACGCCGGCTTCCTGGTCGGCGCCAGCCTGACCATGTGGGCCAATTGGATGGTCATGTGCTGCGTCGGCCATGTCTTCGGCGCGGCGGTGCGGCTGCCGCCGGGGCACCCGGTCTTCTTCGCCTCGGTCGCGGCGCTGATGGCGATCCTGGTGCCGATCTGGCGCGGCCGGTCGGACCTGCTGCCCTGGGTCGTCGCCGGCGCCGCCGCGCTGGCGGCGCACGGCGCCGGGCTCGGCGCGCCCTGGCCGGTGCTGGCCGGGGCGCTGCTCGGCTCCGCCGCCGGCGCCGCCCGGGACCTCCGCCGGACATGACGCTGCGCTGGGACGTGCTGGCCGCCATCCTCGGCATGGCGGCGGTGACCTACCTCTGCCGCGCCGGCGGCTATGCCATCCTGCGGGTGACCCGGCCGCCGCCCTTCGTGCAGGCCATGCTGCAGCACCTGCCGGGCTGCATCTTCGTCGCCTTCCTCGCGCCCGCCCTGGCCCGGGAGGGCTGGCCGGCCTGGGTGGCGGCGGCGGCGGCGCTACTGGCCCAGGCCAGGCTGGGCAAGCTGGCGCTCTCCATCCTGGTCGGGGTGGCGGTGCTCTGGGGCCTCAGGGCGCTGCCCGGGGCGCTGTCTGGGGCGCTGCCCGGGGGCTGACGGGGGGCTGAGCCGCCTTCAGCCCGGCGCTTCCGGCCGGGGCTTCGGCGCCCGCGGCGGCGCCAGCGCGCCGAGCGGCTGGTGCGGGATCTCGATGCCCAGATCCTCGAAGCGCCGCTTGACCCGCCGCATCAGCTCGCGCTGCACCGGCCAGCGCTGGGTCGGCTCGGTCCGCACCCGGCCGCGCAGCGTCACGCCCACTTGGCCGAGGTTGTCGACGCCCCAGAAGTCGAACTCGTCGCGGATCGCCCGCTCGAAGCGCGGCTCGCCCCGCATCTCGGCGACGATCGCCTTGATGGCCGCGCCCGCCTCGTCGGTGTCGGTCTCGTAGGCGACCAGAATGTCGACCATGGCGAAGGCGAAGTCGCGGGTGCTGTTGGTCACCGTGGTCACGCCCGAGAAGGGCACGATGTGGATCGAGCCGTCGCCGTCGCGCAGCTTGATGGAGCGGATCGACAGGTGCTCGACCACGCCGCCCTTGCCGCCGACGTTGACCGAATCCCCGACCGCGACCGCATCCTCGAGCAGCAGGAAGACGCCGGTGATGATGTCCTTGACCAGGGTCTGCGAGCCGAAGCCGATGGCCAGGCCGACCACGCCGGCGCCGGCTAGCAGCGGCGCCACGTTGACCCCGAGCTGGGAGAGCGCGTTCAGCACCACGAAGACCAGGATGAAGACCCCGATCACCGTCCGCAGCATCGGCAGCAGGGTCCGCACCCGGGCGCTGCGCGCGGCGTGGCTGTCGCGGGACAGCCGGGTCAGCCGCTGCTGGATGTTCGAGCTGGCCAGCTCCCAGACCACCAGCCCGAGCACCAGGGTGCAGAGAATGTTGAACAGGGTCTGCACCAGGCGGTTGCCCAGCGTGCCGACGGCGAACCATTCGAGCGAATTCAGCCCCCAGGTCTGCAGCAGCAGCACCACCACCGCCAGGCCGAGCAGCACCGCGACGCAGGCCCGCGCCGGCGGCACGTAGGTGGCGGCCCGGGCCGGCAGGCCGGGCCAGCGCCTGGCCAGCTCCGGGCTCGGCTCCAGCAGCGGGTTGGTGGCGCGGATGAAGGCCTCGTCCAGCGCCTTGGCGGCGCCGACGATGACCAGGGTCAGCACCGTGCCCCAGAGCAGCCGCTGGAAGCCGTTCTCCAGCGCCAGCGCCCAGACCACCCAGGAGGCGACCAGCCACAGGATCACCAGCACGTGCCAGATCTCGGCCAGCCGGTTGCGGGCGCCGCGCAGCATCAGCCGGGTGCCGGTCGCGACCTCGCCCGGCTCCAGCGGCTTGGCCCGCAGCACCTCGGCCACCGCCTCCCGCTGCTGCAGCACCAGCCGCACCAGCATCAGCGAGATCACCAGCAGGGTGACGTTGATGATGGCGTCGTAGGCCGCCCAGGGCAGGCCGAACAGCAGCCCCGCCTCGGCCAGGGTATAGCCGCCGACGCCCACCAGCATCAGCCGCTGCAGCCAGCGGGCGCTGGCCGCCGCCGCCGCATCCGAGCAGGGGATCAGCCGCAGGTGGTTGGAGGCCGGCGACAGCAGCATCCGCGCCAGGGCGAAGGCGGTGCGGGCGCCCATGTAGGCATTGGCCATCATCAGCCCGACCAGCCGGGTGGTCGGCAGCGGGTGCACCAGCCCGAACAGCCCATAGACCGCGAGGCCGAAGGCGGCGATCGGCAGCAGGTCCAGCAGCAGCCGGCCGAACACCAGCGGCACCCGCTTCAGCCAGGTCCAGGGCTCGTTCGCCCGCGGCGCGGTGGCGTCCAGCCAGCGCCGCATCCGCGCCAGCGCCCGCACCAGCACGGCTTCGGCCAGCAGGCCGATGCCCAGCAGCAGCAGCAGCTTCCAGGCCGCGTCCAGCATCCGGGTCCGCGCCACCGGGTCCTGCGCCAGCTCCTTGCCGGCCTCCCACAGCGCCGGCAGGTCGGCCATCGACTGCACCACCTGCAGCACGCTGTCGGCGGCGATGCCGACCCGCCCGGACAGGCCGCTCAGCAGCTGGGCGCCGAGGGTATTGGGGGCGATGATCGGGTCCGCCGCGGCAGGCGGTTCCGCCGGCGCCGGGGTTGCGGCAGGGGCAGGGGCCTGGGCAGCGGGGGCCGGGGCGGGTGCGGGTGCGGGTGCCGGGGTGGCGGCGGCGGGTGCCGAGGCCGCTGCCGCAGGCCGGGCCGGCGGCGGGCCGGCCTCCGCCCCCTCGGCGGCGGCGCTGGCCA
>NZ_JAUFPN010000174.1 GCF_030409335.1 Paeniroseomonas aquatica
CCGGCGAGGCCGCCGGCATCGCCGCCGAGGCCCGCCGCGCCGCGCCGGGGCTGGCCGGCCGCTGCGCCGCCGCCGGCATCCCGCTGCTGTGGGTGGAGGACGGCTTCCTGCGTTCGGTCGGCCTCGGGGTGGATTTCATTCCCTCCGCCTCGCTGGCGGTCGATGCGCTGGGGCCGCACTACGACCCCCGCCAGCCCTCGGCGCTCGAGCGCATCCTGGCGGAGGAGGCCTTCGACGCGCCCCTGCTCGCCCGCGCCGCGGCGTTGCGCCGGGCGATCGTGGCGCGCGGCCTGACCAAGTACAACCTGCGCCGCCGCCCGCCCCGGCTGCCCGCCAGCCCCGGGCGCCGCCGCATCCTGGTGGTCGGGCAGGTGGAGGACGATGCCTCCATCGCCCTCGGCGCCGGCCGGGTGCGGACCAACCTCGGGCTGCTGGAAGCCGTGCGCCGGGCCGAGCCCGAGGCCTTCCTGGTCTTCCGCCCGCACCCGGATGTCGAGACCGGCTACCGCCGCGGCTATGTCCCGCGCCGCGCCGCGCTGCGCTGCGCCGATGCGGTGGTCGCCGGCGGCGATATCGGCGGCCTCTTCGCCGAGGTCGAGGCGGTGCACGGCATCACCAGCCTGGCGGGGTTCGAGGCGCTGCTGCGCGGCCTCGCCGTCACCACCTGGGGCATGCCCTTCTACGCCGGCTGGGGCCTGACCACGGACATGGAGCCGCCGCCGCGGCGCGGCCGGGCGCTCAGCCTCGATGCCCTCGTCGCCGGGGCGCTGATCCGCTACCCCCGCTACCTCGACCCGGTCAGCCAATTGCCCTGCGGCCCGGAGCTGCTGCTGGACCGGCTGGCCGACCGCGCCGCCTGGCCGCGGCCGTCGCCGGGGCGGCGGGCGGCGGTGCTGGGCTGGCGCTACATGGGCTGGTGGCTGAAGCAGTGCCGCCGCTTCGGGCTCTGGCAGCGCTGAAGGGGGGCGGCGCTGAGCTTCAGCTCCGCACGAAGGGCGGCGGCAGGGTCGGGGCGAGGTCGGCGACCACGCTGCGGACCACGTCGCGGTAGTCGGTGGCGACGCGGAGGTCCACCCCCTCGTCCAGCAGGTCCGGCGCCAGCCCCGGCCAGGCGCCGAAGTGCCGGCCGAGGCCGAAGCCACGGGTGCCGAAGGCCAGCATCACCCCGGCCCGGCCATGGTCGGTGCCGAGGCTGCGGTTGGACCGCAGCCGCCGGCCGAACTCGCTGACCACCAGCACCGTGCAGCGGCACGGCAGGCCGGCGATCTCGGCATCGAAGGCGCCGAGCCCCTGGGCCAGCACCCGCATCCGGTCGGCCAGCCGCCCCGGCTGGCCCTCATGCGTATCCCAGCCGCCGAGGTCCACCGTGGCGGCGACCAGCGCCGGGTTCAGCGCCGCCACCTGCGCCACCACCGCCAGCGCCCGGCCGAATTCCCGGGCCGGCGCGTAGGCCGCCGCGGGCTGGACCTGCGGCCGGCCCGCGGCATCGCGCGGCAGCAGGATGTCGATGCTGCGCAGCCCGGCCAGCGCCTCCCGCCCCGACCGGGCGGCGAGGCCGTGGCCATCCCCTGGGCCATCCCCTGGGTCGTCCCGGTGGAGGGCTTCCAGCATCGTCGCGCCGAAGGGGCCGCCGGGGGGCGCCAGCCCATCCGCCAGGCTGGCGATGCCGAGGCCCTGGCGGGCGCCGCGCAGCTCCGGCGCCAGCCCGCCCTGGGCCGAGAGCGCGGTGACCGGCGCCTCGGCCGCGCCCGCCGCCCAGGCGGCGAGCCAGCCGGTGGCGCCGCCGGGGTCGGCCCGCAGCGCCAGGCCGAGGCCCATCATCGCCTGGGCCTCGAAGTGGCTGCGGGTCGCCTGCGGCACGCCGGCGGCCGGCCAGATCGCCATGCGGCCGTCGCGCCAGATCTCGAACAGCGGCGCCGCCTCCGGATGCAGGCGGAAGTCGATGGCGGACGAGGCCTCCAGCCGGTGCCCGGCGCGCGGGCCGCTGGCCGCGGTGCGCAGCGCATCCGCCCGGAGGTCGACGAAATCCGCGTCATCCGCCGGCGAGAGCGCATGCAGACCGTCCATGCCGCCGCGCAGGTTGACCAGGACCAGCAGCGGGCGGGCGGCGGCCGGCTCCTCGGCGAAGGCGAGGCGGCGCAGGCCGGGCAGGGCGGCGGTGGCGAGTCCGGCGCGCAGCAGGTGGCGGCGGCCGAGGTGGAAAGCCATCTGCGGTCTCCCTCGCTCAGGCGGTTTGGAAGGCGGGGGCGGTCAGCACCCAGCCGGCCAGTTCGGCGACCTCGGCCGGCCCGGGCCGCGCCGAGCGGCCGGCCGCCGTCCAGACCCCGGCGACAGCGGCCCCGACCGCGGCCCCGGCCGGGCCGAGCGCCGCCTCGGCCAGCCGGGCCGCAACCTCGGCGACCGGCGTCTGGGCCAGCGGAGCATAGAGCGGCGACAGGCCGGTGCCGCCGCTGTTGCGGGCGAGGGCGATGGCCATGCCCCAGCGGGCGCGGAGCGCTGTGGCCCCCAGGTAGCCCTCCGGGTCCAGCGGCTGGCCATCCGGCGGGCCCCAGCCGAAGGGCAGCTGGCCGGCCAGGGCCATCTGGCCGATCAGGCCGGGGGTCGGGGTGAACGGCAGGGCGAGGGCGCGGGCGGCGGCGGCCACCACGTCCAGCGGCCGGCGGATGCGGGCCGGGGCCGGGTCCAGCGCCTCCGGCCCCGCCAGCAGGGCGCGCACCGCCTGGGCGATCTGGTCGTCCCGCGCCGCGTGGCGGCGGAAGGCCGTCTCGGCCCGGGCGACGGCGGCGGCCGGCACCGGGTCGCCGAGCAGGAAGCGGGCGAGCTTGGTGCAGAGGAAGCGCGCGGTGGCGGGGTGCTCGGCCAGGGCATCCAGCACCGCGCGGCCATGCGCCATGGCCGGGGCGAAGGGGTCGAGGTCCCGGCCGAGGAAGCGCTTCTGGTAGGGGTCGTGCCAGGCGGCGACATAGGCGAACTCGCCGGTGCGGGGCAGGGTCCGCAGCCCGTCGAAGGCCTGGCCGGCGGCGATGCTCCAGCCGGTCAGGGCGCGGGCGGCTTCCCAGACGTCGGCATCCACGTAGAAGGCCGGGCGGCCATCCGGCAGCTGCGGCACGTCGCGGCCGCTGCGGGCGCTGCCGCGATAGGCGGCCTGGCCGAGGGTGTGCAGCTCCAGCAGCTCGCGGGCGTAGTTCTCGTTCGGGGCGCCGGCGCGGGAGCTGTGGTTGTTGAGGTAGACCAGCATGGCCGGGCTTGTCGCCATGGCTTCCAGCAGGGCGCGGAAGGAGCCCAGGGCATGGGCGCGGATGCGCCGGTCGTGCTCCGGTAGCGACACCGCGACGCGGCTGTCGGCCTGGAAGGCGAGGCTGAAGTGGTCGTGCCAGAACTCCACCAGGCGCTCGCGCAGCTGGGCCTCGGCGGCGGTCTTGCGGAGCAGGGTGACCAGGGTCAGCTCCAGCCGTGGCCGGTCCCGCTCCGCCGCGGGCATCCGGTAGCCGGGCCGCTGGTCCGCGAGCGGCCAGCGTTCGGCCTGCGACTGACGCAGGGTGACCGGCGGGCGGCGTTCGTCGGTGAATTGCTCGCCCGGGCCGGGGGCGTAGCGGATCGGGATGAGCAGCCCGTCGATCCGGGCCTCGAGCGCGGGCTCCTCGGCCGGCAGGGCGAGCTGCCGGTCGAGCCAGGCCGGGATGCCGTGGCGGGCGAGGGCGGCGGCCTCCCCGGGGCAGGCGCCATAGGCGGCACGGGCGAGGAAGCGACGGGCGCCTGCCTCGGCGATCGGAGCAGCCTGGATCATCCCCGCCTCGCCTCCTGGAGCATACCGGTGCGCGAAGATAGCACGATCCGATCGCCGCAGGGGTGAAACCCGGTTCAGGCCCTGGTCATGAAAGGTTGCGCGGAACCATGCCGGCAGGAGGTTCCAACAAGCGAGGCCGCAGCCGTCTAACCCATTGGAAGGAATGGCGGACCCGATACGATTCGAACGTACGACCTTTGCCTTCGGAGGGCAACGCTCTATCCAGCTGAGCTACGGGTCCCGCTCCATCCCAATAGCCCAGACCGCCCCCCAAAGAAAGCCCCCTCCTGCCGCCCGGCGTCAGACGAATTGCGCCGCCTGCGGCACGCCCAGCAGGTGCCGGCCCACCATCTCGAGGTGCGCCGGCGTCGCCTGGAGGTGCTGGGAGATGCAGAGCGCGTCGCGGAAGCGCCGCTCGAAGGGCTGGGATTCCAGCACCGCGGTGGTGCCCGCAGCGCGGTAGCAGGCGACCGAGACCTCGGTCGCCTCCCCCATCACGCTGGTGGTCGCCAGCCGCATCGCCATGCGGGTGTCGAGCGAGAGGCCGCCGGTCGCCGCGGCCTCGGCCCAGGCCTCGCCCACCGTGCCTAGCAGGTACATCCGGGCGCTGCGCAGCTTGGCCTCCAGCTGCGCGACCTGGGACTGGATGGCGTGGTTCTCGGCCATCGCCTGCGCCCCGGCCCGCGCGGT
The DNA here is from genome assembly GCF_030409335.1 of Paeniroseomonas aquatica. GTDB lineage: Bacteria > Pseudomonadota > Alphaproteobacteria > Acetobacterales > Acetobacteraceae > Belnapia > Belnapia aquatica. The sequence goes on from NZ_JAUFPN010000174.1 coordinate 4,478, forward strand.
CTTGCCACGCGCCAGGGCCATGAAGCGGTCCAGCATCCCGCGGGCGGTGCCCAGGGCGGTGGCGGCGAAGCCCGTGGCGTAGCAGAGGTGGGAGGTGAAGGCGGTGACGGTGCCGTGCTCCTGCCGGCCCTCCAGCCGGTCGCGGAAGCAGGCGTGGCTGTCCGGCACGAACACCCCGTCCAGCGCGTAGGTGTCGCTGCCGGTGCCGCGCAGTCCCATGGCGGACCAGTCCTCGGTGATCCGCGCCGCCCCCCGGGGGAACAGCACGGTGACGAATTCCGGCTTGCCGTTCGACCCGATGCGCGGCGTGCCGTCGGCCAGCTTCACCGGCACATGCGCCCCGAGGGTGGTCGCATGCCGGCTGCCGCTGGCGAAGTCCCAGGTCCCGGTCACCTGGAACCCGCCCGGCACCACCACCGCCGCGGCCTGGTTGTGCTGCGCGCCCCAGGCCAGCGCCTGGTCGCGGCCGCCGAACAGGCTGCGGCCGACCTCCGGCGCCAGGTAGGTCGAGGAGGTGAGGCTCGAGACATTGCCCTGGTTCACGCACCAGGCGGTGCTCGGGTCGCCGATCGCCAGCGCCTCGCAGATTTCGGCGAAGGTCACCAGGGAGAGGGCCTGGCCGCCGATGCCGCGGGCGGTCAGCAGGCGGAAGAAGTCATTGGCGCGAAGCGCCTCCAGCACCTCGGGCGTCAGCTGCCGCCCGGCCTCGATCGCCGGGCCGGCGGCCTCCAGCAGCGGGATCAGCGCCCGGGCGCGTTCGACCGGCCCGGCGCAGGAGAGGGCCTTCGAGCGTTGCGGCTCCAGCTGTCCGAGCTCGGCGGCGGCCATCGTCGTTCCCTCCCTCGCACGGGGTGGCTCCCCGGTCTTGCCGGGAGGCTAGCATGGCGCCACCGGCCGGCAAAACGGATATGCACGGTCGACCGACCACATCAAGGGCGATGGCCTCAGGGCCGCAGCCGGGCGAGGCGGTCCGCCGCGGCGGCCCGGCCCATGGCCGCCGCATCCTCGGGCAGCAGCAGCCGTTCCGCCACCAGCCGCGCCGCCGCCGCCTCCACCGCCGCGGCGTAGTCGCCCGGCCCGGGGTAGCGCTCGGCCAGCGATGGCCGCGGGTCCCCTGCCGCCTCGCGCTCCGCCCTGGTCGCGGCGAAGGGCAGCACCGCCCCGGTGTTGTAGCACAGCGCCCCCGGCGCGAAGCCGGCCGCGCGCGGGTTCCAGCCGGTATAGGTGGCCTTCGGCACCTCGATCGCCGGCGACCGCAGCCCGGCGACCGCATTGCCATCCGGGTCCACCCGCGGCAGCAGCACCGCATACTCGCCCTTGACCACCGGCGGCTGGACCGAGGCATCCACCCATTGCGCCGGGCCATGGGCCCCCTGGTCGCCGAGCGCCGGGATGGCCGGGTAGAGCCCGGCGGCCGGCAGCAGCGTGCCGTCCCGCCGCATCGGGTAGCGGCTGGCCGGCGGCTCCACCCCGTCCCGCGTCCAGGCCTCCAGCGCCGCCAGCAGCGCCCGCATCGGCCCGCCCGCGTGCAGCGGGTTGACCGGCAGGGCGCAGCGGTCGATCCGCCCCGCCACGGCCTGGGCGGCGGCGAAGTGGGGATGCCCGGTCATCAGGTAGGCCCGCACCTCCGGCGGCAGGTCGAGGTGGCGGCCCCGGGTATCGGTCACCAGCAGCGAGGCCCGGGCGCCCCAGAACTCGTATTCGCTGTCCGTCTGCATGATGCGGGGGCAGGTGCCGGTCAGCCGGCAGCGCAGCAGCAGCCCATCCCGCCGGCCGCTGAGGTGGTCCTCCGTCACCGCGTAGGTGAAGGGGAATTGATCCGCCGGATAGAGCCGGTCGCCGTGCGGGGTCGGGTTGCGGCTCGGCTGGGCGAAGCGGGCGTTGGTGAAGGTGCGGCGGGTGCCCGGGATATGCGCCAGCATGGCGTCGAAGACCTGCCGCCCGGCCTCGTCCTCGTTGAAGCCCTGGTACAGGTAGTCCCGCACGAAGCGGCCGGATTGCGAGATGCCGGCCAGCACCGCCCGGTCCACCGCGGGCCGCGCGCCGGCCGCTGCCGCCAGCGGGTTGGCCTCGCTGCGGTCCCGCCGCAGGAAGGTGGCCACGTCCCGCACCGCGGCGAAGGCCAGCCCCTGCACCACCGGGTCCCTGGCCGTGTAGATCAGCTCGTACAGCGCCCCGGCGTCGAAGCCCTCCGGCCGGGTGATCTCGACCCGCTGCGGGTCGAGGAAGCGGAAGCCCAGCCCGGGCGGCGTCTGCCGCGCATCCCCGGCCTGGGCCCGCACCGTCAGCGTGGCACCCTCGGGCCCCGCGGCCGGATAGGTCAGCGGCACCGTCACCGGGGACTGGCGGTGGTCGAACAGGAATTCCTCCCGCGACGGGCCGGTGACGCCCGGCACCACCGGCGCCGCGAGCCGCAGCCCGCCCCCGGGCGGCAGGTCCGCCTGCCAGCCGACCCAGGCCAGGGTATAGCCCTGCCGCAGCAGGTGCCCGTTGCCGGCCGCCGTGCCAGCGGCCAGCGCATTCGCCGCGGCGGTGTCGTCCATCAGCTGGCCGAGGATCTCGCGGCCCCGGTTGGGCACTTCCAGCAGCAGGGTGCCGTTGCCCCGGGCCGGGTCGGCGGGGCGCAGGATCACCACCTCGGCCACCGCCTCCACCCGCCCCGATGCGGTGCGGGGCGCCAGCTCCAGGTCGGCGATCAAGCGGTTCCGCGGATCGTCCGGGTCCACCGACAGGGTCGCCTTGCCGGCGATCCGCACATAGCCCCCGGCCGCCCCGAAGGCCTCGCCGCCGAAGGCCGGCGTGGCGGCGCCCTCGGGCACGAAGCGGATCACCTCGGCCGGCGCCGGCGCGGCCATGGCGACGCCGGCGGCCAGCAGGCCCGCGGTCAGGATGCGCATCGGATCCAAGTCCTCCCCGGCCGCAGCCTGCGGCGCTAGGCGGGGTTCGGCAAGGCCCGGGCCCGCTGCTGCACCCGCCAGTCCCGCCGGGTGATCCGGTACAGCAGATGGGTCCGCAGCGGATGGCCCTCCGGCAGCCGCGGATGCTCGAAGGTCCCGGTCGGGCGCATGCCGAGCTTGGCCATCAGCAGCCAGGAGGGCGCGTTGCGCGGCACGGTGAAGGCCACCACCTCCTGCAGCCCAATCGGCCCGAAGCCGGCATCCAGCGCCAGCCGCGCCGCCTCCTCGGCATAACCCTGGCGCTGGAAGGGCCCGGCGATGCGCCAGCCAATCTCGACCGCCGGGGTGAAGCCGGGGTCCCAGGGCGGCTCCCAGGCCAGGTGCAGCAGGCCGACCACCCCGACGAGGCCGGGTGCGGCCTGCCGTTCCACCGCCCAGAAGCCCCAGCCATGGGCATCCATGTGCGCCGTCAGCGCGGCGGCCCAGGCGTCGCTCGCGGCGCGGTTCAGCCGCGCCGGGAAATGCCGCATCACCGCCGGATCGGCCTGCAGCGCCGCCAGCGGCGCGAGATCCTCCGGCCGCCAGGGACGCAGCCGCAGCCGGGAGCCTTCGAGCACGAGCGGCGTTGGCGCCGCCGTGGACTCCCTGCTGCTCAAGACTTGCAGCCCGGTGCCCGGCAGGAAATTCGCACAAAAGCCGGGTTCGGATTACAGAGGGATGGCATCGGACCTTCGACCGGGCGGCGGCGCCGGGCCGCCTTGCCAGCCCGACGGTCCGGGAAAGCCGCGACGCCTGCGGCGGAGTAAAGGAAAGCGACTGGATGACCGACGCAACACCCGCCGTTAAGGGCAAGGGCCTGGCCGCTTCCGCCGGCGCGCTCGCTGGCCTTCGGGTGATCGACCTGACCCGCGTGCTCGGCGGACCCTATTGCACCATGGTGCTGTCCGATCATGGCGCGGAAGTGATCAAGCTGGAGCCGCCGCAGGGCGACGAGGTCCGCGACTGGGGCCCGCCCTTCAACGAGGCCGGCGATGCCAGCTACTTCGTCGGCGTGAACCGCAACAAGCGCTCGGTCGGCCTCGACCTCTCGAAGCCCGAGGGGCGCGAGGTGCTGCTCCGGCTGCTCGACGGCGCCGACGTGCTGATCGAGAATTTCAAGCCGGGCAGCATGGAGAAATGGGGCCTGGGCTACGAGGCGGTGCTCAAGGCCCGCTTCCCCGCGCTGGTGCATTGCCGCGTCTCCGGCTTCGGCGCCGATGGCCCGCTCGGCGGTTTCCCCGGCTATGACGCCGTCCTCCAGGCGATGGTCGGACTCATGTCGATCAATGGAACCGAGGATAGCGGGCCGACCCGGCTGGGCAACCCCATCGTCGACATCGCCACCGGCCTGTTCAGCAGCATCGGCATCCTGATGGCGTTGCAGGAACGGGCGCGCAGCGGCCTCGGGCAATACGTCGACATGACGCTCCATGATTGCGGCATGGCCCTGCTGCACCCCCATGCGGCGAATTTCTTCCTGAACGGCAAGCAGCCGAAGGCGACCGGCAACCCGCATCCCAACCTGGCGCCGTATTCGAAGTTCCGCACTCGCACCTGCGAGATCTTCGTCGCCGCGGGCAATGACCCGGCCTTCCGCAAGTTCTGCGACTTCCTCGGCTTCCCCGAGATGGCGAAGGACGAGCGCTTCGCCACCAACGGCGCCCGCGTCGTCAACCGCGACGCGCTGACCGAGGTGCTGAACGCGCGCTTCGCCGAGGAGGACGGGCATGAGCTGACCCGCCGCATGCTCGCCGCCGGCCTGCCGGCCGGGCCGGTGCTGCATGTGGATGAAGCCATGGACGCGGCGCATACCGCGCACCGTGCCATGGTGACCGAACTCGGCGCCTACCGGGGTCTCGGTACGCCGATCAAGCTGTCGCGCACCCCGGGTGGCACCCGCTCCGAACCGCCGCGCTACGCCGAGCACACCGACAGCGTGCTGTCCCAGAACGGTTTTTCCGCCGCCGAGCTCGCAGCCTTGCGATCCTCTGGCGTGCTGGTGGATACACGCCGCCGATGAGCGATTCCCCGACCACCGAAGCCCCCGCCGTCCTCGACATGCTGCGCCTGCAGCCGATCGAGAACCGCAACGACGTCCAGGCGCTGTTCGCCCAATGGGCCCGCGCCCTGGCCACCGACGAGCGCTACAAGGGCGCCCGCAACGCCTTCAAGCCGGATGCGGCGGCGGCGCTGGAGCCGGTGAAGGGCGCCTTCGAATGGCGCGTCACCCTGCGCCCCGCAGGCATTACCGCGGGGCTCGACTTCAACCTGCGGCTGATCGACAAATCCGCCTCCTACACGCCGCTCGACCGCACCAATCCCGGCGCTTTCGGCCGCGACCCGACCGATGGCGCGACCTATGCGCTGCGCCAATGGTACGACACCAAGCGCATCGGCAGCCGTCCCCTGAAGGACGAGGCCCTGATCAAGTACGAGGCGCCGCCGACTGCGGAGCTGTTCCACGCCGCCTCGCATGCCAATGCCGGGCGCGGGCGGCTCTACCTGATCGTGGCCAGGCTGACCGATCCGGCCGCCGAGATCGCGCAGCAGACCTTCGATGCCATCGGCGGCTTCCACAAGGTGGCCGCCGCCGCCCGCGAAGACGCTTGGTGACCTGAGCGACCGGGGAGGGCGCCAGCCGGCGTCAGCCCCGCGGGTCGCGCGCCACCGCGACCAGCACCGCCGCCGGCGCCGTCCCCACCCGCCGCAGCCGATGCGGCAGGTGGCCGGCGAATTCCACCGCATCGCCGCTGCCGAGCAGCAGGCTGCGGTCGGCGAAGGCCAGCTCGATGCGGCCGGCCAGCACGTAGAGCAATTCCTCGCCGGCATGCTCGTGCGGCCCGTCCTCGGCGAAGGCCGCGGCCGGGTGGATGATGAAGGCGGCGAGCGGGCCGCGGCCCTCGGTCAGCATCTCCAGGGCATGCGCCGCCGGGTCCCCGGGGCCGCGGCGGCGGGCCGCGGCGCGGGTCACCCGCACCGCATCGGCCGGCAGGCTTTCCCCCAGCAGCTCCGCCACCGGCACCGCCAGGGCGGCCGAGAGCCGCAGCAGGCTGGCGACCGACGGCGCCTTCTGCCCGCGTTCCAGCCGCGAAAGGTAGCCCTTGTCCAGCCCCACCGCCTCGGCGAGGGCATCGAGGGTCAGCCCCCGGCCCAGGCGCAGCCGGCGCAGCTGCGGGCCGAGCACGCCGGCCCCGGGGCCGCGGGCGGCTGGGGCGGCGGCGCCGCTCACAGGTCGAGCACCAGCCGCGGCCCGGCGCAGCCGGCGACGCAGGCCATGAGGTCGGTCGCGCGTTCCTCCGGCCGCAGCACCCGGTCGCGGTGGACCGGCGGGCCTTCCAGCCAGCGCACCCGGCAGGCGCCGCAGATGCCGCCCTCGCAGCTGGCCTCGACCTCGGCGCCCAGGGCGCGGATCGCCGGCAGCAGCGGCGCGCCGGCCGGCAGCGCCAGGCTGCGGCCCGACTTCGCCAGGACCAGGGTGAAGGGCCGCGCCTCCGGGTCCGGCGGCAGCGGCGGCGGGACGAAATGCTCGACCTGCGCCTGGCCGGCGGGCCAGCCGGCGGTGGCGGCCGCGAAAGCCTCGATCAGCCCGGCCGGGCCGCAGCAATAGGCCTGGATGCCGGGGCCGGGCGGCCCGAGCAGCCCGGGCAGGGCAGGGCGCCCGCCGCGGGTGTCGTGCAGCACGCTCCGCGGCGGCAGCAGCGCGGGCAGCGGCACCCCGTCCCGGTGCAGCAGGTGCAGGACGTAGTCGCCCCCGGCCCGGTCCAGCGCCGCCGCCATCGAGAGGAAGGGTGTCACCCCGATGCCGCCGGCAATGAAGACATGCCGGGTCGCGCCGGGCGCCAGGGGGAAGGTGCAGCGCGGCAGCGAGGTCGCCACCGCATCCCCGACGGCCAGCCCGTCGTGCAGGTAGGCGGAGCCGCCGCGCCCCTCTGCCTCCCGCTTCACCGCCACCAGCCAGCGGTCCTGCCGCGCCGGGTCGCCGCAGAGCGAATAGGCCCGCACCCGGCCCTCCGGCAGGTGCAGGTCGAGATGCGCGCCGGGGCGGAACCGCGGCAGCGGCCAGCCGTCCGGGTCCATCAGGGTGAGCAGGCGGATGCCCGGCCCGGCCGGCTCGGCCGCCCGCAGGATGGTCCGGATGTGCCGCATCAGTTGCCCTGTCAGATGCCCTGTCAGACCGGGCGGATGGCGTCGCCGAGCCGCACGGTGCCGCCCTCGAGGATGCGGCAATTGAGGCCGGAGCGGTTGATCATCGGGTCGAAGACCGGCTTCTCCAGGATCTCCTCGATGTGCCGGCAGGGGATGGAGAGCCGGGTCGCCTCCAGCAGGCAGTCGCCCAGCTTGAAGCGGCGGCCGACCAGATGCGTCAGCGGCACCCCGCGCGTGGTCACGTTGCGGCGGTGCTCCTCGGGCAGCAGCTCGATCCCGTGGTCGCGGCGGATGCATTCCAGCGCTTCCTCCTCGAACAGGGTGATCTGGCGGCCGTCCTCGGGCTTGGCCGAGTAGAAGCCCTCCTCGGTGCCGAGCATGTAGCGGTCGCCCAGGATGCCGCGGCCGGCGACCAACTCGATCGCCTCCATCCCGCGCATCGGCAGGAAGGCGCGGGCGGTGATGTGGAGATGGGCGACGGTGCCCAGCCAGGTCGGCGACACGGACATGACGATATGCTCCCGCATTGGGCAACAGGTTGCCCGGTGGACAGCCAGATGCCATGGCGGGGAGGCGCATTCAAGCGGCATGGCGGTGGCACCGGGTTTGCACTGCCCCGGCGACTGGCCGCCGGGAGACCCTTCGATGCAGCGTCGCTTCATGCTTGCCGCCGGCGCCGCCGCGCCGGTGGCCCTCGCCGCCCCGGCCCTGGCGCAGGGCCTGCCCGAGATCCGCTGGCGGCTGACCAGCAGCTTCCCCCGGGCGCTCGACGTCACCTACTCGACCAGCGAGTACATGTGCCGGATGGTGAGCGAGATCACCGACGGGCGCTTCCGCATCACCCCCTTCCCGGCCGGGGAGCTGGTGCCCGGCCTCCAGGCCATGGATGCGGTGAGCGCGGGCAGCGTCGAGATGGCGCATTCCGGCGGGCTGTTCTTCACCGGCAAGAACAGCGCGCTCGCCTTCTCGACCACCGTGCCCTTCATGCTGAACGTCCGCCAGCAGCATGCCTGGTTCTTCCATGGCGGCGGCAACGAGCTGCTGAACGGCGTCTACAAGGACTTCGACATCCACGCGCTGCCCTGCGGCAATACCGGCAACCAGATGGGCGGCTGGTTCCGCAAGGAGATCCGCACCGCCGAGGATTTGCGCGGGCTGAAATTCCGGGTCGCCGGGCTGGCCGGGAACGTCATGGCCAAGGTCGGCGTCATCCCGCAGCAGATCGCCCCCGGCGACATCTACCCGGCGCTGGAGCGCGGCACCATCGACGGCGTCGAGTACATCGGCCCCTACGACGACGCCAAGCTCGGCTTCAACAAGGTTGCCCGCTACTACTACTACCCCGGCTGGGGCGAGGGCGGCGCGGTCTTCCACGCCTTCGTCAACCTGCCGAAATTCCAGGCCCTGCCGGCCGCCTACCGCGCCGCGATCGAGACCGCCTGCACCGCCGCCACCACCTGGATGCTGGCGCAATACGACTGGAAGAACGTCGAGGCGCTGTACCGGCTGGTCGCCGACGGCGTGCAGCTCCGGGCCTATCCGAACGAGGTCGTCGATACCCTCCACCGTGCGACCCAGGAGGTCTTCGCCGAGCTTTCTGCCGCCAATCCGAAGTTCAGGGAGCTGCTGGACAGCCAGGTGGCCTTCCGGGACCGCCACTACGCCTACCACCAGGTCTCGGATTACGCCTTCGACAGCATGATGCTGCGGCTGCGGCGCCAGCAGGGCCGCTGAGGCCGAACCCTAACGCTTTGGTGCTTGCGCATCCCCCGTCTTGCCCGCTCAAATGCCGGCCGTCTGGAAAGAACGGCGGCCGGCCCCTGAGGGGCAACGGCCCGCCACAAGGGGGGTGCATGGCAGGCCGACAAGGTCCTTCGCCGCTGCGTCGCGCGATCCGCCGCCATGGCGGGGGTCGCTGACGCATGGCTTTGCTCGAGGTTCGTGACGTCATCGTCCGGTTCGGCGGCGTCACCGCCGTGGCCGGGGTCTCCTTCGCGGTGGAGGAACGCCAGATCTGCGGGCTGATCGGCCCCAACGGCGCCGGCAAGACCACCCTCTTCAACGTCATCAGCGGCATCTACAAGCCGACCGAGGGCGAGGTCCGCTTCGCCGGCCAGGGGACGACCGGCCTGCCACGCCATCGCATGGCCCCGCTCGGCCTCGGCCGCACCTTCCAGAATCTGGCGCTGTTCCGCAGCATGACGGTGCGGGAGAACGTGCTGGCCGGCGCCCATGCCCAAGGGGCCGCCGGCTTCCTCGCCAATGCGCTGCGGCTGCCGGTGGCGCGGCGGGAGGAGGCCGCGGCCGAGGATCATGCCCGGTCGCTGCTCTCGCTGCTCGACCTCGAATCGGTGGCCGAGGTGCCGGTCGCCGCGCTGCCCTTCGGGACCCAGAAGCGGGTCGAGATGGCCCGCGCCCTGATCGGCCGGCCGAAGCTGCTGCTGCTCGATGAGCCGGCGGGCGGGCTGAACCATGGCGAGGTCGATGGCCTCGCCACCCTGCTGCGCGACATCCGCCGCAACTTCGAGCTCAGCATCCTGCTGGTCGAGCATCACATGAACCTGGTGATGCGGGTCTCGGACAAGGTGGTGGCGCTCGACTTCGGCAAGAAGATCGCCGACGGCACGCCGGACGAGGTGCGGGCCGACCCGGAGGTGATCCGCGCCTATCTCGGCGCCGAGGCGGAGCCCGCGCATGCTGCTTGAGGTCAAGGGGCTGCGGGCCGGCTACGGCCAGACCCATGTGCTGCACGGGCTCGACTTCGTGGTCGAGGACGGCGGGGTCACCGCCCTGCTCGGCGCCAACGGCGCGGGCAAGACCACCACGCTGCGGGCCATCTGCGCGATGATCCGCACCGAGGGCGAGATCACCCTGAACGGCGAGCGGATCGACGGCCGCGCCACCGAGGACATCGTCCGCCGCGGCCTGGCGCATGTCCCGGACGGCCGCGGCACCTTCATGGAGCTCTCGGTCGAGGAGAATTTCCGCCTCGGCGCCTATACCCGCCGGGACCGCGAGGTGCAGGCGGATTTCGAGCGGATGTTCGGGATGTTCCCCCGCCTCAAGCAGCGCTGGAAGCAGCAGGCCGGGACGCTCTCGGGCGGCGAGCAGCAGATGCTGGCGATCGCCCGGGCGCTGCTGCTGCGGCCCAAACTACTTCTGCTGGACGAGCCGAGCTTCGGCCTCGCCCCGCTGATCGTGCAGGAGATCTTCGGCATCATGCGCCGCATCCGCGACGAGGGCGGCGTCGGCATCCTGCTGGTGGAGCAGAACGCCAACCTCGCCCTCGAGCTCGCCGACCGGGCCTACCTGCTGGAGACCGGGCGCATCGTCGTCTCCGGCCCGGCGGCCGAGATCCGCCAGGACGAATCCATCCGCCGCTCCTACCTGGGATACTGAGCACCATGGATGGTCTCGCACATCAGGTCATCGCCGGCATCGCCACGGGCGGCATCTATGCCTCGGTCGCCCTGGCGCTGGTCATGATCTACCAGGCGACGCATCACGTGAACTTCGCGCAAGGGGAGATGGCGACGCTCTCGACCTTCATCGCCTGGTCCATGGTGCAGGCGGGGATGCCCTATTGGGTCGCCTTCTTCGGCACCGTGGTCGTCTCCTTCGTCATCGGCGTGCTGGTCGAGCGGATACTGCTGCGGCCGGTGCAGAATGCGCCGGTGCTGACGCATGTCGGGGTCTTCATCGGGCTGCTGCTGATCGTCGGCAACCTGACCGGCTGGGTCTTCGGCTATACCACCAAGGTCTTCCCCACCCCCTTCAGTTCGGAGAAGCCGATCATGGGCGGGCTGGTTTCGGCGCATGAGCTCGGCAGCACCGCGGTGACCCTGGTGGTGCTGACGCTGGTCTTCCTGTTCTTCCGCTATACCAGCCTCGGCCTGGCGATGCGGGCGGCGGCCTACAACCCGCGCTCGGCCCGGCTGGTCGGCGTGCGCGTCGGCTGGATGCTGGCGCTCGGCTGGGGGCTGGCGGCGGCGATCGGCGCGGTGGCCGGGATGATGGTGGCGCCGGTGGTCTTCCTCGACCCCACCATGATGCTGGGGATATTGCTCTATGCCTTCGCCGGGGCGCTGCTGGGCGGCATCGACAATCCCTCCGGCGCGGTCATCGGCGGCTTCGCCGTCGGCGTGCTGGAGAACCTGGCCGGCGCCTATGTGGTGGGCACCGAGCTGAAGCTGACGGTGGCGCTGGCCATCATCATCGGCGTGCTGGTGGTCAGGCCCTCCGGCCTGTTCGGCCGCGTCGTGACGAGCCGGGTGTAGGGGCGATGAGCGAGAACCTGGTCCTCCCCCTCTCCACCGCCTCGGCCCGGCCGGCGACCTCGGCCTGGCAGCGGCTGGCCTTCGTGCTGGCCGGCGTGGCGCTGGCCGTCCTGCCGCTGTTCCTGCTGGAGAGCTTCCACCTGTTCCAGCTCACCATGGCGGTCATCATGGCGCTGGCGGTGCTCGGGCTGAACATCGTCAGCGGCTACAACGGGCAGATCTCGCTGGGGCACGGCGCCTTCTTCGCGGTCGGCGCCTATGTGACCGCGATACTGATGTCGCACCTCGACTGGTCCTTCTGGGCGACGCTGGCACCCTCCGCCGCCATCTGCGGCCTGGTGGGCTACGGCGTCGGCTTCCCGGCGCTGCGGCTGGGCGGGCTCTATCTGGCGCTGACCACCTTCTCGCTGGCGGTGGCGGTGCCGCAGATCCTCAAGCACAAGGCCATCGAGGACTGGACCGGCGGCGTGCAGGGGCTGTTCATCACCAAGCCGGAGCCGCCCACCTGGCTGCCGCTGGCCATCACCGCGGACCAGTGGATGTACCTGGTCACCGTCGGCATCGCCGCCGCCTGCTTCCTGCTGGCCTGGAACCTCATCCGCGGCCGCATCGGCCGGGCGCTGATGGCGACCCGCGACCATCCGACCGCGGCCGAGGCCATGGGCATGGACACCGCCACGCTTAAGACCCGCGCCTTCGCCACCTCCGCGATGATCACCGGCATCGCCGGCTCGCTCTCGGCCGTCGCGGTGGAATTCGTGGCCCCCGACAGCTTCACCTTCGGTGTCTCCATCACCCTCTTCGTCGGCATGGTGGTGGGCGGCGTCGCCTCCATCCTGGGCTCGCTCTTCGGCGGGCTGTTCGTGCTCTTCGTGCCCAACATCGCCGAGGCGATCTCGAAGGCCGCGCCCGGCGTGATCTACGGCATCATCCTCATCGCCTTCCTCTTCATCCTGCCGGATGGCTTCGCCGGCCTGCTGCGCCGAATCGCCGCGAAACTGCGCGGCCGATAACCAAGCAAACGAGAACCCGGGACAATGACCATGACCATCAACCGCCGTGCCCTGCTGACCGGAACCGCCGCCGTACTGGCTGCCCCCGCCATCGCCGCCGCCCAGGAAGCCCCGGGCGTGACGGCGACCGAGATCCGCATCGGCAGCACCAACGCGCTGTCCGGCCCGGCCTCCTCCTATTCGGTCATCTCCCGCTGCCTAACGGCGATGTTCAAGCGGCTGAACGACCAGGGCGGCATCGCCGGCCGGCAGGTCAATTTCATCGTCTACGACGACAGCTACCAGCCGCCGCGCACGCTGGAGCAGACCCGGCGGCTGGTCGAGCAGGACAAGGTCGCCTTCCTGTTCAACCAGCTCGGCACGCCGACCAACAGCGCCATCCACCGCTACGTGAACTCGCGCAAGGTGCCCCACCTGTTCCTGGCGACGGGGGCCGACAAATGGGCCCAGCCGAAGGAGTATCCCTGGACCATCGGCTGGCAGCCGAGCTACCGGACCGAGGCGCAGATCTACGCCAAATACGCGCTGGAGCAGAAGCCGGCGGCCAAGATCGGGCTGCTCTACCAGAACGACGACTTCGGCAAGGACTACGTCAACGGCGTCCGCGACATCCTGGGCGACCGCTTCGACGCGGTGGTGAAGCTGGTCTCGCATGAGGCGACGGATGCGACCATCGACAGCCAAATCGTGACGCTGCAGTCCTCGGGCTGCGACGTGCTGATCTGCGGCATCATCCCGCGCTTCGCCGCGCAGGCGATCCGCAAGGTCTTCGACATCGGCTGGAAGCCGATGATGTTCATGACCAACGTCTCGGTCTCCGGCTCCATCGTCATGCAGCCGGCAGGGGTCGAGAAGGGCATCGGCCTCATCACCTCGGACTACCGCAAGGACCAGTCCGACCCGAGCTGGGCCGACGACGCCGGGATGAACGAATGGCGCGACTTCATGCGCCGCTACATCCCGGACGGGGAGCTGGGCGACAACAACTACACCTACGCCTACGGCGCCGGCAGCACGATGATCCAGGTGCTGCGCCAGTGCGGCACCAACTTCTCCCGCGACAACATCATGAAGCAGGCGACGAACATCGCCCCGCTCGAGATCGGCACCCTGCTGCCCGGCGTGAAGGTCAGCACCGGCCCGGCCAACTACCACCCGATCCGCCAGATGCAGCTGCAGCGCTGGGACGGCAAGTCCTGGGTCCGCTTCGGCGGCGTGATCGAGGGCGCCAACGTGTAGCCTTCGCCGCACCACGACAGGGAGGACAACGATCATGCTGAACCGCCGCATGCTTCTGGCCAGCGCGCTCGCCGCGCCGGCGATAGCCCCCAGTGGCGCCCGGGCGCAGGATCTGCCCGGCGTCACCGCCAGCGAGATCCGCATCGGCAACACCATGCCCTACAGCGGACCCGCCAGCGCCTATGGCAGCATCGGCCGGTCGCATACCGCCTTCTTCCGCATGGTCAACGACCAGGGCGGCGTCGGCGGCCGCCGGATCAATTTCATCACCTACGACGACGGCTACAGCCCGCCGAAGACGGTGGAGCAGACGCGGCGGCTGGTGGAGCAGGACAAGGTCGCCTTCCTGTTCAATCCGCTTGGCACCGCCAGCAACAGCGCCATCGTCCGCTACATGAACCAGCGGCGCGTGCCGCACCTGTTCCTGTCCACCGGCGCGGACAAGTGGGGCACCTGGCAGGACACGCCCTGGACCATCGGCTGGCAGCCCAGCTACCGGACCGAGGCGCAGATCTACGTCAAGCACATGCTGGAGCAGAAGCCGAACGCCAAGCTGGCGCTGCTCTACCAGAACGACGACTTCGGCAAGGACTACGTCACCGGCGTGCGCGACATCCTCGGCCCCCGCTTCGACGGCGTGGTGCGCGCCATCTCGCATGAGGCGACCGACCCGACCATCGACAGCCAGGTCGTCTCCCTCCAGGGCAGCGGCGCCGACGTGCTGCTGACCGCGACCACGCCGAAATTCGCGGCCCAGACCATCCGCCGCGTCGCCGATGTCGGCTGGAAGCCGCTGCACTACCTCACCAATGTCTCGATCAGCGTCGGCACGGTGATGGAGCCGGCCGGGCCGGAGCGCGGCATCGGCATCATCACCTCGGCCTACCTGAAGGACCCGACCGACCCGGCCTGGGCCAACGACGCCGGCATGAACGAATGGCGTGCCTTCATGGCGAAGTACCTCCCCGACGGGGACCTGAAGGACGGCAGCTTCCCCTTCGCCTATGGGGTGGCCAGCACGCTGATGCAGGTGCTGAAGCAGTGCGAGGGCAATTTCGCCCGCGAGTCCATCATGCGCCAGGTCGCCGGCCTCAAGGCGCTCGAGGTGCCGACCCTGCTGCCGGGCATCCTGGTGAATACCGCGCCGGACAACTTCCACCCGATCCGCCAGATGCAGCTGCGGCGCTGGACCGGCACCACCTGGGAAGGCTTCGGCGGGCTGATCGAGGGCGCGAAGATCTAGCCGGCGAAGCGCAGCGCCAGCGTGCTTAGCACCGCGGCCGCCACCAGCAGCGCCAGCGCCAGCCGGCGCGCCGCCGGCTTGGCCGCGCCCTGCGGCTGCAGCCGCGCCGGGCCGACCCTGGCCGGGTGCCGCGGCAGCAGCCCGACCAGCCGCTCGGCGATCACGGTCGCATCGGGCAGCGGCCAGGGGCTGGCCGGCATGCCGGCGATGGCCTGCGCCAAGCCCTCCACCGCCGCCCGCGCCGGCAGGCTGGCCAGGCGCCTTGCCTCCTGCCAGGGGTCGAGGCCGAGGCGGGCCAGCACCGAGAGGACGCTCAGCGGGTTGCCGCTGGTCTCCTCGCCGACCTGGGCGAAGAGGAAGCCGTTCAGGTCGGATCGCTGGAGCGCATAGGCGTCGGTGTCGGTCATGGCCGCCCCGCGTCCGCGGCGCGGGCCCGGGCCAGGTCCTGCGGGTCCACCGGCAGCATCTGCACCACCGCCTGCGCCCGGCCCGGCCGGTGGGTGATGGTGGTCGAGACGCGGCGCCAGGCCGGGAAGGACAGGCCCTCGACCAGCTCCTCCTCGGTCTCCAGCACGTAGGTGCCCGCGGGCTGCAGCTCGGCCCAGCCGCGGAGCGAGAAGGGGTGCCGGAAGACGATGTCCTCGGTCTGGATTCGGTTCGACACGCGGTGCCTCCCTGGACGCATTGGATCGGCGAGGCACGACAGCGGCGATATGGTGACGCCGGCGTGCCGATGCACCCTCAGCCCCGCGGTTCCAGCAGCATCGGCAGCCGCTCCCCCGGCCTGAGGGTGAGGCGGCAGACCGGGAAGACCCGGGCCTCCGGCGCCAGCCGCAGCCGGAATTCCTGGCAGAGCGTCGCCAGCATGATGACGCCCTCGGCCAGGCCGAAGCCCATGCCGGTGCAGACCCGCGGCCCCAGGCTGAAGGGGATGTAGCTGTGCCGCACCCGCTCCGGTGCCTCCGGCAGGAAGCGCTCCGGCGCGAAGGCGTCCGGCTCCGTCCACAGCCTGCGATGCCGGTGCAGCAGCCAGGGCACCACCACCACCAGCATGCCGCGGTCCACCGCATGGCCGGCGATCTCCAGCGGCGCCTGCGCCTGCCGCGCCAGCAGCGGCACCGGCGGGTAGAGCCGCAGCGCCTCGTCCAGCACCGCCCGGGCATAGGGGAGCTTCGGCAGGTCCTCCCACCCCGCCGCCCGGCCGCCGAGCACCGCGCGGGCCTCCGCCGCCAGCCGCGCCTCGGCCGCCGGCGCCTGGGAGAGCAGGTAGAAGGACCAGGCCAGCATGTTAGCGGTGGTCTCGTGCCCGGCCATGAACAGCGTCGCCGCCTCGTTGCGGCAGGCGGTGGCATCCATCGGCCGGCCGCTGCCGGGCAGCGCGGCGCCCGCCATGGCCTTGATCAGCGAGGCCTCGCCGCTTCCCAGGGCGCCGGCCACCAGCCCGTCGACCACCGCATGGATGCGCCGCACCTCCGGCGTCAGCCCAGCCCGGAAGCGCGGGAACCAGTCCGGCAGCCCGGCCAGCGAGGCGAGGTCGATGTTGCCGACCCGCCCCTGGTAGCGGCGGAAGGCCTCCACCACGGTCGCCGCCCCGGCGCCGCCCAGCCGGCGGCCGAACAGCGTCGCGCAGATCACCTCCGCGGTCAGGTGGCCCATCTCCGCCAGCACGTCGAGCGGGGCCCCCGCGGGCAGGGCCCGCCAGGCGGCCTGCCGTTCCGCGGCCAGCGCGGTCATCACCGGCACCAGCCCGGCGAGGCGGGAGGGATGGGTCACGGCGGCGACGGTGCGGCGGCGCTCCTTCCAGACCAGCCCGTCCGAGATGAACAGCCCGTCGCCCAGCAGCGGCTCCAGCGCGTGCCGCATCTGCGGGCTTTTCCGCTCCAGCGCCGCCGGGTTGTCGATGAAGGCCTGCTGCACGCTGGCGGGGCTGTTGCAGATCAGCATCCGCTGCGCCAGCACCCGGGTCGGGATCACCTCCTGGGCGAAATGCCCGTCCTGCCAGACCTCGAGGAAGCTGCGCCGGGCCCGCGCCAGCAGCTCCGGCAGGGGCAGCCTTGCGGTCGGGCGGTCCGGATAGGGCGGGACGAAGTGGCCCAAGCTAGCCGCGGTGGATGCGGAGCGGCCCGAAGCTCTGCACCACCGGCATCACCTGCACCAGGTTCACGTTCACCCGGGCCGGCCGGGTCGCCACCCAGTGGACGGTATCGGCGATGTCCTCGGGCGTCAGCGGGTCGGTCCCGGCATAGACCCCGGCCGCCTTCTCGGCATCGCCGCCGAAGCGGATGGTGGAGAATTCGGTCCCCCCCACCAGCCCCGGCTCCACGTCGGTCACCCGCACCCGGGTGCCGTGCAGGTCGGCCCGCAGGTTGTAGCTGAACTGGCGGACGAAGGCCTTGGTCGCGCCATAGACGTTGCCGCCGGGATAGGGCCATTCGGCGGCGGTGGAGCCGAGGTTCACCACATGGCCGGCGTCGCGTGCGACCATCCCCGGCAGCACCGCATGGGTGACGTACATCAGCCCCTTCACGTTGGTGTCGACCATCGCCTCCCAGTCGTCGAGGTCGGCCGACTGCGCCGGCTGCAGCCCGCGGGCCATGCCGGCGTTGTTCACCAGCAGGTCGACGGCGGCCCAATCGGCCGGCAGCCCGGCGATCGCCGCGGCCACCGCGGCCCGGTCGGTCACGTCCAGCGCCAGGGGCAGCACCTGGCCCGGCAGCTCGGCCGCGAGCGCCTCCAGCCGCTCCCGCCGCCGCCCGACGGCGATGATCCTGGCCCCGTCGGCGGCGAAGCGGCGGGCGATGCTGAGGCCGAAGCCGGCCGTGGCGCCGGTGACGAGAACGATCATCGGGAACTCCTTCGCGTTTGCGTGATGCATAGGGCACGCGGCGGGGGTTGAAAAACCTTACGGTTCGTCCATCTTTGCGGGGTCGGCCGGCGCTGCAGACCACCCCCAAAGGTGGCGCGTCCCCCAGGATGCGGGGACCTGTTGAGCCGATGCGCTAGCGCTCCGGCGGCTGGTGCGCAATCGGGCGCTGAGCCGTGCGCCTCCCGTCCCATCGGAGGCTTAGACCGTGCAAACTCGTATTGGCGCACCCTTTCTCGCGTGTGCCGTCCTGCTGGCCATGACCCTGGCCAGGGAAGCGCCGGCTGCCGAGCCGGCGCCGACCGAGGTCACCATCCGCCTGGATGACCGGCAGTACCGCGCCGCCGGCATCGAGGTGACGCGCGTCGAGGCCGACGCGGGCACCACCCAGACCGTGCTGCCCGGCACCGTCAGCGTCCCGCCGCAGCAGCTCCGCGTCGTCGCCGCCCCCGCCGCCGGCCTGGTCGAGGCCCTGCTGGTCGGGCCGAACGAATCGGTGACCGCCGGCCAGCCCATCGCCCGGCTGCGCAGCACCGACCTGCTGGAGGCCCAGCGCACCTATCTCCAGGCCCTCTCGGCCGAGAAGCTGGCGGCCGAGCGGCTGCGGCGCGACGAGCAGATGCACCGCGAGCGCATCATCGCCGAGCGCCGCCTGCTGACCACCCGGGCCGACTACGACTATGCCCGCACCACCCTGCAGGAGCGCGAGCAGATGATGGCGCTGCTCGGCATGTCGGAGCCCGATCTGCGGCAGCTCAAGGAAAAGCGGGTCATGGCCCCGGCGCTGATCGTCACCGCGCCCGAGGATGGCGTGGTGCTCGAGATCCGCACCACCGCCGGCGAGCGCATCGCCGCCGCGGCGCCGCTGTTCAGCATCGGCCGGCTCGACCCGCTCTGGATCACCCTGCAGATGCCGCTCGCCCAGGCCGCGGCCATCTCGCCCGGCACCCGGGTCAGCGTCCCCGGCACCCCGGCCCAGGGCGAGGTGGTGCGGCTCGGCCGCAGCGTCGACCCCGCCACCCAGTCGCTCTCGGCCATCGTCGAGGTCACCGACGGCGCCGAGGCGGTCCGCCCCGGCCAGGTGGTCAGCGCCAGCGTCGCGCTCCGGCCCAACGGCACCCCGCAGTGGCGGCTGCCCTCGGGCGCGGTGGTGCGCCATGCCGGGCAGTCCTGGGTCTTCCTCCGCACCCAGCAGGGCTTCCGCGCCCGTCCCGTGGTGGTAATCTCGGAAACCGCCAGCATCGTGTCCATCCGCGCCAACCTCGCCCCGGACGACCAGGTGGCGACCCGCGGGATCCTGTCCCTGCTGGCGGAACTGACCGAAGTCTACGGGGGCTGACCGCAACATGCTGATGAAGCTCGTGGGGCTGGCGCTGCGCCAGCGCCTGATCGTCGCGCTCGCCACCCTGGGGCTGATCGCCTGGGGCGTCGACGCCTATCGCAAGCTGCCGATCGACGCCTTCCCGGACGTCTCGCCGACCCAGGTGCTGGTCGCCATGCAGGCCCCCGGCCTGCCGCCGGAGGAGCTGGAGACCCAGGTCACCAACCCGACCGAGCTGGCGATGAAGGGCATCCCCAACCTCGCCAGCATCCGCTCCATCACCCGCTACGGCACGGCGCTGATGACCTTCGAATTCGCGCCGGGGACCGACATCTACTGGGCCCGCACCCAGGTGGACCAGCGGCTGGACGACCTGGAAAGCCAGTTCCCCGACGGTGTCTCCGGCGGCCTCGCCCCGGTGGTGACGCCGCTGGGCGAGATGCTGATGTTCACCCTCGAGGGCGGCAGCCTCTCGCCGATGCAGCGCCGCACCCTGATGGACTGGACCATCCGGCCGCAGCTCCGCGGCCTGCCGGGCGTCGCCGACATCAACACCCTCGGCGGCCATGTCCGCACCTACGAGGTCGCCCCCGACCCGGCGGCGATGGCCGCGCGCGGCATCACCACCGCGATGCTGGCCGAGGTGCTGCAGCAGAACAACCGCAACGACGGCGCCGGCCGCGTCCGCGACGGCGAGGAGGCGCTGCTGGTCCGCGCCGAGGGCCGCATCCGCACGCTGGAGGACATCCGCGCCATCGTCGTGGTCGCCCACCCGACCGGCGTGGTCCGCATCGCCGACATCGCCGACGTCCGCTTCGGCGCGCTGGCCCGCAACGGCGTGGTCACCCGCAACGGCGACGGCGAGGCGGTCTGGGGCATCGTGCTCGGCCTGCGCGGCGCCAATGCCCGCACCGTGGTGAACGGCGTGACGGCGAAGCTGGACGAGATCCAGAAACAGCTGCCCGAGGGTGTGAAGATCGAGGTCTTCTACGACCGCAACGACCTGATCGAGAAGGCGGTCTGGACCGTCCAGAAGGTGCTGCTCGAGGCCATCGCCCTGGTCGTGGTGCTGCTGATGCTCTTCCTCGGCAACTGGCGGGCGGCGCTGGTCGTCTCGCTCTCGCTGCCGCTGGCGGTGCTCTCGACCTTCGGCATCATGTCGCTCTACGGGCTGTCCGCGAACATCATGTCGCTCGGCGGCCTGGCCATCGCCATCGGCCTGCTGGTCGACTGCGCCGTGGTGGTGGTCGAGAACGCGGCGCACCGCCTCTCCACCATGGAGGGCCGCACCGACCGCCGGGCCCGGCTGCAGGCGACCGCCGAGGCGGTGCGGGAGGTGGCGGTGCCGCTGGTCTCCGGCGTCATCATCATCGTCACCGTCTTCCTGCCGCTGCTCTCGCTGCAGGGCCTCGAGGGCCGGCTCTTCGGCCCGGTGGCGCTGACCATCATCTTCGCCCTCTGCGCCGCGCTGCTCATCTCGCTCACCGTCGTGCCGGCGCTGGCGGCGACGCTGCTCCAGGCCGGCAACCATGCCAAGGACCCCTGGCTGATCCGCCAGCTGCACCGCGGCTACGACCCGTTGCTCGCCTGGGCGATGAAGAACCCGCTGAAGGTCGGCGGCAGCGCCATCGCCGGGCTGGTCCTGGCCGGCGTGCTCTTCACCCAGATCGGCTCCACCTTCATGCCGGTGATGGACGAGGGCACCCCGGTCATCACGCTGCGCAAGCACCCGACCATCAGCGTCGACGAGGCCGCCGAGACCGACCTGCTGCTGCAGCGCGAGATCATGAAGCGCGTTCCGGAGGTGCGCGGCATCATGGGCCGCGCCGGCGCCGACGAGCTGGGCATCGACCCGGTCGGGCTGAACGACAGCGACCTGTTCCTGACCATCGCCCCGCAGAAGGAATGGCGCGAGCCGAAGAACCGCGAATTCGTCATGGACGAGGTCCGCAAGGTGCTGGATGTCTTCCCCGGCATCTCCTACGCCATCAACCAGCCGATCGACATGCGCGTCCAGGAAATGATCATCGGCGCCCGCGGCGACGTGGTGGTGAAGATCTTCGGCTACTCCATCGGCGAGCTGAACACCCTGGTCCGCAAGGTCGAGGAGGCGGTGAAGGGTATCCAGGGCTCCTCCGAGGTCTTCGGCCTGCGCAACGACGGCATGAAGTACCTGCGCGTCGAGATCGACCGCTTCGCCGCCGGCCGGCTCGGCCTCAACGTCCGGGACGTGCAGCAGGCGCTCAGGGTCTGGGTCGATGGCCGCGACATGGGGCTGGTGCTGGAGCAGGAACGCCGCATCCCGCTGATGCTGCGCGGCGAGGGCAGCCTCCGCCGCTCCGCCTCCGACCTGCAGCGGCTGGTTCTCGCCCTGCCCGGCGGCCGCACCGTCGCGCTCTCCCAGGTCGCCCGCATCGCCGAGGAAGAAGGCCCGATCCAGGTCATCCGCGAGGGCACCCAGCGCTACGCGACGGTGCTCGCCAACGTCCGCGGCCGCGACCTGGTCGGCTTCGTCGCCGAGGCCCAGGCCGCGGTGAAGGCCCAGGTCGAGATCCCGCCCGGCTACCGCCTCGAGTGGGGCGGGCAGTTCGAGAACCAGCAGCGCGCCTCCGCCCGGCTGGCGGTGGTGGTGCCGATCGCCCTCGCGCTGATCTTCCTGCTGCTCTACTTCACCTTCAACTCGGCCCGGCAGGCGGCGCTGGTCTTCTGCAACGTGCCGTTTGCCGCCATCGGCGGCGTCGTGGCGCTCTGGGCCTCGGGCGAGTTCCTCTCGGTGCCGGCCTCGGTCGGCTTCATCGCGCTGGTCGGCATCGCGGTGCTGAACGGCGTGGTGCTGGTCAGCTACATCAACCGCCTCATCGCCGAGGAGGGCCTGTCGCTGCTGGATGCGGTGATGGAGGGCGCGCGCCGGCGGATGACGCCGGTGATCCTGACCGCGACCATCGCCGCCTTCGGCCTGGTGCCCTTCCTCTTCGCCACCGGGCCGGGCGCCGAGATCCAGCGGCCGCTGGCGATCGTGGTCATCGGCGGGCTGGTGACGGCGACGGTGCTGACCCTGGTCATGCTGCCCATCCTCTATTCCCGCTTCGCCCTGCCCAAGGCGGCGATCGAGGCCGGGATGCGCAATCCCGAACAACCCGCCTTGCCGCTGCCGCACCCGGCCGCGCCCAAGCCTGCCCCGGCGGAGTGACCCCGATGCGCTCGATCATGCTGCTCCAGGCGGTCGCCCTGGCAGCCCTGCTGCTCGTCTCCAGCTGGGCGAATGCCCAGACGGCGGCGCCCCGCACCGCGCCGCCGCTGCCCGCCTACCCGGAGGTGACGGCGCCGCGGGCGACCCTGCCGCGCACGGCGGCGCCGCCCCGCCCGCTGCCGCGGCCGGCCCCGGGCCCGGCCCGGGGCACGGCCTCGCTGGCGCGGCACCTGGACCAGGCCATGGCGCTGGATGCGACCGCCCGGGCGCTGGCCGCCCAGCGCGACGCGGTGGCGGCGCGCAGCGCCACCGTGCGCTCGCCCATCGCCGGCTCCCCGGCGGTCAGCGGCGCCTGGCGCACCGATACCCGTGGCCCGCGCGAGGCGACCCAGTTCGACGTCGAGGTCGGGGCGCCGATCTGGCTGCCGGGGCAGCGGCGGGCGCTCGGCGGCAGCGTCAGCGCCGCGGTGGCCGAGGTGGAAGGCCAGCTGGTGCAGCGCGAGCTGGAGCTGGCCGGCCAGCTGCGGGAGGCCTGGTGGGCCGCCGCCCTGGCGGCGCGCGAGGCCAGGCTGGCGCGGGACCGGCTGGCGACGGCGCGGGACATCGCCCGCGACGTCGACCGCCGCGCCGCCCTGGGCGACATCCCGGCCTCGGACGGGCTGCTGTCGCAGAACGAGACCCTGGCGGCCGAGCTGGCGCTGAGCGAGGCGGAAGCGAACCTGGCGGCGTCGCGGGCCAGCTATGCCGTGCTGACCGGCGGCGCCATGCCGGACCTGGAGGCCGAGGCCCCGGTCCCCCGCAACGTCAGTCATCCCCTGCTCGCCGCCGCCGAGGCCGGGCTGGCCGCGGCCGAGGCGGAGGCCCGGCTGGTCGCCGCCACCCAGCGGGACAATCCCGAGCTTGGCCTGTTCGGCCAGAGCCAGAGCGGCAACGTGACCGAGCAGGGCGTCTCCTTCGGCGTCCGGCTGCGGCTGCCGCTGGCGACCGAGGCGCGCAACGCGCCGCGGCGGGCCGCCGCCCAGTCCCAGCTCACCCGCGCCACCGCCCTGCTGGTGCAGCAGCGCCGGCTGGTGAATGCCGGCGTGCTGGCGGGCGAGGCGGCGCTGCGGGCGGCCGAGGAGGCGGCCCGGCTGGCCCGCCAGCGCCTCGGCGTCGCCGACCAGCAGCTCGACGTCGCCCGCCGCGCCTTCCGCCAGGGTGAAACCGGGATCTTCGACCTCTACCGGGTGCGGCAGCTGCAGCTCGATGCCGCCGGGGCTGAAGCCCGGGCGGCGGTGCAGGCCGGCCGGGCGCGCTCCCGGCTCAACCAGGCGCTGGGGGCGGTCCCCGGCGCCTGAGGGTCAGAGCAAACTCCGATCTGATGGACTCATCAGACCGGAGCTATCTGCTCGCCAGAACAACAGGCCAGAGCGGGCTCCGTGAGCCGGTGCGAACGGAAACTGCTCCAGCGCCGACCGATGGGATCATCGGGCGCGGCTCAGCCGGCCAGCGCCGTCGCCGTCCGCCGCCGCAGCTCGGCCACCAGCCGGTCCGCGCCGCCCTCCCGCAGGATGGCAGTGAACTCGGCGCGGCGGCTGGCCAGCTCGCTGATGGTGCCGGTCAGGTAGACGTCGACGATCCGCCCGTCCCGCAGCAGGTAGTTCAGCAGCACCGGCGCGTCGCTCGGCCGGTTGAGCCGGGTATTGACCAGCACGTCGCCGTTCGGCCGCGGGGTGGTGCCGAGGGTCTCGAAGCTCTCGCCGCCGAAGCCGTCGAAGCGGCTGGCATAGGTGGCGATGGACCAGTCGGAGAAGGCGGCGACCAGCGCCTGCTGCTGCGCCTCGGGCAGGCCGGTCCAGGGCGGGCCGACCGCGATCCGGGTCATCGCCGCCAGGTTGAAGGCGGCCTGCATCACCGGCCGCAGCCGCTGCTCCCGGCCGCGGACGCCGAGCGACCGGGCGTTCCGCATCAGGTCGAGCAGGGTGGCGTGCAGCCGGTCGACCACCCCGGCCGGGGACGGGCCCTCGGCCAGGGCGGGGCGGGTCAGCAGCAGGAGGCTGGCGGCGAGCAGGGTGCGGCGGGTCATGCCCGGCGCCATAGCATGGCCGGGCCGGGGCGGCGACCCGGGGCCCGGATCACCTCGGCTGGAAATCCCCGGCCGTCCGGGCCACAACCGGGCCGGGCAAGGGATGGGGATGCATGGCTGAGACGGTGATGCTGACGGGCGCGACCGGCTTCCTCGGCTCGGCCATCGCGCTGGCGCTGCACCGGGCCGGGCACCCGGTCCGGGCCTTGGTGCGCGAGGGCACGCCGCGGGACGTGCTGGACGGCGTGCCGGCGGCCTTCATCCCCGGCGACCTGACCGACGCGGCCTCCGTCGCCCGCGCCACCGAGGGCTGCGGTGCGGTGATCCACTGCGCCGCCGACTACCGCATCTTCGTCCCCGACCCGGCCCGGATGCGGGCGGTGAACGTCGCCGGGACCGAGGCGGTGATGCGGGCGGCGCTGGCCGCGGGCTGCCGCCGGGTGGTGCATGTCTCCTCGGTCGCCACCCTCAGGCCGCGGGACGACGGGCGGCCGGCGACCGAGGCCGATGCGGCGACGCCGGCCCAGGCGATCGGCCCCTACAAGCGCTCCAAGACCGAGGCGGAGCGGCTGGTGGAACGCCTGGTGGCCGAGGCCGGGCTGCCGGCGGTCATCGTCAACCCCTCCACCCCCATCGGCCCGCGCGACCGGCGGCCGACGCCGACCGGGCGGATCATCCTCGAGGCCGCGCGCGGCCGGATGCCGGCCTATGTCGATACCGGGCTGAACTTGGTGCATGTGGACGACGTCGCCGCCGGCTGCGTCGCCGCGCTGACCCGCGGCGCGGTGGGGGAGCGGCACATCCTCGGCGGCCAGGACGTGCCGCTCGGGGAGATGCTCGCCTGGATCGCCGCCAGCCTCGGCCGCCGACGGCCCTTCCGGCTGCCGCGCCTGCCGCTCTGGCCGGCGGCGGTGGTCGCCGAGGGCTGGGGGCGGCTCGCCGGGGGCGAGCCGATGCTGACCCTCGACGGGCTGCGGATGGCGGGCCACCCGATGTATTTCAGCGCGGCCAAGGCCGAACGGGTGCTGGGCCACCGGGCGCGGCCCTGGCCGGAGGCGGTGGCGGAGGCGATCGCCTGGTTCCGCGCCCAGGGGATGCTGCCGGGGATGCTGCCGGGGATGCTACGGCCGTGACCTGGCTGGCACTGGCCGCCTGCCTCGCCTGGGCGGTGCTGCTGCTGGGCCGCGGCTTCTTCTGGCTGGCCCGCGACGACGACCGCGCCGCCGCCGCCCTGCCCGAGCCGGCGGCCTGGCCCAGCGTGGTGGCGGTGGTCCCGGCGCGGGACGAGGCCGCGACCATCGGCGCCACGGTGCGGAGCCTGCTGGCGCAGGACTACCCCGGCGACTTCCGCCTGGTGGTGGTGGACGACCGCAGCGCCGACGGCACCGGTCCGGCGGCGCTGGCGGCCGCGGCGGGCGACCCCCGGCTGGTGGTGCGGCGCGGCGAGGCCCGGCCGGCCGGCTGGACCGGCAAGCTCTGGGCGCTGGAGCAGGGGCTGGCCGAGGCGCGGCGCAGCGCCCCGGACAGGCTGCTGTTCACCGATGCCGACATCCGCCACGCGCCGGACAGCCTGCGGCGGCTGGTGGCGCGGGCCAGCGCCGAGGGCCGCGTGCTGGTCTCGCTCATGGCCCGGCTGCGCTGCGCCTCGGCGGCCGAGCGCTGGCTGATCCCGGCCTTCATCTTCTTCTTCCAGATGCTCTACCCCTTCCGCTGGTCCAATGCCCCCGGGGCGCGGACGGCGGCGGCGGCGGGCGGCTGCGTGCTGCTCGACCGCGCCGCCTTCGAGCGGGCCGGGGGGCTCGGGCCGATCCGCGGCGCCATCATCGACGACTGCGCCCTGGCGCGGCGGATGAAGGCGGTGGGGCCGATCTGGACCGGGCTGACCGACCGGGTGGAGAGCCTCCGCCCCTACGAGGGGGCGGGGGCGATCCGGCGCATGGTGGCGCGGACCGCCTATGCCCAGCTCGGCTACCGGGCGGCGGCGCTGGCCGGGATGATCCTGGCCCTGGCGCTGGTCTTCCTGGCGCCGCCGCTGCTGGCCGCCTTCGGCCATGGGCCGGCGCGGGGGCTGGGGCTCGCCGCCTGGGCCGCCATGGCGCTGGCCTATGCGCCGACGCTGCGGCGCTTCGGGCTCTCGCCGCTGCGGGGGCTTGCCTTGCCCGCGGTCGCCGCCGCCTATATGGCCTTCACCCTGGATTCGGCCTGGGCGGAATGGCGCGGCCGGGGCGGGATGTGGAAGGGCGAGGCCGGGCCCCGGGCGGACCCGGGGTAGGGGGCGCTGAACGCCGAGGCATGCGTCCCGCCACGGTCTGCCACCCGCCGGCCCGGCCATCCGCAGGCCGGCCGATGGTCTATCTGGACGGAGATCGGGCCACAGCCCGCGACAAAACCACGCCCGAACGGGGGGCGTCCCTTCGCAATCGCGGAAAGACGCCGTATGCCGTTGGGGTTCTCGACCCGCGTCGCCTCGGCGGCCCGGGATCCATGGGGGATTGCTCGCCTTGTCCACGATTCAGGACCTAGCCGCGTCGGGGGCGGCGCATTGGCTGCGTTCGGACCTGACGCTGGCTGGACCGCTCGGGCCGCTGGCGCCGGAGCCGCTGGATGCCGCCATCGAGGGCGCCGTCGCGCACCTGCTCGCCCGGCAGCGCCCCGACGGGCACTGGGTCTTCGAGTTGGAGGCGGATGCGACCATCCCCTCCGAATACATCATGCTGCAGCGCTTCTTCGCCCGGAAGGACCCGGCGCGGGAAGCGCGGATCGGCCGCTACCTCCGCCGGATCCAGGCGCAGCAGGAGGCCACCTGCGGCGGCGGCTGGCCGCTGTTCCACGGCGGCCCGCTCGACGTCTCCTGCTCGGTGAAGGCCTATTTCGCGCTGCGGCTGATCGGCGACGCGGCCGGGGCGCCGCACATGCGCCGCGCCCGGGAGGCCATCCTGGCGGCCGGCGGGGCGGAGATGAGCAACGTCTTCACCCGGGCGACGCTGGCGCTGTTCGGCGAGGTGCCCTGGCAGGCGGTGCCGGTGATGCCGCCCGAGCTCATGCTGCTGCCGCGCTGGTTCCCCTTCCACCTCTCGAAGATCAGCTACTGGGCGCGGACCGTGCTGGTGCCGCTGACCGTGGTGATGGCGCGCCGGCCGCAGCCGCTGGCGCCGCTCGGCGTGACGGTGCAGGAGCTGTTCCGCACCCCGCCGGCGCAGGTGAAGCACTGGCCCGGCGGCGCCCATGCGGCCGAGCCCTGGCGCACCCTGTTCCGCCAGATGGACGCGGTGCTGCAGCGCGCCCATGGGCTGATCCCCGAGACGCTGCGTGCCCGGGCCGAGGCGCGGGCCGAGGCCTTCGTCACCGAGCGGCTGAACGGCGAGGACGGGCTGGGCGCCATCTACCCGGCCATGGCCAATGCCATCCTGATGTACCACTGCCTCGGCGTGCCGGCGGACGACCCGCGGCTGGTGACCGCCTGGGTGGCGGTCGAGAAGCTGGTGATGGACCGGGCCGACCAGGACGGGATGCCGGGCGAGACCTACGTCCAGCCCTGCCTCTCCCCGGTCTGGGACACCGCGCTGGTCGCCCATGCGCTGCTCGAGGCCGGCGGCCCCGAGGCGGAGGCGGCGGTCGGGCAGGGGCTCGGCTGGCTGCTCGACCGGCAGGTGACCGATGTCGCCGGCGACTGGGCCGAGGCGCGGCCGGGCGTGCCGCCCGGCGGCTGGGCCTTCCAGTACGCCAACCCGCACTACCCCGACGTGGACGACACCGCGGTGGTGGTGCTGGCGCTCGACCGGGCGCGCAAGCAGGCCGGGCCGGGCCGCGGCCCGGGCCGGCCCGCCGAGGCGCGCATGGAGGCGGCGATCGGCCGGGCGACGGACTGGGTGGTGGGCATGCAGTCCCGCGGCGGCGGCTGGGGCGCCTTCGACGCCGACAACACCCACCACCACCTGAACAGCATCCCCTTCGCCGACCACGGAGCGCTGCTGGACCCGCCGACCGCCGATGTCTCCGGCCGCTGCCTCGCCATGCTGGCCCAGCTCGGCCACCCGCCCGGGAGCGCGGTGATGACCCGGGCGGTGGAGTACCTGCTGGCCGAGCAGGAGCCGGACGGCGCTTGGTACGGGCGCTGGGGCGTGAACTACGTCTATGGCACCTGGTCGGCGGTGACGGCGCTGAATGCCGCCGGCCTCGGCGCCAGCCACCCGGCCATGCGCCGCGCCGTCGCCTGGCTGAAGGCGGCGCAGAACGAGGACGGCGGCTGGGGCGAGGATGGCGAATCCTACCCGCGGCGGGGCGGCACCCGGGCGGATCCGGACCGGGCCGCGGCGCCGAGCAGCGCCAGCCAGACCGCCTGGGCCCTGCTGGCGCTGATGGCGGCCGGGGCGGTGGAGGATGCGGCGGTGGACCGCGGCGCCCTCTGGCTGCTGCGGCACCAGGACCAGGACGGCTCCTGGCCCGAGCAGGACTACACCGGCACCGGCTTCCCGCGGGTCTTCTACCTGCGCTACCATGGCTATGCCCGGCTGTTTCCGCTCTGGGCGCTGGCGCGGGTGCGCAACCTGCGCCGGGGGAATTCGCGGGTGGTCCAGTTCGGGCTCTAGCCCCCGGACCGGCCGCCCGGCGGTGGGGCCAATCCGCCTCAATTGTCCTCAATTCCGCTCAATTCGGTAAAATTCCCCTCAATTACTGAGGATCAACCCTTTGCGTTCCTTCACTAATTGCCCCTGATCCGGCCCTTCGGCGGCAATGTTACCCCCGGCGCCGCCGGGGTGGGCTAGATGCCGGGTTTCGCTGACGCATGGGGGGGGACATGACCCGATTGGCAGGCCGGCACGTGCTGCTGGTCGAGGATGAGGCCTTCATCGGCATGCATATCGAGGATCTGCTGCTCGATGCCGGCGCCCAGGTGGTGGGGCCGGCGCAGACGGTGGCCCTGGCCCTGATGATGCTGACGCATGAGCGGGTCGATGCGGCGGTGCTCGACCTGCACCTCGAGGGCCGTTCGGCCGCCTCGGTCGGCGCCGCCCTGGACGCGCGGCGGATTCCCTTCGTGGTGGTCACCGGCGATGCCGGCGCGGCGGAACGGAACGGCCTCGGCACCGCGCCGGTCCTGGCCAAGCCCTTCGACCCGGAGCGGCTGATCACCACCCTGTCGGCGCTGCTGGCCGACCGGGAGGCGGGAACGCCGACCCGGGCGGCCTAGGATTTCCTACCTATAAATCCTTCCGCCGCCGAATGCAACGAAAAGCCGGCGGGGGCAGGGGCGGGGGTGGGGGCAGCGGCTGGCCCCCACCCCCGCCCGGGCCTCAGCCCCGCGCCACCGGCGGCAGGTAGATCTGCCCGCCGGTGTTGCGGAACTTGTCGCTCATCTCCTCCATCCCCTGCTGCGCCGCCGCCCGGACTTCCTGGCTGATCTTCATCGAGCAGAATTTCGGGCCGCACATGGAGCAGAAATGCGCCAGCTTGGCACCCTCGGCCGGCAGGGTCTGGTCGTGGAACTGCTCGGCGGTGGCGGGGTCGAGGCTGAGGTTGAACTGGTCGCGCCAGCGGAAGTCGAAGCGGGCGCGGGACAGCGCATCGTCGCGCAGCTTGGCCGCCGGGTGGCCCTTGGCGAGGTCGGCCGCATGCGCCGCGATCCGGTAGGTGATGACGCCCACCTTCACGTCGTCCCGGTCCGGCAGGCCGAGGTGTTCCTTCGGCGTGACGTAGCAGAGCATGGCGCAGCCGAACCAGCCGATCATCGCCGCGCCGATGCCGGAGGTGATGTGGTCGTAGCCGGGGGCGATGTCGGTGGTCAGCGGTCCGAGGGTGTAGAAGGGCGCTTCGCCGCAGACCTCGAGCTGCTTTTCCATGTTCACCTTGATCTTGTGCATCGGGACATGCCCGGGGCCTTCGATCATCACCTGCACGTCGCGGGCCCAGGCGACCTTGGTCAGCTCTCCCAGTGTCTCGAGCTCGGCGAATTGGGCGGCGTCGTTGGCATCGGCGATGGAGCCGGGGCGGAGGCCGTCGCCGAGCGAGAAGCTGACGTCGTAGGCCGCCATGATCTCGCAGATCTCGTCGAAGTGGGTGTAGAGGAAATTCTCCTGGTGATGCGCCAGGCACCACTTCGCCATGATCGAGCCGCCGCGGGAGACGATGCCGGTGACGCGCCTGGCCGTCAGCGGGATATAGGCGAGGCGGACGCCGGCGTGGATGGTGAAGTAGTCCACCCCCTGCTCGGCCTGCTCGATCAGCGTGTCGCGGAAGATCTCCCAGGTCAGGTCCTCGGCGCGGCCGTTCACCTTCTCCAGCGCCTGGTAGATCGGGACGGTGCCGATGGGCACGGGGCTGTTGCGGATGATCCATTCCCGCGTGGTGTGGATGTTGCGGCCGGTGCTGAGGTCCATGACCGTGTCGCCGCCCCAGCGGATGGCCCAGACCAGCTTGTCGACTTCCTGCGCGACCGAGGAGGCGACGGCGGAGTTGCCGATGTTGGCGTTGATCTTGACCAGGAAGTTGCGGCCGATCGCCATCGGCTCGGATTCCGGGTGGTTGATGTTCACCGGGATGATGGCGCGGCCGCGGGCGACCTCGTCGCGGACGAACTCCGCCGTGACGTAGTCGGGGATCTCGGCGCCGAAGCTCTCGCCGTCGCGCTCGGCGGCTTCGCGCAGTTGGGCGCGACCGACATTCTCGCGGATGGCGACGTATTCCATCTCCGGCGTGATGATGCCGGCGCGGGCATAGGCGAGCTGGGTGGGGACCTTGCCGGGCTTCGCGCGGAGGGGCTGGCGGGTGGTGCGGTCGAAGACCGGGACGCGGCGGGCCTCGCCGGGCTTCAGGCCGTCGTCCTCGGGCTTGGGGTCGCGGCCCTCGTAGGATTCGACGTCGCCACGGGCGGCGATCCAGTCCCGGCGGAGCAGGGGCAGGCCGCGGCGGATGTCGGCGACGTAGCTGGCATCGGTATAGGGGCCGGAGGGGTCGTAGACCCGGAGCGGGGGTTCCTGGGCGGAGGGGTCGAGGTCGATCTCGCGCATGGCCACCCGGATGTCGGGGTGGTGGGTCCCGGCGATATGGACCTTGCGGGAGGCGGGCAGGGGCCCGGTGGTGACGTCGAGGGCTTCGGTGGGGAAGATATCGGGCATTCTTGGACCTCCTGAGGGGAGATCCGGGCGGTGTGACGCGCGGGGCCGGGCGCAATTGGTCTTCGAATTACGCCCGCTCGTTCCGTTCCCTACGCCGGCATGACCCG
Source organism: Paeniroseomonas aquatica (assembly GCF_030409335.1). Taxonomy (GTDB): domain Bacteria; phylum Pseudomonadota; class Alphaproteobacteria; order Acetobacterales; family Acetobacteraceae; genus Belnapia; species Belnapia aquatica. The sequence continues at coordinate 35,993 of NZ_JAUFPN010000174.1, forward strand.
GATCAGGTTCGAAGGGTCAGGGCGACTTAGCCCACTCTCAGCCCCTGCCGGGGCCCCCCTTGGAACGGACTGAGCCTGGGGCCGCGCCGGGCTGCTTGTCAACGTGGCGGCCGGCGGCGGAACCACCGGTGCCCGGGCCAGGAGTCCAACCGGGGCTAGAGCTGCTCGCGTTCCCGCTGGTGCGGCTGCGGCTGCTGCGGGCCGTCCTGGTCCTCGTCCTGGGACGACTCGCCGCCCTGGCCGTTGCCCTGGCCACCCTGGGCATGACCCTGGTGGCCCTGAGGTTGCCCCTGGCCATGCCCCTGGCCATGCCCCTGGGCATTGCCGGAGCCGTTGAACTCGGGCTGCTGCTGCTCGCCGCCCTGCTCGCCGCCCTCGTTGCCCTGGTCGGGGCCGTTCTGGTAGCGGCGCTGCTGCGGCACGCTGGCCTGCTGCTGCTGCACCTGGCTCATCGCGTTCAGGATGCGGAAGTAATGCTCGGCGTGCTGGAAGTAGCTTTCCGCCATGACCCGGTCGCCCGAGCCGGTCGCGTCGCGGCCGAGCTGGAGGTACTTCTCGAAGAGCTGCTGGGCGGTGCCGCGCAGCCGCATGTCCGGGCCGTTCGAGTCGAAGACATGGTTGCGGCTCATCGGCTGGTGGGCCGCGGGGCGGTACTGGCCACCGCCGCCGCCGCCGCCACCACCCTGGCCACCGCCACCGCCACCACCGCCCTGGCCGCCCCCACCGTGACGGTGGCTGCGGCCGCGAATCCGTTTCATGTTCATCGGTATTGCGTCTGCCGTCTCGCAGGTGGGCCGCCCCGTCCTGGCCCGCGATTCGGGCAGGATCGGCACTGGCGGTCGGGGTTTTTCAAAGCGCCATGGAGGCCAGCTCGGGCAGGCCGTTCCACGGGTCCGGTCTGCGCAGCACTGGATCGGGCCAAGCCCGCCTGCCAACGAAGTCCTTCCGCAAGCTAACCCCTGATGGGCGCAGCGCCAAACGATTTTTTCGGAAGGGCAGGGATCCGGCCGCTCAGCCCGGAGCGGCGGCCGCCCCGAGCAGCAGGGCGCGGTCGATGCCGCCGAGGTCGGCGCGGCAGCCGAGCGGCGCGAGGCCGGCGGCCCGGGCCAGGGCCTCCACCACTGGGCGCTGGCCCTGGCCCAGCTCGAGGATGGCGCGGCCGCCGGGGGCGAGCAGCCCCGGCAGGGCGGCGGCGATCAGGCGATAGGCGCCGAGCCCGTCGGCGCCGCCGTCCAGCGCCGAGGCGGGCTCATGCCGGGCCACCTCGGGCATCAGCCCGGGGATGGCGGCGCTCTCGATATAGGGCGGGTTCGCCAGGACGAGGTCGAATCGGGCGCCGGCCAGCGGCGCCGCCCAGTCGGCGGCGGCAAAGGCGCAGCGGCCGGCGAGGCCCAGGCGCCGCGCATTCTCCCGGGCCAGGGCGGCGGCGGCGGGGATGCGGTCCAGGCCGAGGCCGGTGGCGGCGGGGAATTCCCGCAGCGCCGCCAGCAGCAGGCAGCCGGTGCCGGTGCCGAGGTCGAGGATGCGGCGGACGGCGCCGGGCTCCGGGAAGGCCTCGATCGCGGCCTCGATCAGGGCTTCGGAATCGGCCCGGGGGATGAGGGTGGCGGGGGAGACGGCGAGGCGCAGCGACCAGAACTCCGCCTCGCCCAGCAGGTGGGCGACCGGCTCATGCCCGAGCCGGCGGCGCAGCAGCGCGGCGAAGTCGCGGGCGGCGTCAGGGGGCACGGCGGCGCGGGGGTCGCGCAGCAGATCCTCCTGCCGGCAGGCGAGGGCATGGGCGAGCAGGATGCGGGCTTCCTGGCGCGGGCTTTCGATCGCGGCGGCGCGCAAATGCTGGCCGGCGCGGCAGAGGAAGAAGCCGACGGTGCCCGCGGGCTCGGCGCAGGTGGAGGTGGAAGGTTTGCCGCCGCGATTCACGCTACGCTCCTCGGCCGCTGCGCAGCCTGCGGGGCTCCGCGATGGCGGCGGGTCAATCCTGGTCCGCCGCGAGCCGCGCCGCCTCGTCCTCCTGGGTCAGCGCGTCGATGATCTCGTCGAAGTCGCCGAGCATCACCTTCTCGATCTTGTGCAGGGTCAGGCCGATGCGGTGGTCGGTCACCCGTCCCTGCGGGAAGTTGTAGGTGCGGATGCGCTCGGACCGGTCGCCGGTGCCGACCTGGGACTTGCGGTCGGCGGCGCGGGTGCCGGCGAGGCGGGCGCGCTGGGCCTCGTAGATGCGGGCGCGGAGGATCTTCATCGCCTTGGCGCGGTTCTTGTGCTGGCTCCGCTCCTCCTGCATCGCCACCACCGTGTTGGTCGGGATATGGGTGATGCGGACGGCGCTGTCGGTCTTGTTCACGTGCTGGCCGCCGGCGCCGCTGGCCCGGTAGGTGTCGATCCGGAGGTCGCTCTCGTTGATCTGGACGTCGACCTCCTCGGCCTCCGGCAGGACGGCGACGGTGATGGTCGAGGTATGGATGCGGCCCTGCGTCTCGGTCGCCGGCACGCGCTGGACGCGGTGGACGCCGGATTCATACTTGAATTTGGCGAAGACGCCGCGGCCCTGGATCTCGGCGGTGGCGCCCTTCACGCCGCCCAGCTCGCCCTCGTCGTATTCCATCACCTCGAACCTCCAGCGGCGGCCCTCGGCGTAGCGCTGGTAGGCGCGGAACATCTCGGCGGCAAACAGCGCGGCCTCGTCGCCGCCGGCGGCGGGGCGGATTTCCAGGATGGCGCTGCGTTCGTCGGCGCTGTCCTTCGGCAGCAGCATGAGGCGGACCTCGCGCTCCAGCCGCGGCACGGCATCCTTCTGGGCGAGGTACTCGTCCTCGGCCAGCTCGCGCAGCTCGGGGTCGGCCAGCATGGCCTCGGCCTCGTCGCGGGCGCGCTCGGCGGCGCGCAGGGCCTCGACCTTGGCGACCAGGGGCTCCAGCTCGGACAGCTCCTTCGACATGGCGCCGAACTGGCCGCCCTCGGCGGTGGCGAGCTGGTGCTTCAGTTCCTCGGCGCGGGTCAGGACGCGGTCGAGCTTGTCGGCGATGCTCATGGCGTCGGCGCCTCGTCCTCATCCTCCTCGGCCTCGAGCATCTCGGCCAGCATGGCCTCGACCGCGCTGTCCACGACGCCGGTCTCGGCCAGGGCGCGCACGATGTCGTCGAGCGGGACGCGCTCCTGGGTGCCGGCGTCGAGGTTGCGGACCACCGCCACGCCCTCGGCGATCTCGGTCTCGCCGAGGATGACGGCGGCGCCGGCGCCGATCTTGTTGGCGCGTTCCATCCGCCGCTTGGTATTGCCGCGATAGGCGATCTCGGCGATCACGCCGGACTGCCGCAGCGCCTGCAGCAGGTCGAGCGCCGGGCCTTCCGCGGCATCCCCCACCGGGATGACCGCGACCGGGCGCGGCGCCGGCGGGGTAAGGCCGGCGGCCTCGACCAGCAGCGCCAGCCGCTCGACCCCCGCGGCCCAGCCGACCGAGGGGGTGGCGGGGCCGCCCATCTCCTCGACCAGGCCGTTGTAGCGGCCGCCGCCCATGACGGTGCCCTGGGCGCCCAGCCGGTCGGTGACGAATTCGAAGGCGGTGTGGCTGTAGTAGTCGAGGCCGCGCACGATGCGCGGATTGACCCGGAAGGGCACGCCGAAGCGGGTGAGGTGGCGCTGCACCGTCTCGAAGAAACCGGCGGCCTCGGGGGTCAGGTGGTCGAAGATGGTGGGCGCATCGGCGATCAGGGCGCGGTCGCCCTTGTCCTTGCTGTCGAGGATGCGGAGCGGGTTCTTCTCCAGCCGCATCCGGCTGTCGGCCGAGAGCGCCTCGGCATGGCCGGTGAAGTAGCCGACGAGGGCGGCGCGGTAGGCATCCCGCGAAGGCGCGTCGCCTAGGGTGTTGATCTCGAGGATGGTGCCCTCCTCGATGCCCAGTTCCTGCTGGATCTGCCAGCCGCAGGCGATGACCTCGGCATCGGCGAGCGGCTCGGGCGCGCCCAGCACCTCGATCCCGATCTGGTGGAACTGGCGGTAGCGGCCCTTCTGCGGCCGCTCGTAGCGGAACATCGGCCCGGCGTAGAAGACCTTGCGCGGCAGGCCGCCTTGCGTGAGGCCGTTGCTGACCAGGGCGCGGCAGACGCCGGCGGTGTTCTCCGGCCGCAGGGTGACGCTTTCGCCGCCGCGATCCTCGAAGACGTACATCTCCTTGGCGACGACGTCCGAGGTATCGCCCAGGCCGCGGCTGAAGACGCGGGTATCCTCGAAGATGGGGGTGGCCCATTCCTCGAAGCCATAGAGCGTCGCGATGCGGCGCGCGACCTCGATGACGCGGTGGTGGCGGCGGTGTTCCTCGCCGATCAGGTCATGGGTGCCGCGGGCGGGCTGGAGCTGGGACATGGCGATGGCGGTAGCCTTCCTGCCGGCCTGAAACAAGAGGGTTGCGGCGGCGCCTTCCTCAGACCGTGCCGCCATCCACGACGAAATGCTGGCCGGTCACCATCCGGCTGTCGTCGGCGGCGAGCCACAGCACCATCCGCGCGATATCGGGCGGGTAGAGCCGCTCCTTCAGGCATTGCCGGTCCATGTTCGCGGCCTCGTCAGCCGGCGTCGCCCATTTCTCCAGCTGGCGCTCGGTGAAGATCCAGCCGGGGACGACCTCGTTGACGCGGATCCGGTCGGGGCCGAGGTCGCGCGCTAGGCCGCGGGTCAGGCCGCGGATGGCGGCCTTGGCGGTGGTATAGGCGGGCATGCCGCCCTGCAGCTTCATCCAGCTGACCGAGCCCATGTTGATGATGGCGCCGCGGCCGAACTCCTTCATCATCGGCGCGACCGCCTGGGCGCAGAAGAAGTGGTGGCGCAGGTTGGTGTGCATGCGCTCGTCCCAGTAGTCGGGCTCCACCGTCTCGAGGCCGTGGCGGTCGTCGCGCGCCGCGTTGTTCACCAGGACGGAGATGGGGCCGAGCTGCCGGCGGATCTCGGCGATGGCGGCGCGCAGCGACGCGATGTCGCGCAGGTCGCAGAACAGGAACAGGGCGCCGGTGCGGGCGGCGGTGGCCTCGCCGGCCGCCCGGTCGAAGTCGAGGAAGGCGACGCGGGCGCCCTGGGCCGCGAAATGCTCGACCACGACGGTGCCGATACCGCTGGCGCCGCCGGTGATGAGCACGACGCGGCCCTGCAGGCTGGGGTAGCTGGCGAATTCGGGGGTGATGCTCATGCGGCGGCTTCCTTGCATGCCGGGACTTGAACCGCCCGAAAGCCTCGGAGTTTCAGCCGGTTACCGGCGGCAACACGGGCTGGGCGTCGAGCCAGGTGGTGTACCAGGAGAAGCCGAAGTGCAGGTGCGGGCCGGTGACGCGGCCGGTCGCGCCGATGGCGCCGATGCGCTGGCCGGCGGCGACCTGCTGGCCCTCCGTCACGCCCTGGGCCGACATATGGGCATAGAGGGTGTTCACCCCGTGCCCATGGTCGATCACCACGATCCTGCCGAAGAAGAAGAAGTCGCCGGCCAGCGTCACCACGCCGCCGGCGGCGGCCAGCAGCGGCGTGCCGGTCGGGGCGGCGATGTCGAAGCCGAAATGCGGCTGGCGCGGCTCGCCGTTCAGGATGCGCTGGCTGCCGAAGACGCCGCTGATCCGGCCATGCGCGGGCAGCAGGAAGCCGGCGGCGAAGTCGGTGCGGGGGCTGTCGGTGGCCCGCGCCGCGGCGAGGCGCGCGCGCTCGGCGGTGATGCGGCGGAGCGCCTCCGGGTCCGGCGTGACCTGGGCGGGGGGCAGGCCGGTGATGCGCTGGGTCGGCCAGTCCCGCCGGGCGACGGCCAGGCGCTGGGTCTCGGTCCGGCCATTCGGCGCGGTGAGGACGAGGGTCGCCTCCGCGCCATGGTCGCGGCTGAAGCCGAAGGCGTATTCGCCGCCCGGCCCGACCCGCAGCGCCCGGCCGTCGAGCGCGAGGCGGCTGCCGGGGGCGACGCGGCCATGGGCGAAGCCGCCCTGGGCCAGGCCCTCGGCGGGGATGGCGGCCAGGCCGGGGCGGGCAAGCAGCAGGGCGGGCAGGGCAAGGGCGGTGCGGCGGCGGATCACAGCAGGGTCTCCTGCGCGGGCGGGTCGCCGCGGCGGCGAGGGGTGGCCTTGGTCCCGTCGGCGGTGGCGCCGACCGCGGCATCGGCGAAGGTGAGGGTCAGCCGCGCCCCGGGCGGGACCGCGGCGGCGGTGGTCAGCGGCGCGCCCTCGGCATCCTGCACCAGGACGAAGCCGCGGGAGAGGACCGACTGGTAGGAGACGCCCTCCAGCCGGGCGACCAGGCCCTCCAGCCGGGCGCGCTTCTCCCGCACCAGCGCCTGCACCGGGGTGGCGGCGAAGCGGGCGAGCGGCGGGGCGGCCTGGCGGCGGGCCTGGAGGCGGTGCCAGGCGGCGCCGGCGCGGCCATCCAGCAAGGCCAGGGTGGCGCGGCGGGCGGCGATCTGCTCGCGCGGATGCGGCAGGCGCGGGGCGAGGCGGCCAAGGGTGGCGCGCTTGCGGTCGATCAGGCCGGGGAGGGCGAGCGCCAGCCGCTCGCCGCGATCCTCCAGCCGCTGCCGCATGGCGCCGAGGATATTGGGCAGGTCCGGCAGGCCGCGCTCGGCCAGCATGAGGCGGCGGCGGGCGCGGTCCAGCACGGCGCGGCCGAGCTGCAGCAGCCGCGCCTGGGTCTGCGCCAAGTCGGCCAGCAGGTCGGCGCGGGCGGGGATGGCCATCTCGGCCGCCGCCGTGGGGGTGGGGGCGCGGCGGTCGGAGGCGAAGTCGATCAGGGTCGTGTCGGTCTCGTGGCCGACGGCGCTGATGAGCGGGATGGGGCTCTCGGCGGCGGCGCGGACCACGATCTCCTCGTTGAAGGCCATGAGGTCCTCGAGGCTGCCGCCGCCGCGCGCCACGATGATGACGTCCGGCCGCAGCGCCCCCGCCATCCGGCCAAATCCACGGATGGCGGCGGCGATCTGCTCGGCGGCGCCGGCGCCCTGGACCGGGACCGGCCAGAGCAGGATGCGGCGGGGGAAGCGGCGGAGGATGGTGGTGCGGATGTCCTGGATGACCGCCCCCCGCTCGCTGGTCACCACGCCGATGACCTGGGGCAGCATGGGCAGGCGGCGCTTGCGCTCGGGCGCGAAGAGGCCTTCCTCGAGCAGGCGCTTACGCAGCATCTCGATCCGGGCGAGCAGCGCGCCCTCGCCGGCGTATTCGATCCGGTCGATGACGAGCTGGTACTTGGAGCGGTCGGGGTAGGTGCCGATCCGGCCGGTGGCGATGACCTCGATGCCGTTCTCCGGCTTGATCGAGAGCCGGCCGACCGAGGTCTTCCAGATGACCGATTCGAGCTTCGCCGCCTCGTCCTTCAACGACAGGTAGATGTGGCCGGAGGGGTAGCGCTTCAGCTCGGTGATTTCGCCGCGCACGCGGACGCGGCCGAAATTCTCCTCCAGCGTGCGCTTGATGGCGCCGGCGATCTCGGAGACGACGAATTCGGGGATGTTGGCCCGGGGGGCGGGCGGAGGCGTGTCCATGCGGGCACCTTATGCTAAGGGCGCCCGGCTTAGGAGGCTTGGCGATGAAGGTTCTGGTGGTCGGCGGCGGCGGGCGGGAACATGCGCTGTGCTGGGCGATTGCCGCCTCGCCCCTGCTGGAGAGGCTGTGGTGCGCGCCGGGCAATGCCGGGATCGCGGCGGTCGCGGACTGCGTCGCCATCGGCGCCGAGGACGTGGCCGGGCTGGTCGGCTTCGCCCGGGCGGAGCGCGTCGACCTCGTGGTGGTGGGGCCGGAGGCGCCGCTGACGCTGGGGCTGGCGGATGCCTGCATGGCGGCCGGGCTGAAGGTCTTCGGCCCGAGCCGGGCGGCGGCGGCGCTGGAAGGCTCCAAGACCTTCACCAAGCAGGTGGCCGATGCCGCCGGGGTGCCGACCGCCGCCTGGGCGCGGTTCGAGGATGCGGCGGCGGCGCGGGCCCATGTCCGGACGCAGGGCGCGCCGATCGTGGTCAAGGCGGACGGGCTGGCGGCCGGCAAGGGCGTGGTGGTCGCGGCGACGGTCGCGGAGGCCGAGGCGGCGATCACCGGCATCATGGAGGACCGGGTGCATGGCGCCGCCGGCGCCGCCGTCGTGATCGAGGAATGCCTGGTTGGGCAGGAGATCTCCTTCTTCGCCCTCTGCGACGGCGAGACGGCGCTGCCGCTGGGCGCGGCGCAGGACCACAAGCGGGTCGGCGAGGGCGACACCGGGCCGAATACCGGCGGCATGGGCGCCTATTCGCCGCCGCCCGTCTTCACCGAGGCGCTGCGCGAGCAGGTGATGGCCGAGGTGGTGCGGCCGACCTTGGCCGAGATGGCGCGGCGGGGGACGCCCTTCCGCGGCGTGCTGTTTGCCGGGCTGATGCTGACCGCGCAGGGGCCGAAGCTGATCGAGTTCAACGTCCGCTTCGGCGACCCGGAATGCCAGGCGCTGATGGTCCGGCTGCGGTCCGACCTGCTGCTGGCGCTGCTGGCGGCGGCCGACGGCGAGCTGCGCAACTTCGCCCTGCGCTGGGACCCGCGGCCGAGCCTGACGGTGGTGATGGCCGCGGCCGGCTACCCCGGCGCCTATGCCGGGGGCACCGAGATCCGCGGGCTGGAGCGGGCGGCGGCGGTCCCCGGGGTGCAGGTCTTCCACGCCGGGACGGCGCGGCGGGCGGATGGCGCGGTGGTGGCCACCGGCGGGCGGGTGCTGGGGGTCACCGCGGTGGCGGCGACGCTGCCCGAGGCGCGGGCGGCGGCCTATGCCGCGGTGGATGCGATCGACTGGCCGGAGGGCTTCTGCCGGCGGGACATCGCCTACCGCGCGCTCTAGCCCAGCACCTCGTCGACGGTCCCGTCGGCGACGATGCG